>DATEAT010000048.1:0-3827 GCA_035288225.1 Anaerolineales bacterium | reverse complement strand
CGTAGCACAGAAGGTCGAGCGGGCGCGCCGCGGTCAGCCGTGGATCGAGTTGCCGCAGCGCGCCGGAGGCCGCGTTGCGCGGGTTGACGAACACCTTCTCGCCGGCCGCCGCCTGGCGCGCATTGAGCGCCTCAAATTCCTCGAGCGGATAGAAGGCTTCGCCGCGCACAACAAGCCGGCTCGGCGCAGCGCGTTTGGAACGCGGGTCAACCGGGATGCGCAGCGGCAGCGAGCGCAGCGTGCGCAAATTGGCCGTCACATCCTCACCCACCTGCCCGTCGCCGCGAGTCGCGCCCAACACAAACAGGCCTTGCTGGTAATGCAGGACGACCGTCAGCCCATCGATCTTGGGTTCCACCACGAGAGGTGCCTCGGCCACGCGTGGCTCCAGCTTGCGCAGCCGCTCCTCCCAGGCGCGCACTTCGTCCGCGGTGAACGCATTGCCCAGGCTGAGAATCGGGGCCGGATGCTCAACTCGCGAGAATCGTTCGACGGGCGCGCCACCCACTCGGCGGGTCGGCGAATCGGGCGTCACGAGCTGCGGGTGGTCCGTCTCCAGCGCGCGCAGCTCGGCCAAGAGCTTGTCGTATTCGCTGTCGCCGATGATGGGCGAATCGAGGACGTGATAGCGATGGTTGTGGAGGTTGATCTCTTCCCGCAGTTGCGCAATGCGCGCGGCGGCCCGCTTCGCGTCCATGAGGCGAATTATACCCTTGCGAGGTCGCCTTTCCCGGGATCGGCCGAGACGACATTGGGATTGGGGCCCTCCAGTTGTGGAAAGGACGCGCGTGCGGCAGTCCTATCGCCGCGCCTGAAGCAGCCCGCGGGTATAATCCCAATCGAACAAACGCAGCTGCAACTTGAGTTTGCATGAGGAAGTTGACCCATGACCCGGCGCACGTCCTCAATCCGCGGCGGGCTCGCGCCAGCCGTCGCTGTGGGCATCGGTCTGGCGCTTCTTTCCGGTTGCCAGACATCCTCCGCGCTTTCCAAAACCCCCTCCCCGGTTGAGGTCCGTGTCGGCTACTTCCCCAACATCACCCACAGCCAGGCTCTGATCGGCCTGGCGCGCGGAGATTTCGCCACGGCGCTCGGCCCGGGCTATACCCTGGTACCCACTCAATTCAACGCCGGCCCGTCGGTGATCGAAGCCTTGTTCGCCGGGCAGATCGACCTGGCCTACATCGGACCCAACCCCGCGATCAACGGCTTTGTGCGCAGCCAGGGCGTCGCTCTGCGTGTGATTGCCGGCGCCACCAGCGGCGGGGCGGGCCTGGTCGCGCGAGCTGGAAGCCGCCTGGCGGCCTCCGATTTCGAGGGCGCGAAGATCGCCTCTCCACAACTCGGCAACACCCAGGATATTGCCCTTCGCGCTTACCTCATCGAGCACGGCTTGAAGTCGGCCGAAAAGGGCGGTACGGTTGAAGTCGTGCCTGTTGAGAATCCACAGATCCTGGACCTCATGCGCCTCGGCCAGATCGACGGCGCCTGGGTGCCCGAGCCTTGGACCAGCCGCCTCATCGTCGAGGGCGGCGGCGCCTTGCTTATCGACGAGCGTGAATTGTGGCCGGGCGGTCAATTCTCCACCGCGGTGGTCATTGTCGCAACGCCCTTCCTCGAGGCGCACCCCGAGGCGGTGCGCGCCTGGCTCTCTGCCCACGTGGCCATCACGCTGTGGGAGCGCGAGCATCCCTCGCAGGCCACCGCCATCGTCAACCGGGAGATCGAACGCCTCACCGGAAAGGCGCTGCCGCCGGAGGTGTTGAGCCAGGCCTGGTCGAGGCTTGAGCCGACATATGACCCGCTGTACTCGACCATTCTCGGCTCCGCCGAGCACGCTTACGCGGTGGGCTACCTCACCGAACCACCTCTCCTCGCGGGGCTGGCCGATCTTGCATTGCTCAACGAGGTGCTGGTGGGGCGGGGATTACCCGCGGTCGAGGCGCAGGATTCGCCGTGAACCCCAAGCTCGAAGTGGTCGGGATTCGCAAGGTGTTCGCCACGCGCCGCCGGACCACGGAGGCCTTGGGCGGGGTCACCTTCAACGTTGAGCCGGGCGAGTTCGTGTGCGTGCTCGGTCCCTCGGGCTGCGGCAAATCCACCCTGCTCAACGTCATCGCCGGGCTGGAGCGCCCGACGCAGGGCGAGGTGCGCATGGACGGCGCACCCGTTCTCGCCCCGGGGCGCGAGCGGGTGGTCATCTTCCAGGAAGCCGCGCTCTTCCCCTGGCTGACCGTTCGCAGCAACGTGGAGTTTGGCCTGCGCCTGCTTTCTCTTTCCCCGCGCGAACGCGCACGCCGCGTGGAGGAGTACCTGCAGTTGGTGGGCATGCGCGGCTTCGAGCGGGTCTACATCCACGAGATATCCGGTGGGATGAAGCAGCGCGTGGCCCTGGCGCGGGCTCTGGCCCTCAACCCGCAGGTGCTGCTCATGGACGAGCCTTTTGCGGCGCTGGATGCGCAATCGCGCGACACCCTGCACGCCGAACTGCAAAGCATCTGGGCCCAAACAGGGACCACCATCCTCTTTGTGACTCACAACGTCCGCGAGGCACTGGTGCTGGGCACGCGGGTGCTGCTCATGTCGGCGCGCCCGGGCCAGATCAAACACGAGTACCCTGTGCGCATTCCTCGCCCACGGCACATTGAAGACTACGCGCTGGTGGATGCCGCCCAGGAGGTTCTGGCCGACCTGCGCGAGGAAGTCCTGCGGGCTGAGGAGGAGGCGGGCTATGACCGGCTGGCGCGCTAGGCTGCTCTTCTTCCTCGCCTTGCTCCTCGGTTGGCAGGCGCTCTACAGCCTTCATTTGTGGCCGCCGTACCTCTTCCCCTCCAGTTGGAGTGTAGCCACCTCGCTGGGTTTGGGGTTCGCCGACGGCAGCTTCCCGCTGGCCATCCTGGTCAGCCTGCGCCGCATCCTCATCGGCTACGCCATCTCCCTGGTCGTGGGCGTGCCCCTCGGCTTGCTCATCGGGCGCGTGCGGCTGCTCCAAGAAACGGTGGGGACAGTCGTCCTCGGTTTGCAGGCGCTGCCGAGCATATGCTGGCTGCCGCTGGCCATTCTGTGGTTCGGGCTGTCGGAGAGGGCCATCCTCTTCGTGGTAGTGATGGGCGCCGTGCTTTCGATCTGCCTTTCGGCGGCGGACGGCGTGCGCAACACACCCCCTCTTTACCTGCGGGCGGCGCGCACCATGGGCGCCGAGGGCTGGCCGCTCTACTTGCGGGTGATCCTGCCCGCCGCCCTGCCCGCCATCATCACCGGCATGAAACTGGGTTGGTCATTTGCCTGGCGATCACTCATGGCCGGTGAGCTCCTGTATGTCAGCCTCGGGTTGGGGCAGTTGCTCACCCTCGGGCGCGAGCTCAACGATATGGGCCGGGTCATGGCGGTCATGCTGGTCATCGTTGTTCTGGGCCTTACCGTCGACCGGCTGCTGTTCGCCCCGGCCGAGCGCCTGGTGCGCGAACGCTGGGGGCTCAACCTCGGCTCTTAGCAGCTGGCCTCGAGGAATTAACCGAAGAATGCCCACCTCACCCCCTGCCCCTTGTGCAAAAGCCCTGTGGGCCTCTCCGCCGCGAGGCCGACTTTGACAGGCCGGGGTGTGGCGGAGATGGGGTGAGGACCGGCCGCGCTTCTTCCGTGGTCTCCCAGGGGAAATAACAGAAGAGCCCGCCGGCGTGGTGCCGGCGGGCTCGTGCGTGCCATGCGCGGCCGCCCTAACGGGAACTGGTCTCGATCAACCCGAAAGTCCCCTCGCGGCGCCGATACAGGACATTGACCTGGTTGGTGTGCAGGTTGAGGAAGACAAAGAAGCTGTCGTGCCCAAG
>DATEAT010000047.1:0-8315 GCA_035288225.1 Anaerolineales bacterium | reverse complement strand
CATCTTCAGACGGCGCATCTGCTCTTCGACGTAAGCGTCGATCGCGTCAAAGGAAGCACTCTTGGTGACCGGCTTTGCCGAAGCGCGCTTAGCAAGGAGCCTGCTGGTTACGGCAAGCACGGCACCGACACCCAACGCTCCAACAAGGAGCTTCTTCATGTTCATAGGTTGTCCTTCTTGTGTCTAGCGTAACACTCGGTAACTGTCCTTGAGATTGGACTCTCGGCTACAAAAGCCAAGAGGTACTCTTGCGTGGACTGAAAACCAGCCGACGGCGGTCGGCTTGGTTCTCTGAAGAGGTGTGGCTTCCGCTTTCCCAAGAATTGGCCTTTCGTTTCTGCTGCGCTGGCCTGGCGGCAGCCATACAAACCGCCCAGCCCCACGCAAGTATCGCATGAGAGCCAAAGGGCGGGCTGGCCTGATCGCCCCCGTTGAGTGGTTAGGAGCGGCTTGGAGTGCCGGCGGCCATAAAGTCCTTGACCGCCTTGATAACTTCAGCCGGCCGCTCCTGGTGCGCGTTGTGACCGGCGCGCTCGATGATCTCTAGGCGTGCACCGGCTATCCCGGCTACTAGTTCCGCTTGATGTTCCGGCGGGAACTGAAAGTCGTCACGGCCCGCCATGACCAGCGTGCGAACTTTGATCTCGCCGAGCCGATCCATCACCGTCCAGCCTCTGAGCGAGTGACCGTACCCGAAGATGAGCGCCTCGGGTCGAGTTTTCGAGCCGAGGCCTGAGGCCAGTAGCTGTACCAGCCGCAAGGGGCTGAGCTTGTGGGGGTAGTATGCACTTGCGAGCTTCATCAAGGCTGGCATCATTTCGTTGGGCGCAATCTGCCCATTGAGGAATCGCCGGGCCAGCTTCACCGTATCCTGACTGTACCCTCGTTGCGCCAGAAGCTCTGGCGCCTTCTCCTGCGCCCAGCGGAGGTCGCCGCACGTATCCAGGAGCACCAGGTGCGACAGGTGTTCGGGATAGCGGAGCGCATACTCCAAGGCTACCATCCCGCCAAGGGAATGCCCGAGCACCCCCCACTCCTCGAAGCCCAGCGCCTGACGGAGCGCGTCCGCATCCGCGGCAAGGTTCTCCCATGTAAAGGATGAGATGTCGGCCCCCATGGAGCGGCCATTGCAGCGATGGTCATAGAAGATGAGGGTGAACTGATCTGCGCAAGGCCGCAAAGACATCAAGCTGGTGTGATCGGCGCCCGGCCCGCCATGCATGATCACCAATGGGTATCCGCGTCCGACGACCTTCACGAACAGGGGAACTCCTCGGATCGACATGATTGTCATCAGCAATTCTCCCAGCAAGCGTCGCACAGAGCTGCGCCAAACCCCTATTATACGGACACCTCCCTCCATCTGCTTGTTCTTGGCTTCGCCACATCGCACTATCGCAAATCTCTTTGCTGGGGTGAACAGAGTCGTTGTATCTTGCCTGTCAGGGGATGATATGCAGAGCGGGCGCTGTGTGGCATCGGCCAGTGGGGCTCGCATCGGCGACGGCCCGGCTCCACCCGCTGGCGAACGCGCGGCTGCCGCGATCACAAGCAACCTCCAATGAATGCGGAAGCTCTCGCATAGCCGACCATGACCGAGGGGGACTTCTTTGAGAAGGCTTCTTGCGCGTCGGCTCAGCGGGCAAGCAGCGGCAAGTAGAGCCAGGAACCGAGCTGACGCGCAGCGCCGGAGTCGGGATCAATCATCAGACTCGTCACATCTACCGCTTCAAAGGCCGAGCCCGGCACCTGGTGGAGTTGATGCAAGGCGTCGTTATCCCAGCGTTCGTCCGGCGCGCCGGAGATGAACCAGGCGGAGCCGTTGTCGGCGAGCATCATGCCGTAGGATTTGAGCGCGCGCAGAATGACTTGCACCTCCGGCTCGAACCCCGAAATGTCGAAATCCGGCTTCAATCGAAATCGCTGACCCATCGGCGGATACTCAGGCTCCGACTGGTCTGATGCGAAGTGCCGTGCCGGCCACGTGTATTCATCGCGTGTCTCGGGGGCCGTGAAACGCAGGGCATGGTCAATGTGACCTGCGGCCACTTCCTCGTAGCGCACCAGGCCCGGCAGGATGGGCAGCCCGGCGGCATCGGCCGAGGTCCACCCCGCCTGGCGCAAGGCATTCGAATTCAAATCGTACACGGCACCCGAGCCCGCATTCCATGACCCATCAAGCTGGGGCCAGGCGTCGTACAGCTCGTAAAGGACGCACGCGTCGCGGTCGACGACCAGCACGTGCCGGTCACCGTCACTGGCCGGCCCTCCCTCGATCGGCGCATCCGGCGGAATGGGATATGGGCCCGGATCGCTCTCGTCGTCGTAGTAGAAGGTCACCTGGACTCGGACCTGCGCTCCAGGAACGGTGGTAAACGGAATACCGATCGGGCCGCCGTCCCATTCGCCGGATCCGAAATCGGGGTGAACGGTGCCGCTTGCGCCAATCGTGGCGATGTAGGCATCGGAATTCGCGTCGACCGGCAGGCGATCGACGCGCGTGTTCCAAATGCTATTGGCGGGGAGCACCGCGCATCCCTCGACTGCCCCCGCGGCGGTGGCCGAAGCCCTCACTGCTTGTGGGTCGACGCCCGTCGTCAGGGCGGCCAGGCCAATCGCTGCGGTCGCCCCGAACCCGAGCCACAAGAGATCCCAGCTTCCGCGAACCGTTCGGCGTCGCCGCATGTCTCAATTGTAGATAGTCCTGCGTTGGAGGGGAAGTTGATTGCCTTGTACTTCTCTTGCGAGGAGAGATGCGAATCGGGAACGTGGCCTCCCCGAGGATTCAGCGTTCGCTGCGGACCCACAGATTCTCGCCGTCGGTGGCGACGTCGATCCAACCGTGCACATCGGTCCGCAAGAGTAGACGTGCTTGGAGAGATTGCAGAACCTCCAGCGAAGGGCGGCTCGATGATTGCAGGCCGGTGGAAAGCAGCGCCACCCATGGATCCACCGCCTCGACCCACGGCGGCGAATTGACTGCCGAGTACCCCCCCTCACCCAGCAACAAGACCTGAGCCGGCGCAACGTAGCCTCGATCCACCTGCGTCTGCAGCAAACCGGGGTCGACTCCCAGGGGCAAGACGAAGCGGGCGCGGCCAAAGACCACTCGAATCAGTAATCCACGATCGGTTTCACCCAGCACAATGAGTTCAGCGCCCTGGCCGAGGTCGAACCGCGATCCTGCGCGAACCGTCTCGATGGGGACCGCGCGCTCGGCGCACGCATGGAGAAACGCCGCGGCGGAGGGCGAGGCCTCCGCCACGCCCTGCGCGGCCGCAACGCGCAACACCTTGTGTCGTGTGATGACCTCACTCAGCCCGCCGTTGCCCTCCTCGTCGGTAGAGGCCAGGATCACCCAATCGAACGTGCCGCCACCCAGCGGCATCTCCCGGGCAAGCGCAACCGCCAGCGCCTGCGGGTTCGGTCCCGCGTTGATCAGGATTTTTCGCCGAGAGGGCGTCGTCAGCAGCAGGGCTTCGCCGCCATCGACAGACAACAGACGCAGGTGCAATCGTCCATCGGGGAGAGCCAACGCCCACTGCCACGTCAAGACGGCGCTCAAGGCAAGGGCGCCCAGCGCCGCCGTGGAATATTTCGCGCGGCCGCTCTCAACCATGCGCCCAACGCCTCCGCCGCCGCGAGCGACGGCGAGGCTCACCAAGCCCAGCGCGGCGTACATACCGGCTGCCGCGGCGGGAGTGAAGCCAGCGATCGGTTGGGCAGCCCAGGGCATGCCCGCAAACCACTCGACCAGGCGCGTGGTGTATGCCATCGGCACCCAGGCGGCCATTCCCAGAACGCGGCCCAGCCACGGCCAGGCGAGTGCGCCGAGGGTCGCCGCGGCGCCCAACACCATCACCATCGGCTGCGCAGGAAGGATCAGAGGGTTCACGAACAACGAGGCCAGTGAGAGGCGGCCGAAGTTGAGCAGGATGAGCGGCAGCGTCGTCATCTGCGCCGCCAATGTGAGCAACAGGTACTCGGAGAGGCCGAGCGCCACTTGCCGTGCGCGTGCAGGACCCAGGCGTGCGGTCAGGCGGCGCTCGGCCCAAGATTGCATCGGATCGGCATACGCCACCAGCCCAAAGGTCGCGGCGAACGAAAGCTGAAATCCAGAATCCCATAGCGCCCCCGGGCTGGCGGCCGTCATGATCGCGGCACTCAACGCGAGCGCACCCAGGGCGAAGGTGCGCCGCCCGATCTGCCGCGCCAGGATTCCCAGGCTGCCCATGATGGCCGCACGCACGACCGATGGCGCGGCCCCGACCAGCACGGTGTACAGGCCGACCCCCGCCACCGCTACGATCCATCCCGGCCAGCGGCGCGGCACGCGGCGCGTGAAGCCGAGCAACGCGCCGGCAATAATCGAGATATTGAAGCCGGAGATCGCAATGATGTGGGTCGTGCCGGTTGCATTGAAGGCTTCGCGCGTGGCCTCGGGGATGCCGCTCTCGATTCCCAGAAGGATGCCCGCCATCACCTCGCGTTCGGGCGCCGGCATCAGCCCGACGAGGGCAGCGTACGCGCGGTGGCGGAAGCGATAGATACGGGCGCGCGGCGAAGCGGTTTGCGGTGCGCTGTGGTGCAACACGTGCGGACGTTCGAGCAGCGCGTAGACCCCGTGGTGCGCGAGGTATGCTGCATAGTCGAAATCCTTGTCATGCTCCGGTGCGGTCAGCGCGCCGCGCAGGATGAGCGTATCGCCGTATTCGAATTCCAATGCATCGAGCGCGGATATCGGCGCAGGGCGGGGCATGCGCACCAGCACCAGGCCGCGCGGCGTTTCAACCTCGCCCGCCGGGGCCAGCAACCGGTCAACCACCAGCGGGAATTGGATGCCATCGGGGCGAAGCAGCGGGTCGCCGGCCACCCTCCCGCTCAGGGTGACCTGCCGCTGCGCATCCACATAGTATCCAATGAAGGACGGCCCCGGCAGAGGAGCCGTCGCACGCATGCGCGCGGCACCGAATGCGAAAGCTGCCGCTGTCAATAGGGTCCAGCGCGCCCGACCTCTCACAGCGAAGAGGCCGGCTGCAGTGAGCGCCGTGCCTGCTGTGAGCCACACCCACAGCGGAGAATCAAAACTGGGTTCGATTGCGATTCCCGCAACCCAACCCAGGCACAATGCCAACAGCGTCACAGGGCCCCCCTCCCCGTCGAACGCCTATCGACTCAGGTGGTGGACTTGAGTCGAGGCACGACAAATCCCATGAGCAGCACGGCTGCCAGCGCGAGTGCCGCGCCGAACCCAAAGGGCGCCGCGGCGCCGAAGCCGGCCCACGACCCGACCCCTTGCCACAGCAGGCCCGCGATGAGCGAGGCCGGCAAGGCCATCATTCCGACGGCCGCATTGTACACCCCGAAGGCTGTGCCGCGTGCCTCAACCGGAACGAGGTCGGCCACCAAGGCCTTCGACGTTCCTTCGAACATCGCGTAGTAGAGACCATACACGCTCATCAGCACCCATACCTGCCACCCCTGACGGGCAAAACCAAAACCGGCGTAGACCAGGGCGTAGACCAGCCATCCACCAAGAATCACACGTGACCGTCCGATCTTGTCGGAGCGCATGCCCGCCGGCACGGAGGCCAAGGTGTAGACCAGGTTGAACGTGACGAGCATGAGCATGACCTGCAGCACGGTCAGGCCTCGTTCCTGCGCACGCAATACGAGGAAGGCATCGGATGAGTTACCGAGAGTGAACAGGCCGACGGTGGCGATGAAGCCCCAGAAGCGCGGGCTGAAGCGAAGGCGGCGCCCGGGTTGCTCGGCATCTATGCCGCCGGTTGGCCGAGGCGACTGGGCGGGATCGCGCGCGATGAAGATCAGGCTGAGCACGCCGAGAACCGCCGGGAGAATGCTCAGCGCGACCACCCAGTGAAAGGTCGCGATCCCGAGCCGCGTGGCGGCGGCGCCGGTGCGGTACACCACGAAGGCGGCGACCGCCAGGCCGAGCAGCGCGCCAAACGTATCGGCCGCGCGGTGCAATCCGAAAGCCATTCCGCGCTGCTCGGGCGCGATGCTGTCGGCGACCAGCGCGTCGCGCGGCGCGGTGCGAATGCCCTTTCCCAGGCGGTCCGCAAAGCGCAGCACAAGGACCATTGGCCAGGTGGCGGCGAACAGGAAGAGCGGCTTGGCCACGGCCGAGAAGCTATAGCCGAGAACAGTCAGCGCTTTGCGCTTGCGCATGCGGTCGGACACCCACCCGGAGAGGATGCGTGAGAGCGAAGAGGTTGTCTCGGAAACCCCCTCGATCAGGCCGATGACCGACGTGCGGGCGCCGAGCACGTTGCTGAGGTAGAGTGGCAAGAGATGGAAGATCATCTCCGAGGAGATGTCGGTGAACATGCTGGTGAGGCTGACGGCCCACAGGTTGCGCGGCAGACGCCTGAGGTCGAGCTTGGGATTCGTCGTTTCACCCGTCGCGGTCATTGGTGCTCTTCCTTCGTGCGAAGCGGCCCCATGCAGGAGAGGCTCAAGGTGGGGTTTCACCCGTGGGCCCGGACCCACAGTCTACGCCATACCCGTCCTTGGCGCAGGCGGGCGCCGGGAAGAGAAGAAGCTCCCGGGCAACCCGGGAGCTTCGGAGATGGCTGACAAGCTCATGTCGGCCGACCCGCATCACTCCGGTTCGGCAGGCACAGTTCTATGGATGCGCGCTACGCGCTGGGCAGCACAGGCTCCGTCGGCACGCGTTCCTTCCAGATTTCGAAGGTTTCGACGGCGCCGGTCTTGGCGCGCTCGCTGGCCAACCAGTTATCGAAGAACGAATTCTGAAGATCGTCGTAGGCTTGAAGGGACAGCGGGCGCACCTGATGCGATACAACATTGATCAAGTGCCAGCCAAAGGATGTCTGCACCGGCTCGCTGATGGCCCCCGGCTTGAGGGCAAAGGCAACCGCCTCGAACTCGCCCACCATCTGACCTCGGCCAAACCAACCCAAGTCGCCGCCAGCGTCTTTGTTCGACGTATCGAGCGAGAATTGCGCCGCGAGTGCGTCCCACGACTCGCCCTTCGTGAGGCGTTCGCGGAGCGCGGCTGCTTCGCCCTCGGTTCCAACCAGGATGTGGCGCGCGTGGACTTGGTCTTCTTCGCGCGGCAGATCACCGGTGAGCGCGGCTTGCAGCTTGCGGCGGTAGAGCACCGATTCAATCACCTCCAGGAATTCGGCCTCGTTCATCCCGGTGGTGCTGCGCGTCTCGCTCAAGTAGGCCTGGTAGTCCTTGTCGAAGCCCTCGGCCGTGTAAGGCGTGGAGGTGGGGAGCGGTGTACGCGAGGGTTCGGGCGTCGCAGGGGTGGCGGTCGGTGTCAGCGTGATCGTCGGCGTCGGCGAAACCTCCGGAGTCTTGGTCGGCGGTTGCAGGGTGAGAGTGGGCCCGGCCAAGGTCGGCGTACCTTCAGGATAGAAGCCGAAGGCATCGTGCAGCTCGCGCGCGACCTCGTCTGAGGTCACCACAATCCCGCGGCGCGCGGCTTCCTGGCGGATCAGGCGATCGCTGATGAGCGAGTCCAACACCGTCTGCCCAAGTGATTCGCTGTCGGCCAGCTCCGCCTGGATGGAGGCAAGCTGTTGCTGGATATAGCTGTCGGTGCTCGGATCGCCGCCCAGGAAGGATGCGAATTGGAGGGTCTGGTTGTACTGCCCGATGAGTTGAAAGCGCCGATAGCGGGCGGCCACCTGAAACTGGTGTGTGGTTACCTTCTCCCCGCCGACGATGGCGACCGGCTGGCGTTGCTTGAGCACGTACTGATCGAGCAGGCCCGCGCCGACGATGGCCAACACGATGAAAAGAATGAGCGACGTTACGATCACCACCCAGCGGCGCTGGACGTCGTCGCGGCGCATGTGCACGCGCTGTTTGCGCGTCAGATCACGCGGGTTCCCGACTGCCTTGGGTTTCATGCAGTGCTCCTCAACCGGCCGGCGCGCCCGGGCCCTCGGGCGCGGGCCGCAGACTAGTCTTCGACGAAAGCCAGCAGCGCCAGGTGACGGGCGCGCTTCACCGACACGGCCAAGGCGCGTTGATGCTTGGCACACGTGCCGGTCTGCCGCCGCGGGCGGATCTTGCCGCGCTCCATCACGTAGCGCCGCAGCAGATCGATCTGTTTGTAGTCGATCACTTGGATCTGGTCGATGCAAAACTGGCACACGCGCGGCCGGCGCATATATTGGCCGCGCTGATAAGGTGTCGACTCGCTCGCGCCGCCATTCGCCGGACCACGAGATTCATCTTGTCGATCCACGTTCATCCTCCTAGCTCAGCCCGCCCTCGCAGGCGGGGTTAACTCGAATGAAACGCTCAGCGTGCCG
>DATEAT010000046.1:0-26463 GCA_035288225.1 Anaerolineales bacterium | reverse complement strand
GCGACGATCGCCGACTTTCACCAGGCTGTGCGCTTGCTGCCGCGGGTGCGCTTGCCGCAGCTCATTTCGCACCGCTTCCCGCTGGAGAATGCGGTTGAAGGTTTTCAGGCCGCACGCACGGTCGAGAGCATGAAGGTCGTGCTGACCATGCCTTCGAGCGGCTGAGTCGCCCTACTCCGCACCACCGCACGAGAATGAGATGGGCTGCCCCAGTTGGGCAGCCCTTTGTCATGCGCAACCTCGGCGCCAGACGCAATTCCCTAGCGCACAGCGCCGGCCTCTGCCCGGCGTCGGATCTCGGCGATCGCCTTGGCGATCCCCTCTTTCGCTCCGAACACCGACGACCCTGCCACCAAGACGCTGGCCCCGGCCGCCGCGATCATCGGCGCCGTCTCGTAGCTCACACCGCCATCCACCTCGAGTTCGGCCGCTGAGCCAAGTGCGGCCAGCCGCTGGTGAATGTCGCGGATCTTCGCCAGCATGGATTCGATGAAGGACTGCCCCCCGAAGCCGGGATTGACCGTCATCACCAGCACCAGGTCCACGTAAGGCAGAATTTCGTCGAGCACCCCGGCGGGTGTCGCGGGGTTGATCGACACCCCCGCCCGCTTGCCCAGGGATCGTATCTGCTCGATCGTGCGGTGCAGATGCACGCAGGCTTCCTGGTGCACCGTGATGAGGTCGGCCCCCGCCTCGGCGAAATCCTTGAGGAAACGCTCAGGTGATTCGATCATCAAGTGGACGTCGAGCGGCAGGCGGGTGACGGGTCGAATGGCCCGCACGATGGGAGCCCCGATGGTGATGTTCGGGACGAAATGACCATCCATCACGTCCACGTGGATGTAATCGGCACCACCCGCCTCGGCTTCGCGTATCTGGTCGCCCAGGCGGGCGAAATCGGCCGAGAGGATGGAGGGAGCAATTTTCAGCATGATGGGTGTGACCTCGCTCGAAGCCCGCCGCGTGAGCCGCAGGGCGTGACGATCAGGGCTTCTGGCAAGTATTCTAGTCCACCCCATCTCCCATCACAACCCCATGAGCGCGGCTGCGCGCGGAGCGGCGGATACCGGCCGCCTCACGCCACAAGACCCAGCCCGGCTAGAGCGCTGCGGGTCGATTCGAGCGTGGTGTGGTGGATCCCGCGGAAGCCGATCGCACGCGCAACCTCGACCAACAGCGCGCGATCATCCACATAGATTGCCCGAGTGGCCTGCACGTGCGCAATGTCGAGCGCAAGACGGTAGAAGGCCGGGTCGGGCTTGCGCAGATGCAGGTGGCACGAGACAACGAACACGTCGGCCAGCTCATCCAGGCGGAACGCATCCGTCCGATGATCCATCAGCTCGCGCCCCTCGTTGCTCACCACGACGACCGTCAGCCCGTACTTTCGTTTGATCCCGGCAAGAAGCTCGATCATCCCTGGCAAGATCTTGGATTGCGCGCGCATGAACGCTGCGAAGTCTTCCAGGCTGAACGCGCGCGGCGCGTGGAATACAACATGCCGCAGGTAGTCCGACAGCACGATCTTGCCCAATTCGTAGGTCTCATGCATGAGGGTGTGACGAGCACGAAGGTCGCCCAGGTCGAGGTCGAACTCGCGCGCAGCGCGTTGCAGTGCCTCATCATCCCACGCGTTCGTCAGCAGAACGCCGCCCACGTCCAAGAACAATGCGCGTATCCCACGTGGCTCCGTCATATCCACTCTCCCGGGGCCCGTCCGACGTTGCAGCGGTTAGGCTCCCTGGTCGATGCCCGCGACGAGGCGGGTTGGCGGATTGTCACGGATTGGGGTCGATCAGCCGCACGCCCCGTTCGAAGAACAGATAATCCCACGCCCAATTGGTGAGCACCAGCAGGCGATTGCGAAATCCAATCAGGCTGGAGATGTGTATCGCCAGCCAGATCACCCAGGCCACGAACCCGGTGTACCCGCGTCCGCCCAGAATGGCAACCGCCGCATTGCGGCCGATGGTCGCCATCGTCCCCTTGTCTTTGTAGAGGAAGGGACGCGCCGGCCGGCCGGTCGCCGTTCGCAGGATGTTCTCCGCAGCCGCCTGGCCGGCTTGGATGGCAACCGGCGCGAGCATGGGAAGCGGAGCACCGTCCTGCTCGAGGTAGGCGCCGTCGCCCACGACGTACACATGCGGATGACCCGCCACCTGCAACGTGGACTCGACCGGCACCCGCCCATCGCGCGCGGTGGGCAGCCCCCACCCCGCGAGCGCCGGATCGCCGCGCACGCCGGCAGTCCACACAATCGTGGCGGCCTCCAACGCGTGGCCTTCCTCTAACTTCAGTGATCCCGGCGCGACCGCCCGGACTCGCGCGGAGAGGCGCACCTCCACGCCCATGCCCCCCAGCCGCCGCAGTGCATACTCTCCCAAGCGTTGGGGAAAACTGCCCAGCAATCTGGGCGCGGCTTCGACGAGCATCACCGTGCATTCGCCGAGGTCGAGCGACGGGAAATCGCGCGCCAGCGGGCCGCGGATCAGTTCGGCCAGCGCGCCGGCATACTCGACGCCCGTCGGCCCGCCGCCCACGATCAAAAATGTCATCAGCCGCACGCGCTCCGCCCTTTCATCCACGAGCGCGGCCCGCTCGAAGCAGCCGAGGATGTGGCTGCGCAAACGGACGGCATCGCCGGGGGTCTTAAGTGGCAGGGCATGTTCGGGCGCACCCTGGATTCCAAAGAAGCTGGTCGTAGATCCGGTGGCGAGGATGAGGTCCTCGAATTCCATCTGGAGTTGGCCGACCTGGACGGTCCTGGCGAGCAGGTCAACCCGCTGCACCTCGCCCAGAACCATGCGCACATTATTATGTCCGCGAAAGATCGTCCTCACCGGATAGGAGATTTCATCGGGTTCAAGCTCCGCCGCGGCGACTTGATACAGGAGCGGCGTGAAGGTGTGGAAGTTGCGCCGGTCGACGAGCACCACCTGCGCACCGCCGCGGGCCAGGCGCTGGGCGGCAAACAGCCCGCCGAAGCCTGCCCCGACGACGATGATCGGCCTTCTTGTCGACATGCCCGGGAGGCTCACCGTGGGATCACCACTCGGCCGCGAAAGGTCGGAGGCGTTCTACCCGACCTGCGCCTTGCGCGCAATGGCAGCCTCGACGAATGCGCGAAAGAGCGGATGCGGCCGGTTAGGTCGTGAGAGGAATTCGGGATGAAACTGGCTGCCCACCATGAATGGATGATCGGCCAATTCGGCGATCTCGACCAGCCGCCCATCCGGCGAAAGCCCGGAGTAAACCAATCCGCGTTGGGCAAAGGCCTCCCGATAGCTATTGTTGAATTCGAAGCGGTGGCGATGGCGTTCCTCGACAATCGGCTGCGGGTAGGCTTGGGCGGCCTTGCTGCCCGGCTGCAGATGGCAGGGGTAGAGCCCCAAGCGCATGGTACCGCCCATGTCGGCGATGGCTCGCTGCTCCGGCAGTAGGTCGATCACCGGGTGAGGCGTGTTTCGGTCGAATTCGGTGGAGTTGACTTCTTCGCTGCCCAGCGCGAACCGACCGAAGTCGATGACCATGACCTGCATCCCCAGGCACAGGCCCAGGTAAGGAACTTTGTTCTCGCGCGCGAAACGTGCAGCGGCGATCTTGCCTTCGATACCGCGCGATCCAAATCCACCGGGCACAACGATGCCGTGCGCATCACGCACTCCCTCCCAGCCTTTGCCTTTCTCGAGTTCGGCAGAATGCACCCATTCGATCTCGACCTCGTAGCCCAGCGCCAGCCCGGCATGCCTGAGCGCCTCGCGCACGCTCAAATACGCATCCTTGAGCTCGACGTACTTGCCCACCAGGGCGATCTTCACGGTCGGCTTCGCCTGCGCGGCGCGTTCGATCAACTGTTCCCACGCCTGCAACTGGGGCACGCGGCGCGCCTCCAGCCCCAGGCGTTCCAGGATGTAGTCTGCCACTCCCGCCCGCTCGAGTTCCAGCGGCACCTGGTAGATCTCGGGCACGGTCACCAGCGGCACCACGGCCCGCGGCTCCACGTCGCAGAAGAGGGCAATCTTGGCCCGCAGGTCGCCGTTCACGGGGTGGTCGGAGCGGGCCACAATCATGTCGGGCGTGATGCCGATCGATCGCAGCTCGCGCACCGAATGCTGGGTGGGCTTGGTTTTCAGTTCATGCGTCGCGCCGATGTAGGGCAGCAGAGTGACGTGGATGTAAACCGTATTGCCCCGCCCCGCGTCCGAGCGCATCTGACGCAGGGCCTCGAGGAAGGGCAGCGATTCGATGTCGCCCACTGTCCCGCCCACCTCCACCAGAACGATTTCAGCGTTCAGGGCCTTGCCCACCTGACCGATCCGCCGCTTGATCTCGTTGGTCACGTGAGGGATGACTTGGATCGTCCCGCCCAAGAAGTCGCCGCGCCGTTCCTTGGCAATGACTTCGGCGTAGACCTGGCCGGAGGTGACGTTGCACACGCGGGTCAGGCTGGTGTCGATGAAGCGCTCGTAGTGCCCCAGATCCAGATCCGTTTCCGCCCCGTCATCCAGCACGAACACTTCACCGTGCTGGTAGGGACTCATGGTGCCTGGGTCGACATTGATGTATGGATCGAGCTTCTGCACCGCGACGCTGAAACCGCGTTCCTTGAGCAACAGACCGACCGAGGCGGCGGTCACGCCCTTGCCCACCGAACTCACCACCCCGCCGGTGAAGAAAACGTAGCGCGTCATGGCTTCCTCCTTAAAAAGGCCGTGGGGAGGTTTGCACTTGCCACCTCCCCACGGTTCGTTGGCGTTGGGTTGAGTTCGAGTGTGTGAGAGCGTTCGTGCACGTCTACCCTACCAGCTTCGAGATATCCTCAGCCGCGCGGCGCATTTCAAGCAAGACCAGCCCGAGTTTGGCGCCCTCGCGGGCCAGCACCGTAAGCACGGCATCGTTCCCCGCAGACATGAGCAACACATAGCCCTGCTTCCCGTGAATGTACACCTGGTCGAGCTGCCCGCGCCCCAGTTCGGCCGAGATGCGTTCGCCCAGGCTGAGCATGGCGGCCGACATGGCCGAGACGCGGTCTTCTTCGACACCCGCGGGCAATGAGGAGGCGATGATCAGTCCATCGACGCTAACGATGGCCGAGGCTTCGACGTCCGGCGTGCCAGCCTGCAAATCGCGCAGGCGGCCCACCATGAGATCTACCCGCGACTTGGGTGCCATGTGGGTCCCCGTGTGTGATGATTGTGGGTGCGCCAGGACGAAGCGATGATACCACAAGTGAGAAGGCCGGGCAAGCACGTGTGCTAGAATCCCACAGCGCAATCCCGATTGTCGTGCTGCCCCCGATTACACTATGGACCTTCACGCCGTCGTCGCCAAAGTTCGCAAGTACGCCACCCTCGAGAGCGGAGACACGCTCGAGATGATCGAGCGCCCCGGCGGCGGCATGTCGTGGGTGCTGGTCGACGGCCAGCGCTCCGGGCGCGCGGCCAAATCCATCGCCAACCTGGTGGCGCGCAAGGCGGTCGGGCTGCTGGCCGAGGGCGTCCGCGACGGTGCGGCGGCGCGGGCCGCCTCCGATTACCTCTTCGCCGAGCGCTCCGGGCAGGTGACCGCCACGCTCAATATCGTCTCGGTCGATATGGCCTCCAGCACTCTGGTGGTCACCCGCAACAACCCCGAACCGGCCTACCTGATATCCGGCGGCGCGATCGAAACCCTCGATCAGCCGTCGCATGCGGTGGGCACGCGCCGCACAACCCGGCCGGTGATCAGCCAGGTGCCGCTGGCGGAGGGCCTGGCGGCCGTGGTATTCACCGACGGATTGCCGCATGCCGGGCAGCGCCACAGTGACGGATACGACATTCCCGACGCGCTGGGCCGCTTTTTGCGCGAGGGCGCACCCTGCGCCGAATGGGCCGATCGCCTGCTGGCCGAAGCCATGGCGCTCGAAGAGGGGCGACCCGCGGACGACATCAGCGTGCTGGTCGTGTCGGTTGGCGCCCGTCAGGGCGACGAGGTGCGACGGCTGTGGGTGCACCTGCCGCTCTGACCCCACCTCGATCCGCGGCCAGGATTCTCGTCGTCGGGCCGTGCGGAGCAGGCAAAACAACCCTGGGCCACTCCCTTCACGCGCTCGGCATTGAGGTCCGCCAAATCGCGCAGGAACATTCTTACATCGCGGACCTCTGGCGTCGCGGCACGGCGCCCGACGTGCTCATCTTCCTCGACGCGAGTTTCGAGACCTGCACCGTACGCAAGCGCTTCAAGTGGCTCGAGCGGGATTACCTCGAACAGCAACGGCGCCTAGCCGATGCCCGCTCACACTGCCATTTCTACTTGGCGACGGATTCGCTCACTCCCATGGAGGTGCGCGACCGCGTCGCCGCCTTCTTGAGGGGCGCGGGTTGAGGCGGCGGGCAATGCCCGATGTTCGCCAGCCCGGCCAGCATCGGCCCCGTCGGAGCGAGCGAAACCCGCTATAATCCGCTTCGGCCAGTTTGCCCGCGCTACGGTATCGCGCGCTCAGGTCACCGCATCGCGCTTGCCTGGCCGACGACCATTCCGCCGCTCGAGGTGATGCATGAAGGAAGAACGGGTCGTGGACGACCCCCCTGGACCTCGTAGCACGCCTGCCAGCCGGGCCATTCCCCGGCGCATTTCCCCGCCCATGACCGTGGCCGTTCTGGCCAACCTCAAGAAGAACTATCCACACTCCGAACACGGCCCGAGTGATGATGCTGTCGAATACGATCGCGAGGAGACGGTCGAGGCTATTTGTACGGCTCTTCAGGAAGCGGGGCACACAGCCACATTCCTCGAAGGTGATGAGAGCCTGGTGGATACGCTGCGCTCACTCCGCCCGGACTTCGGCTTCAACATCTGCGAAGGGCGGCGCGGGGATTCGCGCGAGGCACAAATCCCGGCGCTGCTTGAAATGCTCGGTATTCCCTACACCTGCTCGCGAGTTCTGGCCAACGCGATCTCACTCGACAAGATGATCACTAAACGCATCTGGCGTGATCGCGGCCTGCCGACGGTCCCCTTCCAGGTGTTCTCGGAATCCGCAGCGCCATTGCGCTCGACGCTGCGTTTCCCTCTCTTCGCCAAACCGATACGCGAAGGTTCGGGCAAAGGGGTCGGCCCCGGTTCCGTGTTGCGCACCGAACCCGAGTTGCGCGAACGGGTGGAGCACATCCTCACCGCCTATCGCCAGCCCGCGCTGGTCGAAAGCTATCTTCCGGGGCGCGAATTCACGGTGGGTATTCTCGGCAACCCGGGCTCGACCGAGCACCGATCGAACCCGGACTTGTACGAGAAGGATGGCTTCCATTACTTTCCCGTGCTGGAAATCGATCCGACCGTCGGCACCGGGCGCGGAGTGTATGGCGCTGAAGCCAAGCTGATCACCCCCGGCGAGGAGGGCGCGCCGCTCTACTTGTGCCCGGCGGATATCCCGCCCCAATTGCAGAAGGAGATGTACCGGCTGACGCGCTCGGCCTTCCTCGCGATCGGTTCAGCCGATTGCAGCCGCGTAGATTTCCGCCTGGACGCCGAAGGGCACCCCAACTTGGTTGAGATCAACACTCTGCCCGGGCTGAACCCTGAGGTGAGCGACATGTGCATCATCTCCACGGCCGAGGGCATGCACTACGCCGTGCTGATCAACGAAATCCTCAACCTTGCCATCGAACGACACGGGATGCTCGTTTAGCGACGACGCCCGCGTGCCCTGCCGCTCCCCCTCTGGGACGAGGGCATAGCACGCCTTACCGTTGACCGCTCGCGCTAGGCATTCGCAAGGGTCGCCCGCCCGGGTGACCCTTCATGTGTGGCCCCGCTGGAGTGCGCGTTGGTCACTTGTATTGAGCCCGGGGAGCCGTTGCCAAGGCGCTCGGGCAAAGAAGGCGAACCGCCCCAAGCGATGGAAGCAGCTCAAGCCCCCATCGTGCCGTGCGCTTGGCGTCCAATCAACATGAGTTCACGCCTCGGCCGCACAGAAGCCGCGCACCGCATCGTAGAGCACACGCATCCCCCACAGGAATCCGCGCACCGGTATGCGTTCGTCATGAGAATGGACCAGCTCCGAGTACGGCTCGCCGGGTTCGAGGAAGAGAGGCGAAAACCCGTAGGTGCGCACCCCCAAGTCGGCCACGTGCTTGGCGTCGGTCGCCCCACTCAGCATGTAGGGCGTGACGATGGCTTGAGCATCGTGGGCGCGCAACGTGGCACCCAGCACATCGTAGAGCGGGGTCTGGGTCGAAACCTCGAGCGGCGGCGACGAGTCGTCGACGCTTATCTCGATGTGCGGACCGAGCACCGCCCGGACTTCGGCCAGGAGCTCTTCCCCCGTTACCCCCGGAAGCGATCGGCAATCCACTTTAGCCTCGGCCTCCGAGGGAATGACGTTAGTCTTCTGTCCGGCGCGGACGACCGTCGGCACGGCGGTGTTGTGCAACACCGCGTACAAGTGGCTGCTGAGCTGCGCGTCGCCGAGACGCCGCATGACGCGTTTTGTCTCCCGCGTGCCATTCACCTGGGCCACCGCCTGCCCCAGCTCACCGCCAATCACCTCGCCCAGGGCGTGCAGGTACCCGGCGCTATGCTCCGTGAGGGCAAAGCGCAGGTCGCGGCGGGCCAGCCGCGCGAGGGCGGTGCTCAAGCGGGCCACGGGGTTGTCCGCTGTCGGCAGGGAGGCATGCCCGGCTCGCCCGCGCGCGCGGAGGGTGAGCCACAATGTTCCCTTTTCGGCGGTCTTGATGGGATACAGGCGCCGCCCGCCCACGTACATGGGGAAGCCACCGGTTTCGGTGATGCCCCAACCGGCGCGGATCAGTTCTGGCGCTTGTGTGACAAGCTGTTTGATGCCTGCCCCTTCCACTTCTTCGTCGGCGGTGGCGGCGAAGATCAGGTCCCGTTTGAGTGCGAGCCCTTCCCGTTTGAGGAGCAGTACGACCATCAGCGATTGCACGACCATGCCCTTCATGTCGATCGCCCCGCGGCCCCAGATCATGCCGTCGGCCACCTCACCGCCGAAGGGCGGATGGCGCCACTTGCCAGGTTCGGCCGGGACGACGTCCGTGTGGCCGTAGAGCAGGAGCGGATCCTCTCCGCCGGTTCCATTCAGGCGGGCGACGAGGTTTCCGCGTCCGGGCGAGAGGCTGACGATCGTGGGTTCGATTCCCGCACGGCGCAACACGCCGGCCAAGTATTCGGCCGCGAGCATTTCCTGCCCGGGCGGGTTCGTCGTATCCAGGCGCAGCATCGCCCGTAAGTGGGATATCGCCTCCTCCCCGGCACGTGTCCAATCGATGGCCATGGGCCCTCCGCGAAGCGAAGTGTAGTCCAGCCCACCCCGTCCGGCAATTGGCAGAAGATGCACGGGCTCGCCGCCGGTTTACCGTGCTATCATCGTCAGGTTACAATCGCCGCACATACTGAAGATGAGGCCGTCTGTGAACCTGATCCAAGCTGGAGATCTTGTGCAGCTCGTGGGACGCGACCACAAGTACATGCTGGTGCGCCTGACACCCCAGGCCACGCTGCAAACTCACCGCGGCGTCCTGCGTCACGACGACCTGATCGGGCAGCCCTGGGGGGCCAAGGTCATGAGTCACATCGGCCGCCCGTTCTACCTTCTGCCGCCGGCGACCAGCGACATCTTGCGCGATATTCGCCGGAATAGCCAGATCATCTTCCCCAAGGACATCGGCTACATCCTGCTCAAGCTGTCGATCGTTCCCGGGCAAACGGTGGTGGAAGCCGGCACGGGGTCGGGCGGGCTCACGACCGCGCTGGCGATGGCCGTCGGCGAGCAAGGCCGAGTGATCTCCTACGACATCCGCGAAGACATGCAGAACTTGGCCCGCCGCAACCTGGCTCAACTCGGGCTGGCCGAGCGGGTCGAATTCGTCCAGCACGACATCGGCCAGGGATTTCCGGCGCGCGACGTGCCGGCGCTTTTCCTGGACTTGCTCAACCCGCACGATTACATCGGCCAGGTGCGCGAGGCGCTGCGCCCGGGCGGGTTCTTCGGCGCGATCGTTCCAACCACCAACCAAATCACCACGCTGCTCAGCGCGCTCGAACGGCACACCTTCGCCTTCGTCGAAGTGTGCGAGCTTTGGCTAAGATACTTCAAGCCTGTGCCGGAACGGCTGCGCCCGACCGACCGCATGGTGGCCCATACGGGCTACCTGATATTCGCCCGCCCGGTCATTGAGCCCTTCGATTCCGAGCCCGCCGCGGACAGCGCGCCGGACGATGCAGAAGGGGCCGGGGGCGACGTTTCCTTATCGGAGGCATGATGTTCAGACGACCGCGACGCGCCCTCCGCCGCGCAATGCGCCGTTCGTTTGCGCCCATCGCCGTTCCGCTGGGCACGCTGATGCCCGACGCTCCCCGCCGCCGGCTGGCCCGCGCCCACGGGCTCATCGGAGCCGCGAGCTACGCCGAAGCGGCCGGCATGCTCGCGCAGCTTGCCGCCGAAGCGCGAGAAGCCGGGCACCCACGCGCCGCCCAGATCGCGCTCGAGGCTGGGCGGGCCTACATGCTGGCCGGACAGCCGGAGACCGCCCTGGGCGAGATCCGCGAGGGGCTGGCGATGCTGGCCGATATGGGCCGCTGGCGCATCTTGCGGGCCGCGGGTCTGCGGGCGGTGGACGAACTCCACCAACGCGGGTGGACCCAGCAGGCCGAGGAAGTAGCGGCCTGGTTGAATGCCACGCTCGCGGGCGCCCCGGCCGAGGCGGCCGCCACGCTCCGGCCTGCGCCATCCGCCCGCCCCCCGTTGCTCCCGACTCACTGCCCTCAGTGCGGCGGTGCATTGCACTCCGACGAAGTGGAGTGGATCGACTCGCATACAGCCGAGTGCGGTTACTGTGGCAGCCCCGTCCGGACCGCTTAGCGGCCTTCTCCCGGATACCTTGCGCGAATTGAGCGAGGACGACATTCGTCGCCGGCTGCGGCCGTCCGCCTCCACGCCGCCCGCGGCTCCCCGCTTCACTCCGCCGCCGCGGATCGCCGCCGTGCTTGTGCCTCTCTATCGCATGGCCGGCGAGTGGCACATGCTATTCACCGAACGCAGCGAAGAAGTGGCCGATCACAAGGGCCAGGTTTCGTTCCCGGGCGGTCAGAGTCATCCTCAGGATGCGGACGTGGCAACGACGGCGTTGCGCGAGACGCACGAGGAAATCGGCCTTGACCCGAGTGCGGTCCGCGTGCTGGGGCTGCTCGAGCCCATGCTCACGATCACCAACTTCTGGGTCACGCCGGTGGTGGGCGCCTTCGACTGGCCACAATCTTTCCAACTTGCGCCGGTCGAAGTGCGCGATGTGTTCGGCACACCGCTGCACTGGCTGGCCGATGCAACCCACATGGAATGGATGGAAGGCAAGCATCCGCTCACCGGGGAGCACATCCTCACCGTCGTCTACGCGCCCTACGAAGGCCACACAATCTGGGGCGCCACGGCGCGCATCGTCCTGCAGGTCCTAGAGACGCTCAACCAAGGCGCTAGCTGAACTAGAGCCGCAAGGGATCCGGCCCAGGCGTGCCCTTTTCTTGGGAGGGAAAGCGACCATGCGATTCGTCGTCTTTGGTGCAGGTGCGATCGGCACCTATCTTGGTGGCAGCCTGTATGGCGCCGGCCATACGGTGGCTTTCCTGGATACCGCCGAGACTGTTCTGCGGGCAAGGCAGAACGGGCTCGCGCTGGAAGGCGGCGGCCGGACGATTCAACTTCCGGCCGAGGCTTACGTGTCGTCATGGCCGGAGGCATATCCTTTCGGGCCATTCGACGCAGGTATCTTTGCCCTGAAGTCGTACGACACCCAGACGGCGTTGACACAGCTGGCCGGCTTCTCCCGCGAGCTGCCTCCGATCGTGTGCGTGCAGAACGGCGTGGAGAACGAAGGTGCGATCGCCGACACGCTCGGCGCCGATCGCGTGATCCATGCAACGGTGACGAGCGCCATCGGGCGGCCGGCCCCCGGCCGAGTTGTGGTGAGCAAGGCACGCGGGATAGGCCTCATGGCGCATCATGCGCTGAGCCGGCCCTTGGCCGCGGCCTTCGGCGAGGCCGGGCTGGCGCCCCGCTTGTATGCCGACCCGCTGGCGATGAAGTGGTCGAAGCTGCTGACGAACCTGATGGCGAATGCCTCCTCCGCCATTCTGGACATGCTACCCGAAGCGATCTTCCGCGATACGGCGCTGTTCCACCTGGAGTTGGAGATGATGCGCGAGTGCCTGCGCGTGATGCGCGCCCTGAGGCTGGCAGTAGTCGACTTGCCGCGCACACCGGTGCGCGCGCTGGCGTTGGCGGTGGAGCGCCTGCCCAGCGGGTTAGCCCAGGCAGCGCTCTCGCGCGTGGTGGGCGGCGGGCGCGGCGGCAAGATGCCCTCCTTCTATCTTGATATGCAGTCTGGCCGCGGCCGCACGGAGGTGGATTGGCTCAACGGGGCGATCGTGCGAGCCGGCGCGCGCATGCGCGTGGCCACCCCGGTCAACGCAACGCTCACGGCAACTCTTATGCGCCTGGCCGCGGATGTCGGCCAGCGCTCGGCTTATCGTCGCAATCCGTCTGCGCTGCTGCGCGAGGTTGAGGACGCAAGGGCGCACACTAACGCCTGAGAACGGCATGCCTCGCGCCGGGCCCCCGGCCGTGCATCCCGCTGGAGATTGACCCGACACCCCCGAGACCGTATAATCCTGCGCATGATCACACGCGAGGAACTCGAGAAGCAACTCAAAGAGGCGATGCGCGCGAGCGATGAGCCGCGCAAGCGTACGCTGCGCATGATCCTGGCCGCGGTCAAACTGGCCGAGGTGGAAAAGCGCGCGGCGCTGGATGAGGCCGCAATGCGCTCGATCCTGCAGCGCGAGGTCAAGACCCGCCAAGAGTCGCTGGCCGATGCCGAGCGCGCCGGTCGCGCCGAGATGGCTCAGGATGTGAAGACCGAGCTGGAAATCGTGCAGAGCTACTTGCCCGCCGCGATGCCCGCCGATGAGTTGGAGGCGCTGGTGCGCCAGGCGATGGCCGAGGTCGACGCCTCCGCTCCCGGAGACGTTGGCAAGGTGATGAAAGCGCTGATGCCGCTCATCCAGGGCCGGGCCGATGGCAGAGAAGTGAACCAGGTCGTGCGCCGGCTGTTAGGCGGGTAGCAGGCCCGGACCTGCGCCCATTCTGTGGACGACACCCGAGATCCCTCCGCCTCATCGTGGCATCGCATCGGCACCTGGGGCCCGCTGCTGGCGCTTGGCGTGGCCAGCTCGGTCTTGGCCGTGCTCGTGCTGTCGATGCCACTACTCCCCGGTGAGAGCGTCGTCAGCCTCAATCTGGGAGAGGTCGCTCCCCAAGATATCCTCGCTCCGCGCTCGGTGACATTTGTCAGCACGGTGCTCACCGAACAAGCCCGCCAGATTGCCGCCGACGCGATCACGCCCGTCTACGACCCGCCCGATCCAGGCATCGCCCGCCAGCAGGCCGAGAAGCTGCGCGCCGGACTGGCGTACATCTCGGCGGTGCGCGCCGACCCTTACGCCACCCCCGAACAGAAGCTCGGTGACCTGCGGGCCACCCGCGACATTCCTGTCTCCATAGAGAGCGCCACCCAGCTTCTGCAGCTCAGCGATCTCGACTGGCAACTAGTCCAGGACGAGAGTCAGGCCGTGCTCGAGCAGGTCATGCGGCGCGAGATTCGTCCCGAGGCGATTGACGAGATACGCAACTCGCTGCCGGCCTACGTCAGCCTGGAATTGCCCGAAAGCCGCGCGCAGCTGGTGGCCGACCTGCTCCGCCCGCTCGTGATTCCGAACAGCGTGTTCAACCAAGTGGGCACGCAGGCGCTGCGCGAGGAGGCGGCCCGCAATGTGGCGCCGATTACGCGCAGTTTCGTCGCCGGTCAGGTTGTCGTGGCCCGCGGACGCCCGGTCACGCCCAGCGATCTGGAGGCAGTCCAAGCGTTGGGGCTGACCGCCGGGCCGCTCAACGTCCGCCAGACGCTGAGCACGACCCTCACCGTGGCGCTCCTGGGCACGCTTCTGGTGCTCTATCTGCGTCGCTTCCCCATGGGCCGCAAGCCACGCTTCCGCCACGCGGCGCTGCTGGCGCTGCTGTTGCTGATTTACGTCGCCGCCGCCCGCCTGATGATTCCCAGCCACACGGTTCTGCCCTACCTCTTCCCGGCCGCATCCCTCGCGCTGTGCTTGGCCGGCCTCTTCAACCCCGGTCTGGGGATTGTTGGAGGCTTCCTGATAGCCAGCGTGGCGGGTGTGGTGGCCGGAGGACGCCTTGAACTTGCCCTTTTCGCCGGACTGGGTGCGCTCATGGCGGTGCTCACGCTGGGACGCGCGGAAAGGCCTTTCAACTTCTTCTTTGCCGGACTGGCAAGCGCGCTGACGGGGATCGCCGTCGTCCTGCTCAGCCGGCTGCTCGAGCCGACGAGCGATCTGATCGGCGTTCTCACGCTTATGGCGGCCAGCCTGGGTAACGGGATACTCTCCGGCAGCCTGGCGATCGGCATCCTGCTTCTGGCCGGCAGCCTATTCGACATCACCACCAACCTGCAGCTTCTCGAACTTTCGCGGCCGGACCACCCGCTGCTGCGGCTGATGCTGCGCAACGCGCCGGGCACCTATCAGCACAGTCTGCAGGTGGCCAATTTGGCGGAGCACGCCGGCGAGAGCATTGGCGCCAATACCCTGCTCCTGCGCGTGGGCGCGCTGTATCACGATGCCGGCAAGGCCGCCCGCCCAAAGTACTTTGTCGAGAACCAGGGACCGGATGGCAACCCGCACGAACAGATGGAACCTGCCAGCAGCGCCAAACTCATCATTGAGCACGTCCGCGATGGGCTCGACCTGGGACGCAAGTACCGCCTGCCCACACGCGTGCGCGACTTGATCCCCGAGCATCACGGGACGCTGCGGGCGAACTTCCAGTACAACCTGGCGCTGAAACTGGTGGAGGGTGATGCCTCCAAGGTGGATGAGTCGCTCTTCCACTACCCCGGTCCGAAACCACGCTCGCGCGAAGCCGCACTGCTCATGTTGGCGGACGGCGTGGAGGCGAAGTTTCGCGCCGTGGGTCCCACCTCGCAGGAGGAGATCGAGGCCCTGGTGCGCAGCGTGATCGATGACCGTCTCAACCAGCAGCAGTTCGTCGACACGGATTTGACGCTGCAGGATGTGGAGCGTATACGCCGATCGTTGATCGAGACGCTGCGCGGTGGACTTCACACCCGCTTGAGGTACCCGGATGACGAGCAGACCAAGCCGCAACCGGCGGAGTCCGAATCCGCTCCCGGCACGGAGTAGGCCGGTGCGGTCCGGGCAGATGGTTGTGACCCACGTGGTGCGCAGTCTGCGCCAGTCGCGCCTGCGCCTCGTCCGGCGTGCCGCTACCGAAGCACTGCGGCTATGCGGCGCACCGGCGGCCTCGTTCGGCTTGGTGCTGGGTGGGGACGCTCTGCTGCGCCGGCTGAACCGGCGCTACCTTGGGCATGACCGAGCGACGGATGTGCTGGCCTTCCCGGCCTCGTTGCCCCCCCGTGCGACGATGGGTGAAGGGTTGGGGGATGTGATCATCTCGGTGGCCACGGCTCGCCGCCAGGCGAGAAGCGCCGGGCACTCGCTGGAGGCGGAGTTGGCGGTGCTCACCGTTCACGGCATCTTGCACCTGCTCGGTCACGACCACCGGACTCGGCCGCAAAAGGCGCGCATGTGGAAGCTGCAGACGCGCGCGCTGGCGGCAGTGGGCATCCCCGCGCCCGACGGCGACTGAACGGAACGCCGACATCTTTGGAGAGGACCGACATCGCATGAGAGCACCGGGATTAGCGGCCGCATTTGGATTTGCCCTGCGCGGGATCGCCTATGCCTGGCGCAGCCAGCGCAATGTGCGCATTCAGGCTGCGGTGGCCGTGGTGGTGGTCTTGGTGGGCGCGTGGCTGCGCGTGGGGGCCCTCGAGTGGGCCCTGCTCATCATGGCCATCGCCCTCGTGCTCACGGCTGAACTGCTCAATACGGCGATCGAAGCCGTGGTAGACCTGGTGAGCCCGCAGGCCAACCCGTTGGCCGGCGCGGCCAAAGATGCCTGCGCCGCTGGAGTGGTCGTGGCGGTCGTAGGATCCGTGTTGCTCGGCTTGTTCGTCCTTGGCCCGCCGCTGATCGAGCGCGTTCGGTTGCTGGTTCGCTGAACAAGGATACAGCGGACAAATGGCCGCGACCGATTTTGTCTTTGGGACCGTGGGCAGCCCCCTATCGACGCCCAAGAAGCCTGGCGGCACCATCGGCGGGGTTGCGCGCTTGGCGGAACTCAAGCTCGGCGCGCTCGAACTGGCGTGGGTTCAGTCGGTGCGCGTGACGTTGGCCACCTGTGAGGCCATTCGGCAAACGGCGCTGGAGGCTCACGTCAGCTTGAGCGTCCATGCCCCCTACTACATCAACCTCAACGCGAATTCCGACGAGTGGCCGAAGAGCCGCAAGCGCCTGATGGACGCCGCTTATTACGGCCATCAGGCCGGTGCCAGCGATATCGTCTTTCATCCTGGTTCATACTTCGCCCAGAGCCCCGCCCAAGTTCTCCAAGTTGCCACGCCCCGGTTGCGCGCCTGCCGCGATGAACTGAACTCCATGGGAGTCAGCGCGGTGCTGCGCCCTGAAACGATGGGCAAGGGCGCCATGCTGGGAAGCCTCGAGGATGTGCTCACACTATCGGTGGAGATCGAAGGGGTCGAACCCTGCCTGGATTTCGCGCACCTACATGCCCGTCCCGGTGACGGGAGCGGCAACACGTATGCGGAGTGGGTAGCAATGCTTGACCGCATTGCCGAAAGGCTGGGGCAGGCCGCGCTACGCCGCCTGCACATTCATCTGTCGGGGATCGAATACAGCGCCAAGGGGGAGCGCAACCACTTGCCCCTGGCGCAGGCGGACTTGCGCTACCGCGACCTGCTCACCGCATTGCGCGATCGAGGCTGTGCCGGCCGCCTGCTGTGTGAGAGCCCGATTCTTGAGGAGGACGCCTTGCGGTTGCAGCGCGCCTGGCGTCGCCTGACGGGACCGTCCGCCTCCGGCCCGCGAGCCACGCGCGCGCGTAAATAACCGCGCGGCAGGCGCGGCCAAATAGCACCCGAAATACATTGAGCTTATTGCGGAAGAATGCGGCCCTAGCCGCCGGGTTCCTCGCGCCGAGGTTTGGCCGAGGACGGTTTGTGCGCAAACGAGAACAGAGGCAATGGGATGCCTTCCGCGCGCAGCCAGACCCAGAAACTCGTCCCCATCCCAGCCGTCGATTGGACCTCGATCAACCCGCCATGGCCTTCGACCACTTTGCGGGCGATGGCCAAACCGAGGCCGGTCCCCGGCGTTTTCGAAAGCCGCCCGGCGTGTCCGCGGTAGAAGGGATCGAAGACTCGCGGAAGTTCATCGGCGGCGATGCCCATGCCGGTATCCCGAACCTCGACCACCACCCACGACTCGCCATTGCGCTCGCGCGGTCCAACCTCGACGCTCACCCGGCCTCCGCGCGCCGTGTAGAGCAGCGCGTTGTTGATGATGTTGGAGAGGCCTTGTTCGAGCATTTGCACGTCCGCGTTCACCAACGGGCATTGTTCGGGCGACTGGGTCGTGATCGCAATCCCTCGATTGGCGGCAAGCAACGAGGCGGAGTCGAGAAGGTCGTGCACAAGCGCCGGCAAATCCACCAGCGCCCGCCGCGGGTCGGGGCGGTCGACGTTCACCTGGCCAAGGATCAGCATCTCCTCAACCATCTCCTGCATGCGCTTGACCTCGCGGCCAAGCACGTCGGCATAGTCGCGGCTGCGCTCCGGATGGGTGCACAACAGATCGAGATAAAGTTCGAGCGTAGTCAGGGGCGTACGCAGTTGGTGACCGAAGACGAGCATTTGTTCCGAGGACTCATGCATCTCCTCCTGGGCGCGGCGCAGGGCCTTCTGCAACTCCTGAACCTGCGTGCGCAAGTCGCTGCCCGACTTCGCCAACGCATCGCGCAAGTCCGCATTTTCCAGGCTGAGAGCCACCTGTGCGCCGAGAACGGCGCCCAGGTGCAACGAGCCGTCGGCGCTCAGGCTTCCCCTATCGGACCAGAAGAAGGCAAATCCGCCAAAGACCCGTTCCTGCCACATCAGCGGAAGGAACAGGGCGGCCCGAACCGAGGTGCCCGCCCATCCTGGGCCAAGTTCGCTGGAGGTCAGGCGCAGCGGCGCTGCGGATTGCACAACGCGCCACAGGTGAACTTCGACATCCTGCGGGACGTCGATCTGCACCGCGCCGGGGCAGTAGCTGGAGACCAGCGTCAGAGATCGCGGTTCATGCTCAGCCAAATAGATTTGGCCGAAATCGGCGCCTACTGTCTTGCAGGCTAGCTTGAGCACGCCGCCCAGAGGATCGGTGCGGGCGGCGCCTGCCACGGCGGCAATCAGCGCCGAGGGCGGGCGAGCCGCCCTTTTCTCAGGGGATGAGGCAGATGTCTGTTGGGAGTCCATGCTCCGAATCGCTTCCTTTAGGCACTATGACCGCCCGATGGGCGCGCCGCCCCCTCCGGCGCGCCCCCCGAACTCCGCTTCCCCCGGGCCCCACGTTGCTGATGCCGGATCCCCCTGAAGACCCAGCATCGTCCTGCACGAGGCAAGCGGACCACGCCTGGTTAGAGCGGCCGAACAGCAGTCCGGTCGACCAATGCCCACGCCGGGGAAACCTGGCTCGGGATCCACTTCGGCACGGCGGTCGTCGGCACGCTGGTTGCGATCAGGCGCTCGACGGCGGCGGCGAAGGATGGCAGCTCACGGGCCTCGATGGACATAAGCGCCGCAACCTCATCTGGCGCAAACTCGAAGCGCTCGAGCAACTCCGCCCGGCGGCCATTGAGCAGACCGGCGCAAAACCGTTCGCTCACAACCGCATGACCAATCAGTTTGTGCATCGCTGTGACCGACATGAGATATCTCCTTAGCTTCCCGAGCCGCCGCCAATGGGCGGGCAGTAGCTTCCCGAACCTCCGCCGATGGGCGGAAGGAAGCTGCCGGATCCACCACCAATTGGGGGATGATGGCTACCGGATCCTCCGCCCATAGGCGGATGGTGACTTCCGGAGCCACCACCGATGGGTGGGCAAAAAGATCCTGACCCTCCACCGATTGGCGGAACGAACGACGGATATGAAATACCTTTCATGGGAGCCTCCTGAATCGTTTGGTGGTGCGCGATGATCCAACTCTACGCAGCGGTATTCGACAACGCCCTTACGCTGCTTTGATCGGTGATAGAACATGCGTTCTAGCGAACCGTCGCCCGCCTAGGTCAAGAACCGTCGAAAGACCTGTCAATCGGCTCGATGGTTTCCCCCCGGCAGGGCAATCCGCGGCACCTAGCTCTCTCACCAGAGTGCCCACGTGGTTTGAAAGGTGCGAACCGCCAACCTCTTGAGCCTCCTACGCCTGATGCGGATAACAAACGCGCCCGCTCGGGTATCCCCTGCGGACGCGCTCAGACAATCTACGAGATCAGGCTTCCGTAGAGCGACCGGGTCTCCGATGGAGGGTCGAGGCCCATTTCCCTTCGCAGGGCCTCGCAGTAATGCTGATAGTGGTCAACCACCTCATGCACTCTGCCCTGCGCGGCCAGTACCTTGAGCATCCGCTGGTGCAGGTCATCGCGCAACGGTTCAGCCGCCAAAGCGCGGGTGAGCGCGGCACGTGCCTCTGCATAGCGGGTGACCGCGATCAGCTCGTCGGCATACTCGCGCAAGACGCGGACGAACTCCTCGGAGAGTTCCTCCCGCCTCTGACGCGCCCAATCCACAGGAAGATAGGCTAGGTACTCCCCGGAATAAGCTTGGATGGCTGCCTCGAGCGCGCCCACGCGGCGCAAGTCCTGGAAGGGCATTGCGATCGCCCCCCGCGCCAGGCCTTCGAAGGTGGCAACGTCGTAGCGCATCTCCAGGGCTTCGCTGAAATGACACGTTTGCTCGCGAAGAACGACCACCTCCTCGCCCAGCGCCCTCCGCAGGCGGTAGAGGGTCTGATAAAGGTTGGTCAGTGCACGTCCCTGAGGGATGTCCGGCCAAAAGGTAGCGAGCAGTTCGTCGCGATTGACCGGGGCCCGGTCGACGAGGAAGAAGAACAGTTCCCGTGCACGCTGCGAAACCCACTCCGAGCGCTGGACCTCGCGTCCTTTGACAACAACCCGGGCCGGGCCCAAAGCGTGGATTTGTATCGGTGAGGGCGCCTCGGGGTGAGCCGGCCCCACCAGCTCATCTTTCTGCGCCACCATGGCACGCGCTCGCGCGAGGAGTGCCCGCACCTGCGGGCCAAGCTCGGCTGAGTCTGCAAAGCCTTCCAGGAGATCGCGACAGGGTTCAGCCTCTCGCACCAACATCTGGTCGTAGCCAAGATCCCTTGCGAGCTTGAGGGCGCGATTTAGCGAAGCTTCGCTCTTCTCCAGCCAACCGAGTCGGAACTGACAGCGCGCGAGTAAGAGAAGGACCCAAGCCACATCTGAGTACGAACCCTCGCTGGCCTCCAGGCGGCCTTGGGCTTCTTCGAGTTTCAACCGACCTGCCTGGATGTCGCCCATCTCCGTGAGAATGGCACCGTGCAAACCCGCGTGCCGCGCGGGAGGTGTGAGACTAGGTTGTCCAACGGCAAGATCTGCGCGGCGCAGCCATTCGAGGGCGGCCGGGAAATTGCGTGCCGAACGGTTCAGGTCCGCCATCTCCCAGAACACATAGCCCTGCAGTGAGTTGTCGCCGCTCTCCTGGGCAATCTTGAGCGCGTTACTGTACAGGTCGGCCGCCCACTGGCCCTCACCCAGATCCCGCAACAGGTCGGCCTGACTGACCAGGATATTGGCCTGCGTTTGCCGCTCGCCAGCCTTGCGTGCCCAATCGATAGCCTCTTGATACGTTGCACGCGCCGATTGATATTGGCCGAGCATATGCAAGTCGTAGCCGATGTTGTTGAGAACTCGAGCAATTGGTCCGGGAACCCCCATTTTGCGCCAGATGTTGAGCGATTTTTGCTGAACCTGTGCTACTTCAGCTGTCTGGCCAAGCACGCGCAGCACCAAGGCCAGGTCGGTCAAGGCCAATGCGTGGTTAAACTCGTGATTAATGGAAGCGAACCAATTGGATGACTGGCGCAAGTGCTCGAGAGATTCTCGAGGTCGGTTCAGTTCGAGCTCGCATCTGCCAGCATAGCGCGCAGCCAATGCCCGATCAGCCAGCTGCACCTCATCCTCACCTCGCTCGAGGACTGCAATTGCACCGCGCAATCCCTCAGCAAAATCGCGTCGCTGGACGCACAGCCAAGCGTTTCGGACTTCTACCCGCACCAGACCCTCGCGGTCCAACCGTCTCTCGAATCCTGCCTGCGCGATCGCGGCCGCTTCTTCAGCTTTATCGATTTCTCCGCGGTCAATCAGGGTATCGGTCACGACCAACTGGAGGCGTGGGACATCGAGGGCAATATCCTTCAATTGGCGAGCCCATTCGAGGAGAATCTCCCGGCGACCCGCTTCAAATAGAGGGGTTGCTTGCGCGTCAGCCAGGGCGCCGGCTTTGGTCTGATCCCCGGCCGCGATGAACAGGTTGAAGGCGGCCTCCGGCAGTCCGTTTTGGGCGTACCACTCCGCCGCCCGCCGCTGCAGACTTTGCATACGCAGCGGGTTACGCTGACGCAGCCGGGCGCTAAGGAATTCACGAAACAAGTGATGGAACCGGTAGGAAGGCTGAGGCTCCCCGACTGCGGTCACGAACAGGCGCCGTGCCTCGACTTGGTCGAGCATCTTGGCACTGTCGCTGCGCTCGAGAATCGCATCGCAGGAGGGCGGGTCCATCTCCGGCAAGACGGCCGCCTCCATCAAGAAGAGGCGCAGGTCCTGTGGTTGCTGCTCGAGCACCTCTTCCGCCAGGTAGTCGTAGACCATGCCGTACTGATCGCGGCCCATGCCCACGTTGCTCAAGAGGCCACGCCAGATGAGTTGGCTGCTCAGCAGAATGCCGGTGATCCAGCCCTCGGTGTGCGAGACCAGCGTCTCCGCATCGTTGGTGGGCAGCGTCAGGTTGTTGCGCTTCTGCAGCAACGCCTGGACTTCGGCCGCGGTGAACCGCAGATGCTCCTCGCTGATGCCCGCAATTTCCTGACGCGCGGCGAGCGAAGCGATCTTGAGCGGTGGGATGCGCCGGCTAAGAAGAATGACATGCAACTGCGGTGGCAGGCTTTCGATAAACGAATCGAAAAACTCAACCACCGCCGGTGAATCGTCGACAAGATGGAAGTCGTCGATCACCAGCACGGTGAAATCGGTCGCGGCCTGGTCCAGCGCCTGGGTCAGCGCAAGCCCCAGGCTCACCGGCTGGCTGGCGGCGCTGGGCAGGCCAAGCGTTTCGGGCGGCGGGGGCAGCCAATCGAGCAGGGCACGATGCAGCGCCTGGAACAAATCGCCGACGATGGTGACGATGTCGCGGTCGGTTTCATCAAGCGAGAGCCATGCGAGGGGGAAATCCGCCTGGTGGGCGAAGTTCACCGCCAGCGCGGTCTTGCCGTAGCCGGGCGAGGCACACACGAGGATGAGTTTTCGATTGAGATGGCGCTGAAGAAACTCGAGCAGGCGCGGCCGCTCAAGGAGGTCTGGCGGTGTACGCGGCACCGTGTACCGGGAGGGACGCGAGCCATGATGCCCCGTCCCCACAGGAAACGGGAAAACACTCACAAGAGGATTGTACCGTTCTTGCACACTTGTGCAATCCGCAGGGTTGACATCTGTAGTCCACCACCCGCCATATACGGGAGGCAGGGACGTGGGAGGCAGCGATCGACCCTCCCCCATGTCCATCGTAGGTGGCCCACATAGGGAATGCAAGTTGCATGCCATCGCCCCCTACCAGATGATGAACCTGAGGCGCTCAAGACATCCTTGCCTTCTCAATAACATTCATCTCGTCCCGTCCCTCGACGCGTGACGCCACCTAAACGGTTGTCCGCCTCGCCCGAACCTCCTCCAGAGTATGCCGCCACCACGCAGTGTGATCTGCAGCGAGGATTGTGGAGCGTATAATCGAATCCCGAAGCCTATGCCATCGCCAACCGTCGTCAGGCAAATCGACCCGAGCCATCCCTCGCCCGAGATTCTCGCTGAGGCTGCGGCACGCGTGCTGCGCGGCGAGCTGGTCGCATTCCCGACGGAGACCGTCTACGGACTCGGTGCCAATGCGTTTGATGGGGAGGCTGTGCGCCGCATCTTCGAGGCCAAGCGGCGTCCATTCGACGACCCGCTCATCGTGCACATTGCCAAGGTTGATGATGTGGAAATGGTCGCTACGGCCTTCCCGCCCGTGGCCGCGCGCCTTGCTTCCCTCTTTTGGCCCGGGCCGTTGACGGTGCTGCTGCCTCGCCACCCCGCTCTACCAGTCGAAGTGACATCCGGGCTGGACACCGTTGCCGTGCGCATCCCCAGCCACCCCGTCGCCCTCGGGTTGCTTGGCGCGTGCGGCGTGCCCATTGCAGCGCCATCGGCCAATCGCTTCGGCCACACCTCGCCGACTTCCGCGGCTCACGTGCTTGAGGATTTAGACGGAGCAGTCGAGCTGATTCTGGATGGCGGACCGACTCCGGTTGGAATCGAGTCGACCGTTGTTGACGTGCGTCCGACGCCGGCTGTGATCCTGCGCCCGGGCGGCGTGACGCGCGAGCAACTCGAGGCGGCCATCGGCCCAGTGCGCTATGCAGAACCCGGCGAGCGGCAGGCCGCCTCCCCGGGCCGCCTACCCCGCCACTATGCCCCGCGCGCGACACTCATTCTGTGCCCGGGCGACACCGCCAAGGCGATCGCCGCCTCCATCGACGAACATGTCGCACGCCTGATCGCAGGCGGTCACTCGGCCGGCGTGCTGGCCGTCAGTGAGGTGCGTCGGGGACTGAAATCCTCTCTCGCCCCAGTCTTCGACCTCGGCGGTCAAGATGACCTGCTGGGCATCGCCAGGCGGTTGTTTCTTGGGTTGCGCACGCTCGAGGCCGTCCCGGTGGAAGTTATCCTGGGCCACCTCGTGCCGGCTCACGGTCTTGGGCTGGCGGTCAACGATCGCCTGCGGCGCGCAGCTCATCCTGCGGGAGAGTAGGTCCGAAGGCAGGTCGGCGGTCGGTGTAACCTTTGTCCCCCCTCCCCGTCCAATGCTACAAAGAAGCGAGGCAGAGCATGGCCCTTCTGGATGAGAAGACACAATCCAAACTGCGCACGCTCTTCGCCGAGATTCGCCACCCGGTGAAGCTCCTGATGTTCACTCAGGCGGAGGGCGGAGCACTTGAATGCAGCATGTGCAGCGAGACGCGGACACTGGTCGAGGAATTGGGCTCACTGAGCGAACACATAGAAGTTGAGATCCGCGATCTCGTCGCCGACGCGGACCTGGCTCGCTCGTACGGAGTTGACAAGCTCCCCGCGATCGCGATCCTCGGCGGGGGTACGCCAGCCAAAGACGCGGGCATCCGCTTCTACGGCATCCCTTCCGGCTATGAGTTCGGCTCGCTGATCGAAACCATATTGATGGTCGGCCGGGAGGATCACGGGTTGGGCACGGCGGCGCTCGAGGCCCTTCGCCACCTCAAGACCCCGGCGCACATCCAGGTCTACGTCACACCCACCTGACCGTACTGCCCGCGAGCCGTGGTGCTCGCCAACCGGTTCGCCATGGCCAGCGATCTCGTCCGGGCCGATACCGTCGAGGCGACCGAGTTCCCGCATCTGGTCAACCGCTACCAGGTATCCGGCGTACCGCGCACCGTCATTAATGAGGTTCTGCACATCGAAGGCGCCGTTCCGGAGGCGGCCTTGCTCGAGCAATTGGCCGTCCTCGACGACTCGCTCAAGATGCGCGAACTCACGGCCGACTGGGAGAGCCGCCGGAAAGGCTAGTTGCTCCTCCCGTCACCTCCCCGGCCCGCGGCCGCGGGATTCCATACCTTCGATTTGGATCAAGCCCTCGGTTCCATGCGTGTGTGACACGCTTGGAACCGTTTTCGTTTGCCCATTCGGCCCACACCCAGCGACGGCTGAAGCCAGTCAGCTCACATCTGGCGCGTCGCGCATGGCCGGGCACTGGTCTCTCGCGGGTATAATCGAAACCCATGCGCAACTTCCTTCTAGCGGTCGCTCTCTTTCTCGGTATCTACTTCGTCATCTCCAATTTCTCCGAGTTGAAGGAGATCCAGCGCGTCCTGGGGCAAGCCAACGTCGGTTTCCTCGTCCTGGCCTTGCTCATTCAGGTGATCCAGTTCCTTGCGGTCGCCCGCGGTTTCCAAACGATTTACCAGGCCCTCGGCATGAACGAGAAGCTGGGCAGGTTATTCTTGTTGTGGGCGTCGGCGCTGTTCGTCTCGACCATCGCCCCCAGCGCCGGGGTCGCAGGGATGGCGATGTTCATCAGCGATGCGCGCCGTCGCGGCCACTCCACGGCTAAGGTGATGGTGGCCGGCACACTCTTCTTGTTCTACGACTACCTAGCCGTTCTCTTCTTTCTCGCGCTGGGCATCATCGTCCTGATCCGACGCGGCAAGCTGAGCACGGCAGAGATTACAGCCACGATCATTCTCGCCCTTCTCGCCACAGGTCTGGGGGTGTTGATGTGGCTCGGATTGCGCTCGGCCGCCTCCCTGGAGCGCCTTCTCGTCCGATCAGCGCACGGGGTGAACCGGCTGCTCATGCCCATCATCCGCCGGCCCTACCTTTCCGAACAGCGCGCGCGAGATTTCGTCCATGACCTTGGCGAAGGCGCCCAGGCCTTGCGCCTCGCGCCCAATCGTCTACTGCCGCCGGCCATCTACGCCGCCGCCTCGATGGCGCTCCTGGTGGGCATTTGGCTGGTGGTCTTCCTGGCGTTTGGCCAGGCCGTCTCGCCCGGCACGTTGATCTCCGTCTTCAGCATCTCCTACTTGTTCCTGATCGTCTCGCCCACCCCCGCCGGCATCGGTTTCGTGGAGGGCGCCGCTACACTGCTCCTGCGCTCGTTCGGGTTTTCCTTGGAGAGTGCTGCCATTCTCGTTCTGGCCTACCGCGGCATCACCTATTGGATCCCATTGGCCGTCGGTGGAGTGGCCTTTCGCGTTTTAAACCAGGCCAGCCCTTCGCCATAGAATACTTTTGGCGCATCGCCATGCGTGGGCCATCTTGGGCAGAGGGAACGCATGGCCGGTCCTGCGCTTGGGCGAGAGGTCCGCGGGATTTCCTCAAGGCCGATTCGCACGGCATGCGCGAAAGCGCGTAAGCTCACAAGCCTGCAGCGGGCCGCACCTCGCACGCCACAAGGCCGCCCCGTTCAGCAGGTCGGCGGGCGGAGGGAGTGCCACCCCGACCGTAGGTAACCACCGACAGCGGATCGCAGAGCCAAGGAGGCGGCATGGTCGAGCTCAAAGTGCGATTGACCTATCCGGCTCAGCTCGTCAATCAACCCCTGATCTATCACCTGATACAGAAGTTCGACTTGTACACCAACATCAT
>DATEAT010000045.1:0-23360 GCA_035288225.1 Anaerolineales bacterium | reverse complement strand
TGCCCATAGAATAGAAACCGTCGCCGTCATGCCGCACGGGACAGTTCGAGGCCGTTAGGCACCTCGAGGGGGTTTCTTGGACTACGAGCTCTACCACGACGAATCCCAAGTTGGGGGCTATTGGCATGGGATCCTCCTCGTCCCAACGCAGGGAAAGTCCAAGCTGTTGGGCTACCTCCACGCCGCACGTGCCCATACCCATTTCGACGGTGTCCTCGGCATCAAGCACATAAGAGTCCGGAACGAAGCATACGACTGCGCTGATGCTTGGCTTCAAACTGCCGTTGCCTCCCTGATGTCCGACAATAAGGGGTGGGCCTACCCCGTCTTCGCCGGAGAGGCATACGACGGTCGGCGCAGCTACTCATTCTTCGGCGACGTAATAGGCGCCAAGTTCATCCTCTTCTGCGAGCGGGACAACCTTCAGGCGATGGCGCTGGTTCCGGACTACGGCTCAAAGGTCGAGATAACCTTCCGCATGGGCTTCAAGGGCGGCATTCACCTTCTTGGTCACTTTGACGCCACAATTCACATCGCCGCCATGCACTTCGACGGCCATCAACATCTCCTTCGTCACGTCAGCAGGCGTCGTATCATTGAGCGCATAGGGGCACTCAGAGAATACTGTTCAATTTCACCTCGGCCGGACTTGATCGATGACAGAAGCAGCAATCATCAACGAACCGACTCCCAGGCATATGACGATTGCCAGCTCCTGCAATTGACCGATCTCTTGGTCGGCTCATTTCGAACCGCCCTGGGATACCATACGGGGCGGCGCATCCACAAAACTCTCGCCCAACCGGTGCGCTCACTTGTCAACCGGTATGTCAGGGGCTACGCCCGCATGCGCAACAGTAGGTGGTTCAATTCCTTCTGCATGAGTCGCTGCTACCTAGCGGGCGGGAAATGGTTCTTCGAGCCACTAGAGTGCCTCCCGGATCCTGGAATCGAGCAACTCCCCTTGCCTCTCTGACTACTCACGGATTCTCCCGGGCGCCTCGGAGTACCTAACCGCCTTCTGGTGTCGACTGAGTTTCGCTACTGCCGCAACCACGCCAGCGGTCCCTAACCGATTGGTCGTCCAATTTCACCCTCCTCCCTCCTCGCCGTATAATGTCCCCGGCATCATCCGCGTCACATAGACACCCCAACTATTGGAGGAGGTCTCATGCAATTCGGTCGCGCTTTTTCGTTCGCGTTTGAGGATAAGGACTGGCTCAAGAAGATCGGCATTGCCGCCCTGGTCTCGCTCATCCCCCTGGTCGGGCAGATCTTTCTCCTCGGCTGGGGCTTCGAGGTCACACGCCGCGTCATCGCCCGCGAGGCCGTCCCGCTCCCGGATTGGTCCGACTTCTCCGGCCACCTGGTGCGCGGGCTCAAAGTGACCCTCGTCTATATCGTTTACGTTCTGCCGATACTCATCCTCACCGCCTGCATGCAGGTGGGCATGATCGGCACCTCGATGCTCGCCACCGGCCAGGAGTCGAACGGCGAGGCGGCCGCTATCGCCTCGATCGTGGTGGCCGTTTCGCTCGGCTGCCTCATGCTGATCTACGCCCTGCTCATGGCCTTCCTGCTGCCGGCCGCCCTCGGCAAAATGGCCGCCACCGGCAACCTGGGCGATGCCTTCCGCCTGGGCGAGGTCTTCAAGCTCGTGCGCGCCGCGCCGGGCGTGTACGTGCTGGTTATCCTGGGTTCCATCTTGGCCGGCTTCATCGGCAGCCTGGGCTCGATCGCCTGCGGCATCGGCGCCGTCGTCACCACAGCCTACGCGGGCACCATCACCGGCCATCTCACCGGGCAAGCTTACCTTGCCGCGAGCGAGCCTAAGCCCGCCGCGGTCGTCGCCGCGAGCTGATCCGGAAGAGGGCATAGCACGCCTTACGCTTGACCACGCGCGGGCGATTTGGGCACGGGCCCCGCGTTGGGAGGAACCCATCGGGCCACTCCGTGAGGTTGAGCGCAGCCGCGAGTCAAAGCATCATCCGTGCCGCATGGCACTTGAAAAGGAGAATCCCATGTCCCCCGAAGGATCGTCTGGTCCCATCCGCGTCGAAGCCGGCATTGGTGTGTTCTGGTTCATCGGCTGGCTGTTCACCATCGCCTTTGCCAAGCTGGTCTGGTGGCAGGCGCTTCTGGGCGTAGTGGTCTGGCCGTACTTCCTGGGCATCGCCGCCCGCTAGCCCAGCGCGCTCGGTAACCCAGACGCTGTGCACGCGAGTCCCGCGCTGGGATGACACCGGATAACATCGTTCCTGCAATGCAGGTGAAGGGGCGCGTCTCAGACGCGCCCCTGCGCATTTCATATGGGGATGTATCTACGAGTGAGGCTGTGCCGCACGCTCGCGGATGAATAGCACTAGCACCAGCAGCGCCACACCGTCGGCGAGCGCCGTGGCGAGGCCGTTGGCGGCGATGCCCCAGGTGAAGAGCACCGGACCGATGAGCGCGCCGAGGGCACGGCCGGCGGCGGCCGAGGCGGCATAGCTGGCCATCGTGGTGGCGCGCGCTTGCGGGACCTGCTCGGTCATCAGCGAGATAGCGCTGACCACCGTGAACTCGAATGTCATATATAGAAGAAACAGGCCCGCCAGCGCACCCGGCAGGCTCGTGCCGAACGTGCTCAGCCCAAGGCACACCAGCGCGTTTACGCTGATGCCCAGCGCGGCCGCCCGGCGCTTGCCCAGCCGGTCGGTGAGCGTCGCCACCAACACCTCGCCGCCGAGTTCCGCCACGCCGATGACCGCAGTGGCCAACCCGAGCGCGACCACCTGCAGGCCGAAGGCGCTTTCCATCCATGCGCCGTAGACGATGTTGACCATTTCGTTGGCGCCCGCCCCGACGAAAGCAAAAGCCATCACCGCCACCGCCGAGCGGCTGGCAAAGAGCGCGCGCAGGCTGGCCCAGGCGGAAGGCCGGGAGGCCGCGGCGGAGGCGGCCGAATTGGGAATGATGGCCCACACGGTGATGAACGCCATTGCGGCGAGCACCGCCAGCAAGCGGTAGGGCGACACCCAGCCGCCGCGCGCGATCAGCCAGCCGACCAGCGGCATGCCGAACAAGAAGGCCCACGACCAGCCAAACTCGGTGACCGCCACGGCCAGGCCGCGCCGCGTGTAGTGGATCTCATCGCCCAGGTAGGCCTTGAGCCCCGCCTGCAGGAAGATCCATGCCGCGGCGATCAGCAGCATCGAAAGGACCAGCGCCGGGAATACCGGCCACACGACGACCAGCGTGAGCCCCAGGCAGAGTAGCCCAAAGCTGACCAGCATCGCGCTCTTGCGGCTCCACGTGTCGGCCAGCGACCCGAGCAACGGCCCGAACAGGCCAAGGCTCGATCGCGCCGAAACGGCGAGCGACATGGTGCGCAAGTCCACGCCCACCCCGCGCGCAATGGCCGGCAGGAAGGGATAGATCATGCGATGGCCGGTGCACATCACCGTCTGGCAGAGCGTCAGCGCGATGACCTGGATGCGGATGGGGAGAGGGCTGCGCGGTTTCATGTGGCCCGCTCCCGCGGGCGCGCGAGGGCGAGCACGTTGCGCATTGGAATGAGAGAGAGGGCTAGATGGCTCGGGCGGGGCATGGGCGGCATTGTAATCGGTTTGCGTGCACGTCAACGTCCAGAACGCGGTGCGCCTGCTCAACCGTGTACGGGCACGCCATGGCGTGCCCCAACAAGACCACTGCGCGCCGCGAGCTCCTCGCAATGACAAAGGGGTGTCAGTGCGAGGCAGGCGGAGCCCGCCGAAGCAATCTTGGAGCCACAACGACCCGCCCACCTGCTCCTGAGGCTCGGCCGCCTGCACCTGCAACCGCCTTGCGATCGTGCGCTTCGCAATGACAAGGGGCACGCCATGGCGTGCCCCAACAAGACCACTGCGCGTCGCGCGCTCCTCACAATGACAAAGGGCACGCCATGGCGTGCCCTTTTGATCGTCATTCCCGCGTGGTCCTGGCGGGAATCCACGGGCATTGGAAGCATGCGTTTCGAGATTCGCATGCGAACTCGCACCTGGGTCCCCGCCTCGAGCACGCGGGGACGACGAACACAACTCCGTTCTCGCAGGCTGATGGATCTGAGAAAAGGAGTTCTCCGTGCTCTCGGTGATCTCTGTGGTGAAGATCGTTGGTCCACCGCTCGGAATGACAAAGGGCGCGTCTCAGACGCGCCCCAACGATATTTCTGAGATGCGGTGCGCGTTACATCATCGGGATCTTGATCCCGTTGCGGCGCGCGGCCTCGATCGCTTCCGGGTAGCCTGCATCCGCGTGGCGCACGATGCCCATCCCCGGGTCGGTGGTCAGCACGCGCTCGAGGCGTTTCGCCGCTTCGGGCGTGCCGTCGGCCACGATCACCTGCCCGGCGTGCTGCGAGTAGCCGATGCCCACGCCGCCCCCGTGATGGAATGAGACCCAAGTGGCGCCGCCCACCGCGTTGATCAATGCGTTGAGGATTGGCCAATCGGAGACCGCGTCGCTGCCGTCACGCATGGCCTCGGTCTCGCGGTTGGGCGAAGCCACCGAGCCGGAGTCCAGGTGGTCGCGGCCGATGACGATCGGCGCGCTCACCTCGCCTCGCGCGACCATCTCGTTGAAGCGCAGCCCGGCCTTGGCGCGCTCGCCGTAGCCCAACCAGCAGATGCGCGCCGGCAGCCCCTGGAAGGTGACCCGCTCGCGCGCCATGTGCAGCCAGCGGTGCAGGTGCTCGTTCTGGGGGAAGAGTTGCATGACCGCTTCATCGGTGCGGTAGATATCCTGCGGGTCGCCCGAGAGCGCCACCCAGCGAAACGGCCCCTTGCCTTCGCAGAACAGCGGGCGGATGTAGGCCGGGACGAAGCCCGGGAATTCGAACGCATCGCTCACGCCGGCGTCCAGTGCCCGCTGGCGCAGGTTATTGCCGTAGTCGAAGACCTCCGCCCCGCGGCGCTTGAACTCGAGCATGGCCTGGACGTGGTGGGCCATGGATCGCATCGATTGGGCTTCATACTCCTTGGGGGCGCGCTTGCGCAATTCGGCCGCGGCTTCCACTCCCAACCCCTCGGGGACATACATCAGCACGTCATGCGCCGGCGTCTGGTCGGTAACGATATCCGGGATTGCGCCGCGCGCAGCCAGTTCGGCGTAGACCTGGGCCGCGTTGCCAATGAGCCCGATCGAGCGCGGCTCCCGGCGCGCACGCGATTCATCGACCAGCGTCATCGCCTCTTCGAGCGTATCCACGACCACGTCGACGTACTTGGTCTCCAGGCGGCGCTTGGCGCGCGCCGGGTCCACCTCGACGATCAGCCCGACGCCGTCGTTCATGGTGATGGCCAGCGGCTGCGCGCCGCCCATGCCGCCCAACCCGGCGCTGAGCACGAACTTGCCGCGCAGGGATGTGGCGCCGATCGCCCTCGCCGCGGCGGCAAACGTTTCGTACGTTCCTTGCAGGATGCCCTGTGTGCCGATGTAGATCCACGAGCCGGCGGTCATCTGGCCGAACATCATCAGGCCTTTGGCGGCCAGTTCATCGAAGTGGGTCTGGGTGGCCCAGTGCGGCACCAGGTTCGAATTGGCGATGAGCACGCGCGGCGCGTCGCGATGGGTGCGAAAGACCGCCACGGGCTTGCCCGATTGCACGAGCAGCGTCTCGTCATCTTCCAATTCGCGCAGCGTGCGCACAATGGCTTCGTAACATTCCCAGTTGCGCGCCGCCTGGCCGCGGCCGCCGTACACTACCAGATCCGCCGGGCGCTCCGCCACCTCTGGGTCGAGGTTGTTCATCAACATGCGTAGCGCAGCCTCTTGAGGCCAGCCTTTGCACGAGATCTGCGTGCCGCGCGGAGCGCGAACGGTGGGGGGCATGCCTTCCTCCAGATTGCGGTTTTGACGCCGCAAGCTTACCAGCGTTCCCAGTGGATGACATCGGCGGCCCCGCGCCGCCCGGCTGCACGGGGCGCGCGGGTCAGGTCGGCCGGGTCATCCGGGTAGCCGAAAGAAAGTGCAGCATCAGGGTGCAGGTCGTCGGGGATGCCGAGCAGCGCGCGGACCTTCTCGGTCTCGTACACGGCCACCAGACACGAGCCGATGCCCAGCTCCCACGCCGCGAGTTGCATGTAGGCCGCCGCCTGCCCGGCGTCGAAGGGGATCGTCCAGCGCTGGGCCGGGTCGGGCGTGGCGATCACGACGGCCATCGCCGCGCGGGCGACATGTCCGGCATATGGGCCGGCCACGGTCAGCGCCTGCAGCGTCGTCCGATCGCGCACCGCGACGAAATGCCAGGGCTGAGTGTTCTTCGAGGACTGTGCCCGGCGGCCGGCATCCAGGATGCGGCGGGCATCCTCATCATGGATGGGCTTGGCTGCGAATGTGCGGATGGCACGCTTCTGGCGGATGGCGAGAGCTACGTCCATGGTTCACCTCGCTGAGGGCTGGCTCGCGGCGCGAGGCCTTCGGGGCCGTGGGCGACCGCGGAAGTTGGTTTGCGAATGAGGGTCAAGTTCCGGCGGGCGTGACGCGCGATGGGATTGCGGGGCGAAGCATGACACGGAGCGTGTTCAAACGCGGCGTGGCTCAATCCAGCATAGTGCGTTTGCGCTCCGGCAGCGGGCGCAAATACACCTTGCGCGAGTCGAAATCCTCGATGTAGCCGGCCACGCGCAAATTGTCCAACTCGTGGTTGAGTAACTCGTGGCCGAATTCACCCTTGGGCAGGAAGTCCCCGGTCATGATGTCCTGCAGGGTTCCTTCGCCCCATTCGACCACGATTCGGCCGTCGTCGAGCGCGTACACCCACTCCCGATCTACAGGTGTTCCAGCCATGGTGGGTCCTCCCCGTCGCCTTCGGCTCGCCTGCTAGGCCGATCACACGTCCGAAAATGCCCGATAAACCCAGTGGATGTATCGCCTCGGGCCGGGAAGTCGCAATGAGTCTACCACAAGTCCCCCAGGGGTGAATCGGGCGATGTGCTTGCGGCAGGATAACAGCGCGCCGCGGCCAAATTTGGCCGCGGCGCGTGAATCCCCACATATCCCTGGGGGAGGTTTCGAGGGTGCCGGACCCAGCTTAGTTGCTGGAGGCCGATTTGCCGTTGCTGTGGACGAGCGTGGCGAAGCTCGTGCCGCGCAGGCGCGACACCATCTCACCCTGCAAATCGCTCCACAGGGGGGCGACGGCGCAGTCCTTCCCAAACGGGCACGACTCGTGATCGAGGGCACATTCGTTGATCTGGATCGGTCCGTCAATGGCCTCGATCACCTCCAGCAAGTTGATCTGATTGGAGGGACGTGCCAGGGTCACGCCGCCGCGCGCGCCGCGCGAGGTTTGCACCAGCCCGGCCACCGAGAGCTGCGAGATGATCTTCGCCAGGAACGAGGGCGGGATGTGCTTCTCGCGGGCAATGACATTGGTGGGTGAGCGGCCGTTGCCTTCCTTCTCCGACAGGAAAAGGATGGCCCGAATTGCGTAGTCTGCTTGCCGTGTGATTTCCATAGAGTGCCCCAGCATGTTTTGCGGATAAATATTGTCTAGAAGAAGTGTATTCCCGGGGGTTCACCCTGCTCAAGTGACGGAGGTCACAGACGGGGAATGACCTTTGGCTACCCGATAAGTAGACATACTCGCGCCGCAGCCAAACGAGCCTTGCACAAGGCCCATCCACTCGACGGCGGCCGCCGGGCGCGCACAAGCGTGAATCACTTGTGGTATCATCGCTCCACTTCCCCGCCTGTGAGCCTTTTCGTGCTTCTTCCCCTGGAGGCGTGCGCGTGAAAAACATCTGCGTCATCGGCGTGGGCTACGTTGGGCTGGTCACGGCCGCCGGCTTCGCCGATCTTGGTAATCGCGTCAGCGCATTGGACATCAACCAGGAACGCATCGACCACCTGCGCCAGGGCATCCTGCCCATCTTCGAGCCCGGGCTGGAGGAAGTGGTGCGGCGCAACGTGGGCGCCGGTCGGCTGACCTTCACCACCTCCTATGCCGAGGCGCTGCAGGCCGCCGAGTTTGCGTTCATCGCGGTGGGCACCCCGGAAGGCGTGGACGGCGAGGCGGACCTGCAGTACGTACGGGCCGCAGCCGAGGCGATTGCCCGGGCGATGAAGCACCCGCTGATCGTCATCAACAAATCCACCGTGCCGGTCGGCACCGGCGACTGGGTGGCGGATATCATCCGCGCCCACCAACCGGAATCGATCCCCTTCGCCGTGGTTTCCTGCCCCGAATTCCTGCGCGAGGGCTCGGCCATTTTCGATTTTCAGAATCCTGCGCGCACCGTGCTCGGCTCGCTCGATCGCGAGGCGGCCAGCAAGGTGGCGCAGTTGCACCTGCCGCTGCGTGCGCCCATCGTGATCACCGACTTGCGCACTGCCGAAATGATCAAGTACGCCTCGAATGCATTCCTGGCCACCAAGATCTCCTTCATCAACGAGATTGCCAACATCTGCGAGGCGCTCGGGGCCGATGTCAAAGAGGTGGCGGCCGGCATGGGATACGATCCGCGCATCGGACGCTACTTCCTGGATGCCGGCCTGGGTTACGGCGGCTCGTGCTTCCCCAAAGACGTGAAGGCGCTCAGCTACATGGCCCAGGTGCAGGGGCGCAACCCGCACCTGCTGGCGGCGGTGATGGAGATCAATGACGATCGCCGCCGGCTGATCGTCGACCGGGTGGCCGAGCTGGTGGGCGAACTGCACGGGGCGACGATTGGCCTGCTGGGGCTGGCCTTCAAGCCTAACACCGACGATATTCGTGATGCGCCGGCGCTCTCGATCGCGCGCCTGCTCGAGGAGCGCGGGGCAAAGGTGCGCGCCTACGACCCGGTAGCCATGGAAGGCACGGCGCGCCTGGCCCCATCGATCGAGATGAAACCCGACCCCTATGCACTGGCCGAAGGCTGCCAGGCGCTCATCGTGTGCACCGAATGGAATGAGTTTCGCAACCTGGACCTGCCCCGGCTGCGTAAGGCCATGCGCGCGCCGAACATCGTGGACGGCCGCAACATCTACGATGCCGGTGAGATGCACCAGGCCGGTTTCCACTACCGGGGCGTGGGCCGCGGTTATAACGGTGCGCTCGAGAGTCAGCCCGCGGGGGCTGCAGCAGCTCCCGGGGAGAAGCGCCGATGAGCAGCGGACGGGTGCATCGCGCGCGCCTGCGCAACGGTTTGCAGGTGTTGCTGAAAGAAATCCACACCGCTCCCATCACCAGTGTGTGGATCTGGTACCGCGTCGGCTCGCGCAATGAGCGCGCCGGTCAGACGGGGGTCTCGCATTGGGTCGAGCACATGCAATTCAAAGGCACCCCCACCTTTCCGCCGGGGCTTTTGGACCGTACCATCTCGCGCGAAGGCGGCATGTGGAACGCCATGACCTGGCTGGATTGGACGGCTTACTACGAGACGCTGCCCTCCGACCGGGTGGACCTGGCGTTGCGCCTGGAAGCCGACCGCATGGCCCAGAGCCTGTTCGCCAACAAGGACGTCACCTCCGAACGCACGGTGATCATCTCCGAGCGGCAGGGCAACGAGAACGAACCCACTTTCCGCCTCTCCGAAGAGGTGCAGGCCGCGGCCTTCCGCGTGCACTCCTATCACCATGAGGTGATCGGCGACGTGGCCGACCTGGCCTCGATGACGCGCGAGGACCTGTTCTCCCACTATCGCCGCTACTACATCCCCAACAACGCCATCCTGACCGTGGCAGGCGATTTCCAGTGGCGGCCGATGCTCGCGCGCATCCGCGAGTTGTACGGAAACCTGCCGCCTGCGGCCCCGCCGCCCCAGATCACCCGCCCCGAACCGGCCCAGCGCGGCGAGCGGCGCGTGTCGGTCGAGGGCCCCGGGGAGACAGCCTTCGTGGACGTGGCTTATCACGTCCCGCCGGCCTCCGACCCGGAATTCTTCCCGCTCATCGTCCTCGACAGCGTGCTCTCCGGCCCGAGCAACTTCAACCTATTCGGCGCCGGCATCTCCAACAAGACCTCCCGCCTGTATCGCGCCTTGGTCGAAACCGAGCTGGCGGCCTCCGTCAGCGGCGGCATGGCCGCCACCATCGACCCGTTCCTGTATTCAATCGCCGCCACGGTGCGCCAAGGCAAGACGCCCGAGCAGGTGCTGGCCGCACTGGATGGCGAAGTGCGCCGGGTGGTGGACGATCCGGTGTCGGAGGCCGAGCTCAAGCGGGCCGTCAAGCAGGCGCGCGCCATCTTCGCCTACGGCAGTGAGACCGTGACCAACCAGGCCTTCTGGATGGGCTACGCCGAGATCTTCGCCTCCTACGATTGGTTCGAAAACTACATCGAGAAACTCGACTCCGTCACGCCCGACGACGTGCAGCACGCGGCGCGCAAGTACCTGGCGCGGCGCAACCGCACGGTGGGCTTCTATCTGCCGACTCAGGAGAGCCCGGGCGGCTGATCGCCCGGCCGCTCTCGGAGAACCGCCATGCCCAAATCCCGCCCCCGCGTGCGCCCTCGCAAAACTGCCCGCCGGGCATCGCGCCCCAAGCCGCGCGCCCGCGCACGTCGCGTGGACCTGCCTCGCCTCGATCCGCAAACCCTGCCCGGGCCGGCCAGCGTCGAGCGCCACGAACTCGAGAACGGCATCACGGTCCTCATCCGCGAGAACTTCCTCAGCCCGTCGGTGGTGATCCAGGGCTCACTGGAGGCCGGCGGCCTCGACGAGACTGCGGCCAAGGCCGGGTTGGCCGGGATGACGTCCTCATCGCTGATGCGCGGCACGGAGCAGCGCAGCTTTCACGAGATCTATGAGGCCCTCGAGTCGGTGGGCGCTTCGCTTGGCTTCGGCTCGGGCATGCACACCACCACCTTCTACGCCCACGGCTTGGCGGAAGACTTCGGCAGCCTGACCAGCCTGGCCGCGGAGGCGCTGCGTCGGCCGAATTTTCCCGCCGAGCAGGTCGAACGGCTGCGCGGCGAATACCTGACGCAGTTGGCTATCCGCCAGGAGGACACCGGCGATCGCGCGCAGCTGGCCTTCGCGGAGCTCGCCTACGAGGGCCACCCTTACGCGCACGATGAAGATGGCACGCCGGAGACCATTCAATCCATCACCCGTGAGGAGATCGTTCAATTCCACAGCGGGGTCTATGGGCCGCGCGGCATGATTCTGACGGTGGCCGGGGCGGTGCACAGCGGGCGTGCGCTGGCGATGATCGAGAAGTACTTCGCCGATTGGCACAACCCGAACCAGCCGGTGCGTGCGGCGCTGCCCGCGGCGCCGCGCCTGCAAGAGCTTCGCGAACGGCACGTGTCGCTGCCCGGGAAATCGCAGGCCGACCTGGTGCTGGGTGTGCCCGGCCCGGCGCGCGCCTCGGCCGACTTCTTTCCGGCGCTGATCGGCAACAACATTCTTGGACGCTTCGGGACCTTCGGGCGAATTGGCGAGGCCGTTCGTGAAGACGAAGGCCTGGCCTACTACGCCTTCAGCAGCCTGGCCGGCGGTCTGGGCCCCGGCCCGTGGATGGCCATGGCCGGAGTCAACCCGCGCAATATCGAACGCGCGCTGGAACTCATCCGGCGCGAGATCGGTCGTTTTGTGCAGACCAAAGTGACTGCGGTCGAATTGACGGACAACCAAGCCAGCCTGATCGGGCGGCTGCCGCTGCAACTCGAATCGAACGAAGGCCTGGCGGCCGCGTTGATGAACATCGAGCTCTTCAACCTGGGCCTGGAGTATTACCAGCGCTTCCCCGGGCTGGTGGCGGCGGTCACCCGCGAAGAAATCCTCGAGACGGCGCGCCGCTACCTGCACCCCGACCGTTTGGCGATCGGTATTGCCGGCCCGCTCAGCGAGCCTCCGCCCTGAGCCATGCCAAGGAGCCTTACGCAGTGCTGAGAGTCGGCGCGGACCTTTTGCCGTGCGATCGGGTGGCTCGCGCCCGCGAGCGCTGGGGCGCGCGCTTCCTCGCGCGCGTTCTCACCCCGCGTGAGATCGAAGACTGCCGCGGCCGCACAGAGTCCTTCGCGGTGCGCATCGCCGCCAAGGAAGCGGCCTCCAAAGCATTGGGCGTGGGCCTCATGACGCGCGTCGGTTGGCGCGATATTGAGGTGCAGCGCGGGCCGCAGGGCGAGCCGAGCCTTCTTCTCTATGGCGAAGCCGCGCGGCTGGCGGAAGCCTTGGGGCTCAACGAGTGGGCGCTCAGCCTTTCCCACGCGGGCGGCCAGGCGCTGGCTGTGGTCGTCGCTCAGCGAGCGGGCGGCTAGGGTGCCCAGCCTCGAACAGGCCCGGGAGTGGTACCGCGGCGCGGATGCCGTGCACGATTTTGATCATGTTCTGCGCGTGCTCGCATTGGCCGAACGTATTGGCGAGGCGGAGGGGGCCGACCTCGAAATCGTGCGAGCCGCGGTGTTACTTCACGATGCCGCATTGGGGGAGAACGACGCCACGCGGGCCCGCTCCGGCCACCACGAACGATCGGCGGGTTTCGCGCGCCAGACGCTGACGGCTGAGGGGTGGCAGGCGGCGCGAGTCGAACGTGTGGCGGAGTGCATCCTGGCTCACCGCTTTCGCGAAACCACTGACGTCGAAAAATCGCTCGAGGCCAAGGTCGTCTACGACGCCGACAAACTGGATGCGATCGGTGCCGTGGGTGCGGCGCGGGCCATTGCCTTCGCGGCGCTGCACGGGAATCCGTTCTACCGCGAGCCCTCGGCGCGCTTCCGCCGGGGCGATGGGCTGGAGCCGGGCGAAGTGCACAGCGCCCATCACGAGTTTGAATTCAAACTCGCGCGCATTCCGGAACGGTTGAACACCGAGTCGGCGAAAGCCCTCGGCCGCGAGCGGCTGAAAGTGCTCCGTGAATTCTTCGCGCGCTTGGGCGAGGAGAGCCAGGGCAGGGCGTAACGCGCTGCCGGCCGAGGCTTGGCGGCCCCGCCGTTCCCACCCATGCTTTGGGCCTCTGGCATTTAACCTGCAGCCAAGCCAGCCAGCTACAAATAGGGCGCCCCCCGAGATCTGCGGAAGTGGATGACCGGCGAGGCGCGCAGGTTTCCAGCGATGCGGCGGTTGACCGGCGGGCCCTGGCCGTGCGGGTTTCTTGCGCGCCGTTCGGGCTATTGCAGCGGGCGAACGCCGGTGATATCGTGGTAACCACAAAGATGCGCAGGCTCGCACCGTTTCTCTTGCTGTTCATTGCATTCTTCCTTCTCGCGGCTGGCCCTGCGACGATCGCCTCGCGCGCCTCGCAGCCGGCCGTGCCCACGCCCACCCCCGGCCCGCGCCGCAAGACCACCATTCTCGTATCGTACGTGCGCAACGACTGGTTGCTCAATCGATGGTTGAACAACGAAGTCATCTGCCGGTTGTCGGTGGACCATGAGGGACTGCCGACGGGTGCCGAAATCTACCAGACCTGTGGCGAAGAGACCTTCACCACCTGGTACGCCAGCCAGGCCTGCCCGGCCGCCGCGGAGGGGGAAGACACGGCACTGTGCCCCGGGTTGTATCTGCAGTGGCAAGCCTCGACCCCCGACGAGCGCGAAGTGACCGTCGATTTGCCTGAACCCACGGTGTGGGTCAGCCTGGAGGGTTGCCCCTCGGGTCCACCGGGTCTGGCGTGCGAGCAGGTGCCCAGCCTGCGCCTGACGGCGCAGGAGCCTCTGCCCAATGAATCCATCCTGAGCTTGCAAGGCAAGTACAACAACGTACCCTTCAGCTGCCAGGGCGATATGTGCGACCTGCCGATATCGCCCACCACCGAGCGCGGAGTGGCCGTCGAGTTCTGGGCCAACTCCACCTACGGCGACAGCAGCGAGAAGTACAAAGCCCAGGTGCGCCTGATCTATTCGCAGGGTCATATCCCCGAAGCCGATACCTGGTTTGTGGACGTGCTCAGCACCCAATGGAAGGGCGCGCCGCTGGCCAGCTGTTCGCAAGTCTGGGAGACCTTCCCGCCAGTGGGCGGGCCGGCAGAGTGGCTCACCTCTCCGCGGGATGCGGCTGCGCTGGCCTCCAGCGAACCCTACGCCTTCCTCGCGGGAGTGCTCATTCGCCAGGGACTGGTGAATGCGAGCGAGTGCCCTTCTGGCGGGCTGCAATCCGGAGGCGTCGCGGACACCTGCGGCCTGGAGAAGGCCGGGCCGTTAGTCGAGGAATGGCAAAACCGGTTTGACGAGGTCATTCTGCAAGCCGCCGAGACTTCCGGCGTGCCGGCGATGCTGATGAAGAACATGTTCGCCCGCGAGAGCCAATTCTGGCCGGGCATCTACCGCACGGCAGAAGAGGTGGGGCTCGGGCAGCTCACCGAGAACGGGGCGGACATCACCCTTTTGTGGAACAGCTCCTTCTACCACCAGTTTTGCCCGCTGGTGCTGCAATCCAAGATCTGCGATCGCGGCTACGCCAACCTGGAAGCGGCCGAGCGAGCCACACTGCGCGGGGCGCTGGTGAGCCAGGCCAATGCGGAGTGCGCGACCTGCCCCATGGGGATTGATCTTTCGCAGGTGAACTTTAGCGTGGGGGTCTTCGCGGAAACGCTGATGGCAAGTTGCGAGCAGACGGACCGGATCGTGCGCAACACCACGCGCAGCCTGCCCTCGGTGGTTTCGACCTACGAAGACCTGTGGCGCTTCACGCTGGTCAACTACAATGCCGGGCCGGGGTGCCTCTATGAAGCCCTGCAAGAGGCCTGGCGGCTTCGCAAGCCCCTGGTGTGGACCTCGGTCATCCGCTATCTCGACCCGGCCTGCGAGGGCGCGGTCGATTACGTCGAAGACATCGCGCGCTGATCAGCCGCGGGCTGGCCGCTCGGCCAGCACCAGCATGCGCGGCGAGCCCTCCTCGAACGGCTCGCGTTGATATCCCCCGTAGAGCCCCACCAAGCGCAATCCAGCCAGCTCGAGCAACGCGCGCATTTCGGCCGGGAAGGTGTAGCGCAAAGTCATCGGGATGCGCGTCCGGCGCACTTGGCCCTCGAGGTCGATCTCATCGTAGATCCACGTGATATGCCCGAGCTGCGCCGTGCGGTCGAGGCTGAGCATCGAGAACTCCATCACCTCTCGGCCGGACGATTCATCGCGGACCGTTCGTTCGAGCGTCAACCCGCCCGGCGGCGCACCGTACACTTCCGCGGCATTGGGAACATCAAGCGCAAACCAGCCGCCCGGTGCCATGTGCTCCGCTACTCGAACCAGTGCCAGGTGCTGGTCATCGAAGGTGAGCAGGTGAGCGAAAGTGTTGAGCGGCATGATGGCCAGCGGGAACCGCTCGCCGAGCGCAAGCGCACGCACATCCTGCTCGATCAGCGTCACGCGCTGACCCAGGTCCGCACGCTGGGCCAGGCGCGCGCGGGCCCGGGCGAGCATCGCCGGCGAGCAATCCACGCCCACGGTGCGCAGCCCTTCGCGTGCCAATTGCAGCAGCACACGCCCGCTGCCGCAGCCCAACTCGAGCACCGGGCCGCCGCGCTCGGCCGCGAGGCCTAGCCAGAAGGGCAGGTCCTCGGTCAGGTCCGCATTGACCAGGTCGTAGAAGCGCGCCATCAATTCGTAGTCATCCATTCTGGAAGCTCCGCATTCTGTTGGAGTGCCCGACCGTTGTGTGATGGTTGCCGGATCTCACTTGCTAGTCGACTGACGAGTGTGGATGCATCACGCACGCGGGTGGGGGTGTTCCGGTAAGAGACGTTTCATTACCACAGATGCGAGGGTGTCCTTATGCACCGTCCTGACGGGGGTCCTGAATAGGCGGTGCAGAAACCCTCGATAGTCATCCCAATCCCTTCCATCAAGTCCACAATAGGCCGCCCTATGCCCCGCACGGGAGGTCCAAGTGCCTGCCGAAGGAGGGCCTCGACGCTGAGTGGATCTTCCTTGGACCAAATCGCCAAGCTAGGCCCGCGATCGTCCGGGCATGCTACGACATAGCTTCCCATGCTGCTTGCTCCAAACTCATAGAAAGCGAAGAACAACTGATGTGGATAGCTTAGGAACAACCACATTGGCAGGTATCCTCCCTCGGGTGATATTCCAACGCTCACCCACCCATCTTCGGGAGGGCCGTATTCGTGAAGCAGCGATCCAAGGGAGAACTTCGACCCCGAAGTGACGTCAGACAGGTCTATCCACGAAACCCGGTCTCCTACTGCACCGATGGAAACCCGCCAGTCATCAAATGCCGGATCATCGGGAAACCCGAGCTCATAGGAACTGCTTACAACGGTCCCGCCCGCCTTTTCGAGTAGCGTCCAGTTCCAAAGGGCAAACCTAACGCCATAAGTCTCCATAAGCTGGCGGGTCGTTCCCAAGGAGGTCACGCCGGGCGTTATGCCCCACCAACAAGGAAGGACGCAGTCGGCGTTTGTCTTCTGGAGTCTCCTCAATGTCCTCTTCGCCTCAAGAGGATTCAAAGTCGGGAGTGCCGTCCAGGTCGGCAGGGGTGTTGGAAACCTGGTGGCTGTTGCCCATGTTGGGCGGGCTGTATTCGGGATCGGCGTTTCCGTTGCCCGTATGATCGCTAAAGTCAGAACTGGAACAGGGTCTCGCAAAGACAGAGGTGTGAGGGGAACATCAGGAGAACCGACGCACGACACTGCGATGATCAGCATCCACGCTGTCGCGGTAAGCTTGGGGGCGGACTGAAGCCTGGCGGACTTCCGCATCCTCGTGACCCCCTCCGGCGGCGTCATTGGCGTTTTTGCTTGACGCCGGGGCGATGCGGGCATTATACTCGCCGCACTTCGGGGTGTAGCGCAGTTGGTAGCGCACCGCGTTTGGGACGCGGGGGTCGGCGGTTCAAGTCCGCCCACCCCGACAGCCTCTCGGCACGAAGGGTAGGGCCGAATCGAAGCGCATGCGGGCGTCGCCAAGTGGCAAGGCATCAGCCTTCCAAGCTGACACCGCGGGTTCGAATCCCGTCGCCCGCTCCTCCAGGCGCCGCCGGTGGCGCTGCCTCCCAGGAAGTATCTGCACGTGCATCACGCCGTGCCTCTCCTTCCGCGCTGGGCCCGTAGCTCAACGGCAGAGCAGCTCCCTCATAAGGAGTGGGTTGATGGTTCGATCCCATCCGGGCCCACTCTGCCCGCGTTCGGCACCGGGAGACGGAGCCGCAGGTCTCGTCTCTTCCTCATTTGCACGCGACGAGCCTTGCAGGCGCGCGGGTCATCGACCCGCCGGGAGCTACTCCTCCGGGGGCCGTCGCTCGAAGGCGCGCAGCCATTCCTCGATATCGTCGGCCTCGCTCGTCCGAGCGCTGCCTTGGCCATCCTGGCCCGCCTGGGCAGGCGGCGGACTCGCTGCGTGCATGGATCGCAGAAACTCATCGGCCGAGATAACCACCGCGCCGTGCTGGCGTGCCTGCGTCGCAACGCGCCGGTCGGAGGTCACCACCCGCCAGTTGCGAGGGTCCGGGAGTCTGCGCAGGTAATCGAGCAGCGCATCGTCGGCCGTGCGCGCGGAGGGCACGAAGTGCACTTCGAGCGAGCCGTGCCGCTGCGGGCGTGAGCCCGTTTGGCCGCGGTCGAAGAAGACGACCAGCTTGCGCCGCGAGCGGCGTGCATAGTCGGCCAGCAGCTTCAGCAGCTCACGTTCGTCGTCGGGGTCGGCCAGCGAAAGCCCGGGGTGCCGGCCGATGAGGTTGTGACCGTCGATGAGATAGGGCATGTTCGTGCCGGTGAGCGGCGCTCCGGGCGGAGGGCTGTATTGCGAGCCGCCCGTCCGCATGCTAGACTACATGCAGTGCTCGCGGATAGGGGAGGGAGGGGCCAATGTCTCGCCGCTGGCTATTCTACCTCGCGCTGAACGTCGTGGTCTCGGCTGCCACGGTTATGCTGGTCCTGTACTTTATCGGGCGCGGGCAGCCGCCGGCACTCATGCGCCCAACCCTCACCCCGCTGCCGGCCACTCTCACGCCCACGCTGTTCGTCGCTCCCACCCCAACGCTGCAGAGTTATCAGATTCGCCAGGGCGACACCCTGGGCGAGGTGGGTGCCATGTTCGGAGTGAGCGCCGAGGCGTTGGCGCAGTTCAACCACCTGGCCGACCCGAATTCGCTGGACGTGGGCCAGGTGCTGCTCATCCCCGCCCTGCCGGCGGGCAGTGTGCCGACCCCGCATAGCCCCACGGTCACGCCCGCGCCCGGCGAGGTCTACCCCTGGCCGCGCATCGAAATGATCTACAACCTGGGCGATGCCGAAAAGGAAACGCTCAAGCTGGTCAACCCCGGCCCAACCGTGCAACTTGAAGGATGGCGGCTGCGAGGCGCGTCTGGGCGAGAGTATGCGTTTCCGGCGGTGGAGTTGATCGCCGGCGGCGCGATCCTGGTCCACAGTGCGCCGGGCGTCAACACCCCCGTTGATCTGTACTGGGGTCTAAGCACGGCCGCCTGGCAGCACGGAGAAGAGATAGTGCTGCTCGACGGCCAGGGGCAGGTACGATCGGCGGTCGTTCTCCCTTAGGGCGGGCACGCAGGTGGCTTGACCCCCATTGAATATGGATGGACCGGCGCATTCACCACACACGGACGGCCACCCTGTGCGAAGTTCTGCGCCTCGCGCTCGCTGGGCCAGCGGCTGGCGCCGACCGGGATCGCGTTCGCCATAATGCGCTTGAGAAGATTCGGTTCAGCAATGCGCTGATCGGCTGCGCCAATCTGTGTGTGCCAGCTATCGACGTGCAGCTTGCACCGCTCGAGCTGAAAGAAGAGCTACGGCGTGCCCCAGCAGGCACGCCGTAGCGTCGGCTTCAACCCATGCTAACCGATTCAAGATGAAGAAGAGTTCCCTCCGCCGGGCGGGGAGGGTGGCGAGGTATCGTCTGGTTCATCTTTGAGCCCCCTGCGGAACTCGCGCATGCCCTTCCCCAGGTCTCCCGCCGAACGGGCAATGCGCCCGGGGCCCAAGAGCAGCACGACGATCAGCAAGATGATGACGAGTTCGACCGGTCCGAGATTCATGGGGTCACCTCACCGCGCGGCATTATACTCCTCCGCTGAGTGCAACCGAACAGAATGTGCTCGTGGTCCTCGCGCCGCAACGGTGGATCTTGCCGAATAGCGACGGCTCTGCTACACTTCAGCCTCGGAGCCCAGTAATGAGCCAAGCCTTGTATCGCAAGTGGCGTCCGCAGACCTGGGGGGATGTCGTCGGTCAGGCCCACGTTGTGCAGACGCTGCGCAACGCATTGCACAGCGGCCGTATCGCGCACGCCTACCTCTTCTCCGGCCCGCGCGGTACCGGCAAGACTACAACCGCACGGCTCTTGGCCAAGGCGGTCAATTGCACGGCCCCCGAAAACGAACGCCCCTGCAATCAATGCGCCGTGTGCCTGGCCATCAACGAAGGGCGCTTCCTCGACCTAATTGAAATCGACGCTGCCTCCAACACCAGCGTGGAGGATGTGCGCGACCTGCGCGAGCGGGTCCCCTTCTCACCCAGCGTCGGACGTTTCAAGGTCTACATCATCGATGAAGTGCATATGCTCTCGACGGCGGCCTTCAACGCGCTGCTCAAGACCTTGGAGGAGCCGCCGGCGCATGCGCTGTTCATCCTGGCGACGACCGAGGTCCACAAGGTACCTGCCACGGTCATCTCGCGCTGCCAGCGGCACGAGTTTCGCCGCCTGGGAGTGGATGAGATGGCGTCGTACCTGGCCCAACTGGCACGCGACGAAAAGCTGCAGGCCGAACCCGAAGCCTTGGTGATGATCGCGCGCCAGGCGACGGGCAGCATGCGCGACGCGGTCTCGCTGCTCGACCAGATGGCATCCCTGAGTGAGACGATCACCCTGGCCGGTGTGTTGGAGGTGCTGGGCGCCGCCGGTTCGGTGCAAACGCAAGAATTCGTCGAGAGCCTGGCGGCGCGCGACATCGCGCGCGGCCTGGGGCTCATCCAACGCACGGTGGATGCGGGCGTGGAGCCGCGCCAGTTTGCGCGCCAAGTGATCGATTATTTGCGCGGCGTGTTGCTGGCCAAGATGAACAACCGCACGCTGATCGAGGCCACCGACGACGTGCGCGCCGCGATGGAACGCACGGCGGCCTCGTTCGAGCTTGGGCGGCTGGTGCGGGCTTTGCGCGCATTTGGGTTGGCGGCCGAGGCGCGCAGCGGCTGGCGTCCGCAGCTGGCGATTGAACTTGCATTGGTGGAGACGGTCGAGGACGCGCCGGCCGATCCGCCGGCGGGGACGGGGCCTTCGGTGCACGAATCGCCGCGCGCCTACGGCGTGCCGCCGGCCGCCTCGGGCGGGCGGGGGACGCCCGGCACGCACAGCCTACCCGTGCCGACGGCCGAAGCGCCGGCCGAGATGGTGGCCCCGGGTCCGCCCGCCGCGGGCGCGCCCGCCGCGCCGGTTGCGGCGCGCGAGGCGGCCGGCGGCCTGACCCTGCGCCGGATCACCGAAGTATGGGATCAGGTCTTGGCCACGCTCCGCCAGCGCGATACGCGCGCGCATACTCTGTTCGCCCAGGCCCAGCCCTACTCGCTCGAGGGCGAGCTGCTGCATCTGGCCTTCTCGGCCGACCTGCCGCGCGAAAAGGCCGCCCGCCCCGAAACCGTGGCACGCCTGCAGGGGGTGCTGGCCGAGGTGCTCGGACAGACCGTCGGTGTTCGCTGCGTGTTGGCCCATGCGGACCCGGGACGCACCGGGCTGCGTGTGGTTGACGGCGGCATGGTGGATATCGCCACGCGCGAAATGGGTGCCCAGGCAATCGATTTACCCTGATCCCGCGAGCGATGGGCGAATGAGCAAAGGCCGCAAGTACTCGATGCCCGCTCCGGCGGGCGGAATGATGCGTGAGTTTCAGCGCCTCCAGGAGGAGCTCGACCGTGCGCGCGAAGCTCTGGCCGAAGAAACGGTCACCATATCGGTCGGCGGCGGCGCGGTGACGATCGAGATGACCGGAACTCAGGTGTGCCGCGCGGTAAAGCTGGCGCCCGAGGTGCTGGCCTCCGCCGACGCGGACCTCCTGGCCGATATGCTCCTGGCGGCATTCAACCAGGCGGTGGAGGCCTCCCAGGCCTTGGCCGCGAAACGTCTAAGCCCTCTCACCGACGGCCTTTCGCGCGGGGCGGGCTGAACCTGTGCCAGGCGCCAAGGACCTATAAGCATGACCCTTCCCCGCTCGGTTGCGCGGCTGAACGAAGAACTTGTGCGCCTGCCGGGCATCGGCCCCAAGACGGCCGCCCGCCTGGCCTACTATCTGCTGCGCGCACCGGAGAACGAGGTGCGTGCCTTAGGCGAGGCCCTGCTCGAATTGCGCAGCCAGACCCGCTTCTGCTCCGAATGCTTCACCATGACCGATGCGGACGTCGATCCATGCGCCATTTGTCGAGACGAGGCACGCGACCGCGGTGTGCTGTGCGTGGTCGAAGCCCCGCTCGACGTGGAGGCCATCGAGCGCACGCAGGAATATCGCGGGCGCTATCACGTGCTGCACGGCGCCATCTCGCCGGTGGAGGGTGTCGGGCCCGAGCAATTGCGCATCCGCGAGCTCCTGGAGCGCATCGATCGCGGCGGTGTGCAGGAGGTCATCTTCGCCACCAATGCCTCGCTCGAGGGGGAAGCCACCGCAATGTATTTGCGCCGCCAGTTGGAAGGCAAGAGCCTGCGCATCACTCGCCTGGCGCGCGGCTTACCGGTCGGCGGCGATCTCGAATACGCCGATGAAACCACGCTGGCGCGCGCCATCGCCGGCCGTTCCGATATGTAACGTGCTCCGCGAACGAGGGAGGGACTGCATGCGCACTCGATCTCTGCAAACCGTCTTGGCCGTGTTGGTGGTTGTGGGGATGGCCTGCAACGCCTCCTCGATCAGCGGGCCGGCTGCCCCCTCGGTCCCGGCCGAGCTCCCCACCCAGGGGGCAACCGCCACCCCGGCCGTTCCGCCCACCGATACGCCTACCCCGCTACCCAGCGATACGCCCCTGCCGACCGAGACACCGACCATCACCCCGACCCCCACGCCCTCGATCGTCACGGTCACGCCGATCGACAAGGACGTGATCTGTCGCTTCGGAAACTCCGATCTCTATTCCACCGAAGGCGCACTCAAAGTGGGCGCCGTGGCACTGGTGCTCGGCACCGACGCCGCGGGCGGCTGGTGGTATATCGAAAACCCATCGCGTGCCGGGCGCTTCTGTTGGGTCTCCGCGGCACTCACCCATATGGAAGGCAACCCGCTCAGCGTGCCGATCCAGGACCCGCCCGTGCCCTTCGTGGAGGGAGTCAGCGTGGGCATGGATCCAAAGAATGCCAGCATCACCTGCGGCACATTCCCCTACACCTTCGGCGTGTCGTTCAAGATCACGGCCAACGGGCCGACCACCGTGACCTTCGTGCGCAGTAAGAGCAACGGCTCGTCCGGGGGGGCCGAGACAGTGACCTTCACCAAGTCCGGCACCAAGGTCTTCGATGATTCATACGCGGTCGGCGGGCCGGGCGACTACTGGTTCAAGGTGTCCGTATCCTCGCCCAACAAGATCTCGGGGCAGGGGTCGGCGACGATGAGCTGTACGCCGTAGCAATGCGACGGCGGAAGTCGGAATTTACGGAACCCGGAGGATCCGGGCGTTTGGCGGGTCCTTCGGGTTGCGTGGCGTATTCAGAGTAGGCGCCCGTTGCCCCTTGACAAAGGGCAAGTGGGATGGCATAATCTACCCGTTCGCAAGGCCGTCCGCCTCCGCTTCGGCGGAGAGACGTGAAAAATCAAGCCGAGAAGGTGAACAGAGACCGGAGCGCAAGTGCTCGCCGGTCTGTAAACCTGCCGATGTGCATCATGGACATCGGCTCGCGTTGTCTCTACGGCTTGACGGTCCGGGTGGAAGCCAGAACCATGCCCGGCCGCGCGCGGTGAACCTTAACAACTGAAGAGTGATAGGAAGTACGCCTGGGTTCTCAGTCAGTTCGAAACGATCACACATCTTCCGATGTGGAACAGTTTCCTACGGAGAGTTCGATCCTGGCTCAGGATGAACGCTGGCGGCGTGCATAATACATGCAAGTCGAACGAGGGACCTTTTGTAGCAATACGAGAGGTTTCCTAGTGGCGAATGGGTGAGTAACACGTGGGCGACCTGCCCCGAAGTGGGGGATAACAGCTCGAAAGGGCTGCTAATACCGCATGTGGTTGCCGGGGTTAGAGGCCTGGCAACTAAAGCAGCAATGCGCTTCGGGAGGGGCCTGCGGCCCATCAGGTAGTTGGCAGGGTAACGGCCTACCAAGCCTATGACGGGTAGGGGACCTAAGAGGGTGGCCCCCCACACTGGCACTGAAACACGGGCCAGACACCTACGGGTGGCAGCAGTAGGGAATATTGCACAATGGGCGAAAGCCTGATGCAGCAACGCCGCGTGCGCGATGAAGGCCTTCGGGTCGTAAAGCGCTTTTCGGGGGGATGAGGAAGGACAGTACCCCCGGAATAAGT
>DATEAT010000044.1:0-3147 GCA_035288225.1 Anaerolineales bacterium | reverse complement strand
GAAGGCTTCGTCGATATACTTGATACCGACAAGGAGGTTGGGCGTCCCCTTGAGGAGATTGGTGTTGATATTGGGCACGATGGTCATGGCGGCGACCACGGCAGGGCGGCCCTCCACGGACACGATGTGCCCGGCCCAGCGCGCAGCCTGCCCCGGGCCGGCCAGGATGCGGTGATTGCTTTGCGATTCGCCGAACGTGTCCGGACGGGTTCGCAGGTTCGAGTGCGGGCCGCGGCCGCGCCGCGCTTCAGCAATCAGCGCCTCCACGGCCGGGCGGCGGGCCCCGAAATCGGAAGGGTCTTGCTGTTTCGCATCGAAAAACGAATAGATGGGGCGGTCCTCACCGTTGAGGATATGGACCTCGTCATGGCCATAGGTCTCGGTGAGGAATATGCCGAACTCGGTTTCCGCGAAGTCGAGATCAATGGTCTTTTCCGCAATCTTGGTGACGGACTCGTCCCACCAGGCGACGGATTTCTGTTCGTTCAGCACGCGCGCGATGCGATGATTGAGAGCGTTCTCGATGAGGTTGCGTTCGCGGTCGATCGCCGCCTCGTTGTCCGACCACCCCGTATAGGCAATGATCGCGAGCAGCACGAGGCCGAAGAAGGTGATCGCAGCCCCAATCGTTCTCATGAGGCGGCGGAGGTCTCCGCTGAAATGCTTGGTAAGATCGAGAGCAGACAACGGTCACCCCAGGGAGCGAAGGCTAGAATTTTAGGAGGTTAAGCGACGCCAGCGCAAACTTTTGCGATGGGACGCTTTAAGTTGCACTTGAGACTTCCCCTAAAAATTTAGCTGTTAACTTCCGTTGGGTTTCGCTGCTTCGGATAGCGCCGTATTGCCAGTTCCCGGGTCGAGAATTAAGGTTAATGAAGGCAAACGGGTTGCGGCCAACGTATTTACGCTCTATTAAGGTTAAGCCTTCGGCAGGACGCTCAATTTTTGTTCTGCCCGGTGATGCGGTCAGCCACCTTTTTCAGTCAGAGCAATCCAGCGCCTCATGTCCGCCAACCTGGCCATACGCTCCTGTGCGGACGCCCCCCACCTAAAGAAAGCCGCGAGCGCGATCGAGCAGGCTGCGTGGAACGAGCTCGGCTACCTCGCATACACACGCGCGCATTACGAGCATTATTCGGATCTGCTGAATGCCTACCCAGAATACCATCTTTGCCTGGTAGACCAAGAGACGGGCTACCCTGTCGCCGCGGCAAGCAGTGTTCCCTTCGCGTGCTCCACCTTTGACGACTTGCCTCCGGAAGGATGGGACTGGGTGGTGGAAACGGCCGCGCGCACCAAGGGGGGACAGGTGAACATGCTCGGGGCCTTAGCAATCTCGGTGCCCAAGGTCCACCGCTCGCGGGGTTACGCGCGACTGATGATCCGCGCCTTGGTCGAGCTGGCGGAGGCCAAGGGGCTGCGCGGCCTCGTTGCCCCGGTGCGGCCTTCGGCCAAGGTGCATCATCCCTGGGTACCCATCGGCACGTACCTCTCCTGGACCGACGAAGACGGCCGGGTCTATGACCCGTGGCTCCGCAGCCATCTATCGGTCGGCGGCAAGATGATCGGCCCGTGCGAACGCTCCATGGTCGTGCAGGAGCACATTTCTTTCTGGGAGAATTGGACGGAGCAGCGGTTCGAGCAGTCGGGCGCCTATGCGCTGGTGGGCGCACTTGCGCCGGTGCAGATCGATTTCGATCGCCAGACCGGCACTTATGAAGAGCCTAACGTCTGGGTATCCTATACGGCCTGAGTTGCAGCGAAAGGTTTAGACGGTCGGCACAAAGTGAGCCGGGTGCTATCTCGGGCGCTGCTCAGGCGTCGGCGCATTGGCTACCCGATTTCCGCTTTTGGCACAAAGCGGACGCTTGGGGCGACGGTTGAGAGTTGGCCCATTTTGCCCCGCAAGGGGGAGGGAGAACAAGCTGCGAGCGCTGCATCGATGTCGAACCTGTAGGTTGGCGCCCGTCCACAAATAAGCGGCCCCCGCCTCCTTTTTCAGGGGAGGGCGGGGGCCAGGCTTGGGGGAGCCTAAAGCTCCGGAGCATGATCCGGAAAAGTGGGCACCGGTTTTCCGAAAAGATCATGCTCAATCAAAAAGCTAGAGCGCTATCTCGATTCAACTTTAACCGACAGCGCTCTAGGGCTAACGGAGCCGTCCGCTCGCATGCGCGAGCAAGAGATAGACGCGTCCCGACTCCGACGTCAGGTAGTTCTGCAACATCCGCCCATCGGGATCGGATGCTTCCGCCTCGCCAAGCAGCCGCTCGAAGTCGGCGATATAGCGGTCGATGGTCATGCGGAAATCGGCCTCGCGAGCATAGCGGCGAGCCATCTCGTCGAAGGTCGCCTGGCCGTCAAGAGTGTAGATGTGGCGACCGAGCACGCCGCGCTCACCGGCCCTGAAGCGCTGCCACACATCGGCGGCGGTGCGGTAGTCGATGGCCCGCGCAATCTCGTCGAGACGAAGGCCGCCAGCCTGCATCGGCGATGCGCCGCGGTTGCCGAAGGTCTGGCCGCTGCCGGCATAACCCTGATCGGAGTCCGAGGCGCGGGAGAGGAGATCGCCGACGGACCACTGGCCGCCCGGTTGACCTTGCCCGCGCGGCGCATGGGAGGCGCCGGCAAGCTGCTGGGCGAGACCGCCCGCGACGTGTCCGATATCGCCACCATCCGGCGGGGAGACCTGGCGGCCTCTGGGGTCGAAATGCGGAGCCGAGCCGACATCGAATTGACCCGGGACCGGCGGGAAGCCTTGCGGGCGGGGCTGAGCAGGCGGGGTCGCCGCCCGTGTCAGCACGGGCGTGATCGCCTCGATCTCCCGGAGCTGCTCGCTGAGCGCCTTGCGGATGGCCGCCGTGGCTTGCGCGGTCTGCTCCGGCAGGGCCTGCATGCGCTTCTGCATCTCCTGACGTATGCTATCGAGATCGCTCGCGGTCTGCTGTGCCGTCTCGCGCATGCCGCGCGACGTGTTGTCGAATTGCCCGCGCATCTGCTCGAGCTGCCGGCCGATCTGGGCAATGACGGTCTCGAAGCTGCCTTTGAGATCGCCGACCGCGCGCGCGGTGTGGGCTTGCGCCTCCTCGCGCAGGCGCTCGATCTGAGCCAGCGCCGCTTGCGCCTGGCCCGACGTGTCGCGGGCGAGCG
>DATEAT010000043.1:0-3086 GCA_035288225.1 Anaerolineales bacterium | reverse complement strand
TTCATCCGATCTTGGGCGGATCTTTTGCGGTGATTGCCGTGCGTGGGCGTCGCAGCGGCAAGCCCATCCGCACGCCGGTCAATGTGGCTCGCCTCGGGGACATGCTATTGGTCATCAGCAAACCGGAGCGAACGTGGTGGCGCAACGTGCGCTCGGGCCAGGGCGCTCAGCTTCGCCTGAAGGGAAGGAACCTGCAGGTGCGCGGCGAAGTGGTCGAGAATGCCGAGCGTGTGGGCGAAGCCCTGGCAGGCTACTTTGCCGTCCGCCCGGGGTATGCCAAGTATTTCAATGTCCGTCTGCAGCCCGACGGTACGCCTGCCCCCGATGATTTGCGGGCGGCAGCAGCTGGGCGCGTTGTGATCCAATTGCATGAGGTGTGATCCGGGGAGACTATCTTGGCCAGGCGAGCTGTGCGCCGGTGCTTCGCATCCGCTGATCGCTGCAAGGCGAGTTCGCCAGCCAAGGTTCGGGACCGGCCCGATTTCCGCCGAGAATCGTGGGTTTATGGTGCCGGCTTTTCTCGTCTCTCGCTGCGTGACCGACCCGGCGGGCGTGGGTTAAGCATCTTGTGACCGAGCGCGACCCATGGGTTCATCCGTGACCCAATCTCCGCCACTCGTCGTTGAAAATCTCACCTTCCGCTACCGCGATCGCGGCAGCCCTTCGATTTCGTCGATATCCTTTGAACTTCGGGCGGGGCACCTCCTGCTCTTGGCCGGGTCGAGCGGCTGCGGTAAGACTACTCTCGCCCGCTGCATCAACGGGCTCATCCCGCGCTCGTACAAAGGCGAGCTCTCCGGCCGGATCCTTTTGCACGGTCAGAATACCGCCGGCTGGCCGCTGGCTCGCATCTCGCAGATGGTGGGCACCGTGCTGCAGGATCCTGAACGCCAGATTCTCGGCACGCGCGTGCTCAACGAAGTTGCCTTCGGGCTTGAAAACCTCGGCCTGGCACGCGCGGAGATACTCGAGCGCGTCGACCGGGCGGTTGAACACCTGGGCATCGGCGCGCTGCGCGAGCGTGAGACGCACAACCTCTCCGGCGGCGAGAAGCAGAAGGTGGCGCTGGCCGGCGTGTTGGCCATGCGGCCCAGCCTGCTCATCTTGGATGAACCCCTCGCCAGCCTCGACCCGGCCAGCGCCCAAGAGGCACTCGCGCTGGTTCGTCGCCTGATCGACGAAGGCATGTCGGTCCTGATGATCGAGCACCGAGTCGAAGACGTGTTGCAGATTCGCCCAGACGAAGTGATATTCATGGCCGAGGGCCGCGTGCGTTATCGGGGGCCCGCGGCCGGCCTCGAGCGCGCAGTCGACTATCGCGAGGTCAAGCTGCCGGCCGAGATGGTCATCGCCCGCGCGGCGCACGAGCCGCAGCCGAACTTCGCCCCGCCGGCCATCCGGCGCTCGCCCGGGCAGGCCCGCCCGCCGCTTGTCCAGTTTGAAGGTGTGCGCTTCGGGTACGACGCCGCCGACTCGGTGCTTCACGACATCAACTTGGAGATCCGCCCGGGCGAAGTCATTGCCGTGCTGGGGCCGAACGGCGCCGGCAAGACGACCCTCGTCAAGCACGCCATTGGGCTGCTCAAGCCCACGGCCGGGCGCGTCTTGGTGCAAGGACGCGATACGCACGAGTTGAGCGTAGCCCAGGTGGCATCAACCTTGGGTTACGTCTTCCAAAGCCCGAGCCATATGCTCTTCGCGCCGACCGTGCGCGAGGAATTGGCCTTCGGGCCCACCAACTTGGGCCACACGCCCGATCTCATTCAGGAGGAGGTGCAGGAGGCGCTGAAGATTGTCAACCTGACGGGCCTGGAGGCTGATCCACCGCTGGCGCTTTCGTTCGGCCAACAGAAGCGCGTCAGCATCGCCGCCATCCTGGCCATGCGCTCGCGCATCCTGGTGATGGATGAACCGACGGCCGGGCAGGATTTCCGCAACTATATGAGCTTTATGGATTCAATCCTGGCCATGCCCGGCTTTGAAGCCGTGTTGTTCATCACCCACGACGTGGATCTGGCCGTCGTCTACGCCAGCCGCGTCTTGCTTGTGAGCCAAGGCCGGATCGCGGCCGACGGCCCGCCGGAGGACGTCCTGGCCGATACCGGGCTGCTCACCCGCTGTCGTCTGGTTCCGACTTCGTTGCTGCACGCAAACTTGGAGCGTCTGCCGCGGACAGGCAGATTCGTGCGGGCCGAAATGCTGGCCCGCGTCTGACTCGGACCAAAGGAGAAGTCACCATGGATCGCAAGATGCTCGGGGTTATTCTCACACTCATCATCGTCTTCGCGTTCTTCCTCGGATTGGTGTACGTCGGTGGCAACATGCTCGGTGTGGAGCGTCTGCAGACCGGCGAACGGCCGCTGTTGCGCTTCGCCTTCGTCGGCATCGGGTTGGTGGCCGCGTTCCTCGTCTATGCATTTACCAAGGAAAACAAGGCGTGGGCCGTAGGTACGCGCGAAGTGGTTTACATGGCCATCGGCGCCGCGCTGTACGCGGTGTTCTCCTACCTCTTCAACGGAACAGTGTTCGTCGTACCCTCGGTCAGCCAGGTAGCGCTGCGTCCGGCCATCAGCATCCCGATGTTCTTCGGGTACGCCTTCGGCCCGGTGGTTGGATTCTTCACGGGTGCGGTGGGCAACATGGTGGGCGACGCACTGACCGGCTTCGGCCTGTACCCGCAGTGGAGTGTGGGCAACGGGCTTATCGGCCTGATCGCCGGCATCCCTATGCTCTTCGCCGACAAGAAGAAGAGCCTCGATACGGTGCTGATCGTCGGCGCGATCCTGGCCGCGATTGGCACGCTGTTCTTCTTCCTGTTCCGCCAGGTTCCGAACACGCTCTTCTACGATCCGGCCAACAACATCTTCGGTGATCAGCCGGCCTCGCTGCTGGTCGGGCTTTCGATCGTGGTCGGGTTCGTCCTGGTCTTGATCGTGCGCTTCGCTTTCGGCAAGAACATCGATGTGGCGGCCGCCGTCACCTGGGGCATGCTGGGCAACCTGATCGGCCTCGGATTTGCCGCCATCTCCGACATCTGGATCAACGGCTATCCGCCGCCGGTCGCCATCGTGGGCGAGTTCCTGCCC
>DATEAT010000042.1:0-39486 GCA_035288225.1 Anaerolineales bacterium | reverse complement strand
CGCTGTGGGATTCGCATCGCTCTGTCCCGGATTGCGGACACCGGGCCCAATGCCGTCTCAAGTATCGGAAGGGTCGGAGTCGACCTCATTCACGGGCGCCTGGGAAGGTGCCGATCCTCCCGACGGCAGCATTCTCACTCTATTCTTAGTTCAGAAAGAGAATGGCTTGACGGGTACGTACAGCGACACTTACAGCCCTAATGTTGACCCTCCCGGGTATGAGGGAACCGGTTCGGGCACAACGCTTTCTTCCACAACGGCACAGATGACCTTCAGCCTAACTCGCTGGGATGGCAAGTCTGCGCAAGCACAATACTCTCTCACGCTGTCAAACCAGAATCAGACGCTGACGTTGGGCTGTGAGGCGGGCTGCCCAATTGTGCTGCAACGTCAGTAATGGAGAAGGCGTTGTGCCGGAGCGTCCCAACATCTGCTGCACCCGCAAGCCTTCTGCACTGGAATGGGAGGCGGGCTTTGCTTTGACACAAGCCACTGCGGCTTCGGCGTGCCGCTCCGCCGGTGGCGGGTGAGTCGACCATCGGGCAGGCGCGTCGATAGAGAACCGGTCGTTGATCTCCAAGGAGCACAAGCGATGAAATCTAAGCCAAAGACCATCGACGAGTACCTTGCACCCTTGACGAGCGAGAAGCGAGCTGCGCTGGAGAAACTTCGCAGGGCCATCAAGTCCGCGGCGCCCAAGGCCGAAGAGTGCATCAGCTATCTGGTCCCAGGCTTCCGTCTTGGCGGAAGGCTGCTCGTGTCCTTTGGCGCGGCCGCGAACCACTGCGCCTTCTACCCCGGCGCTTTTCCCATCCAAGCCCACAAGGCCGAACTCAAGGCCTACGCCACAAGCAAGGGCACCATTCGCTTTCGTGCGGAGAGTCCCTTACCGGCCGCACTGGTGCGGAAGCTGGTAAGGGCTCGGATCGCGGAGTATGCCGCCAAGCAACCGGTTGCAGCGGGCCGCGCTACCCGCCGCCGCTGAACCAGAGCGTCAGGCGGCTTCCTCCGACCTTGACATTTGTCTGGGGGGTATGCATTCACTGATTGGGCAAGGCAGGTTGAGTCTAGCATCAGTCGGTGTCGGGAGGCCTTCATGAATCAAGGGATCAGAACGTTCATCTATCCTGGCAAAGACATCGCTCAGGCTTAGATCCTATACAGCAAGCTCTTGGGTGTAGAACCTTATGTTGATGGGGCTTATTATGTTGGCTTCAGAGTGGGAGATCAAGAAATCGGTCTAGATCCCAATGGCCACAAGGCAGGCATGACGGGTCCCGTCGGCTACTGGCATGTTGACGACGTCCGGAAGAGCATGCGTCAACTTCTAGATGCTGGCCCACAGATTCGGCAAGTGGTCAAAGATGTGGGTGAGGGCAAGCTCATTGCGTCTGTCAGTGATGCGGACGGCAACATCGTCGGGCTCATTCAGTCACCCTAGTTGCACGCGCGACGAATCCGTTGACAGTCCGCAAGGGACTTGCGCCCTCCAAAGAGAGGGATCCACTGTTGCGCCAAACAACCCGCTGCCGGTCCCCTCGGCCCGTGCACCGAGGGCGGGCAGGCTGGCAGCCTGCCCCCCGGGCAAATCCGCCCAGGGCAAGCTGGGCCGTTGGGCCGGAGGGCCGCCTGGCCAGGGAGGCCGTCGGGCGGCCGAAGAGTCCCTCGAATTCGCGGGGCAGCCAACATCTGACGTTCGAGAGGTCCTTCCTGGGCAAGGGCCTACCCTTGCAGTACTGCGATGGCTTGCGCTGCGTGAAGCGTGCGCCTGGCGCGGTCCAAGCCCTGGTTCGGGACTTCGAACGCATGGGAGTCTCCGATGGGCAGACTATAATCCGGCTGTCTCTTCGCCCTTGCCATTCTGCATGACCATGATTGCCCCTATGGGCGCAGCCCACCCTCTCCCATTGAGAATGGAGTCCCATGCCTCTCACCCCTCGCCAGCGCGTCCTGATGACGCTCAACCATGAAGAGCCCGATCGCGTCCCGATCATCATCGGCACCAGCAACACCACCACGCTGAAGATCCAGGCTTACAGACGCCTTAAGGCCCTCCTCGGAATCCAGACCCCAGACAGCTACATCTATGACTGGCCCGAGCTCGGGTCGGCGGCACTGGACGAGGCTGTTCTCGAACGCCTGCACGCCGATGCGCGTGGCGTGCTGGACCGATTCCCCGCACATGTCTATGCGCGCAATCAGAGCCGCCGGCCACACGCCCCTTTCACCGACGACTGGGGCAGCGGGCAGACTGAGATCGAGCCGGGCCACTGGTATCCCGGCGTGCATCCACTGCCTGAGGCCAGCACCTTGGATGATATTGAGCGCTACTCCTGGCCCGATATGGACGACCCCTCGCGCGTCGCTCATGTCCGCCAGCAAGCCCGTCGGCTTGCCGAAGAGGATCGCTACGCCATTATCGCCACCCCATGGCTGTTGTTCCCATTGGAAAGAGCCTTCGCCATGCAGGGAATGGATAAGTTCCTGCTCAACCTGGCGCTGCAACCCGACTTCGCCGAGGCTCTGCTGCGCAAGATCGCCGGGCTGTGCCAACAACTGATGGGGAAGTTCCTGCATGAGCTAGGGGAGAACGTCGACATCATCAAGATCGGGGATGATCTTGGCACGCAGGACCGGTTGCTGATTTCGCCGCGCATGTACCGCCAGATGCTTAAGCCCATCCACGCCGACTACATCTCCTTCATAAAGGAGCGGACCCGCGCCAAGGTCTTCTTCCATACCGATGGCGACGTCTTCGACCTGCTGGATGACTTCGTGGAAATCGGCGTCGATATCCTCAACCCCATCCAGACCTCCGCCGGGAGAATGGCGAATCTAGCGGAGCTGAAGCGCCGCTATGGGCGCAATCTGGTCTTCTGCGGCGCTGTGGATACCCAACGCATCCTGCCTTTTAGCAGCCCCGACCAGGTGCGCCAGGAGGTCCGGCGTGTGATCGATCTGCTCGGCCCGGGCGGCGGCTACCTGCTCACCTCCGTCCACACCATTATGGACGAGGTGCCGCCCGAGAACATCCTGGCGATGGTCGACGCGGCCGTTGAGTATGGTCGCTATCCGCTCGACCCATCCTGATGATCCAACATCGCCGCCGAGATTTCGTCTTCTGTGCCACGCGTTCAAATGCGAGTTGCTCGTTCCTGCAAGCCCATGGACACTCCGAACAGGTAGTCTGCTAAGAAAGGTCGAGTGATTATCATGTCTGTTTCTATTCCTGATCGCCCAGTTATGGAGTTGCGTGTCGCGTTCACCGCCCGCGAGTTTGAGCGCCTCGTGCGATTCTATTGCGATGGGCTTGGGCTGGAACCGGCGCAACTCTGGCCAAGCGACCAAGGTCGTGCCGTCGTCCTCGATATGGGCCAGGCCACGCTGGAGATTTTCGACGAAACACAAGCCAATACGATTGACCAGATAGAAGTGGGCCGGCGCCTCAGCGGACAGATTCGGTTCGCGCTGAAGGTGCCGGACTTGCAGGCAGCTACGGAGCGCTTGCTCTCGAACGGTGCAATCCTGGTCCACCCGCCCGTGGTTACACCGTGGGGCGATCACAATGTGCGCCTTCAGGACCCAGAGGGCATGCAAGTCACCCTATTCCAAGGGCATGAGGCATCTTGATGCAGACCGATTCGTAGAGCGGCGGCCCGACCCGCGAGTGCCCCCTGCCAGGGCCTCGCGCTCCCTCCGCTCGTGGACGGCCAAGCGGGTGAACCACGGCGGTGGACGGCATCTCGCCTGGCCAGCGTGGAAACCTCCAACTCAGACTAGGAGTCGCAGCATCCCATGGACAGCCATCTTGCTCTGCCAACTCTGCGAAGCGACTTTCAAGCCTTTGAGGCACTCATCCTTTCCGTGCCGGATGCCGAGTTCCTCTCCCCAATGAATGGCTGGTCGCCGAGGGATGTTGTGGCCCATCTCGTTGGCTGGAACGATCACATGATCGAGGCATCCTCATCAATACTTGCCGGAAAACCTCCCGCCTACTACGCGGATGCACCCAATGACTACAAGACCATCAACGCACGCTTCGTTGCCCAACACTCCTCGACTTCAAAGACGGAACTTCTTCGCGACCTCAGATCTTCCATGGACCGGTTCGTCGAATTCCTCGTCACCCTACCACCTGTCGAGCTCACAGCGGATCACGGCGTCAAGCACTACAGCGGTCGCCCAGCCACAGTCATCGGTATCATCGACTCCCTATCCGGGGACTACCGCGATCACACCCGCCAGGTCCGCAACTGGATAGGGCACACATGATCAACAGCTCACAGCCGGCCAACAACTCGGTACCTGCCCATCGGGCGGGGTCTTCGATAATAGGCGGTCGTCGACATCACCGGCTTCGCGCCCGACGTGCAAGTCAATTGACCGCGCTCGCAGAGTAGCGCATGAGGCTGCCTGATAATAGCGTGCCGGATGGACGCCGGGACAACGACGTTATGCGGCAACTCCGCCAGGTGGCGGGCTTGGGCCTTCAAGCGGTCGATGTGTCGGGGTTGATGGTGGAGTCGGGTTTGGGCGAAGGGCGCCTATTTGGGGCCTGGTTGTACCTGCCGGTTGTGATGCACTGAGCTTCTACGCGAGGCGCCCCCATGTGAGAGGTCAAACTCGTCGCTGCGCTAATTCGCTCTTGCCTTCATTGGGGCTTTTCGTCCTGCTCATCGCGGCAGCCCTGTCGGCATCAACTGTGAGTGCCGGCCCAGCGCCGGCCTTGCCGTCACCAGGGCTTACGCCCGCGCCGGCTTTGCCGCGCAACATCATCCTCTTCATCGGTGATGGAATGGGTGCGGTGCACCGCACTGCCGCGCAGTGGGTTCAGGTCGGCGTGGCGGGCGAGTTGAACATGGACGATCTCCCGGTGAACGGCTGGTCGAGGACGGCCTCAGCCGACAACGCCGTTACCGATTCGGCAGCCGGCGCAACCGCCGTGGCCACTGGAGTACGCACCAACAATGGCTGGCTGGCCATCGGGCCGGAGCACGCGGTGCTCACGACAATCCTCGAATATGCACGGGTGGAGGGTAAGTCCGCCGGGTTGGTGACGACGGTGCAGGTATCGCATGCGACCCCGGCTGCATTTGCCGCGCATGTGGAGGATCGCAATTTGATGGACGAGATTGCCGGGCAGATGTTCGACGAGGGGGTCGAGGTCATGCTGGGCGGCGGCGAAAACCAGTTCTTGCCGAGTTCGGTGGCCGGGTGCTTCGGCAATGGTACGCGCGCTGACACTCGCAATCTCCTCGCGGAGGCGGTGGTCGCCGGTTACGCGCGTGTGTGCAGCGCGCCAGAGCTCGCAGCCATCGATGCCTCCGCCACATCGCGGCTGGTCGGGCTGTTTGCCGGCGAGGAGATGGGCCGCCCCTACAGTCCCGGCCTGGCCACGATGACCCAGCGCGCAATCGACGTGCTCTCCCGAGACCCTCAGGGTTTCTTCCTGATGGTCGAGGGTGGCAGGATTGACAAGGCTGCCCACGCCAACAATGGTGCGGATGCCATAGCCGATACGCTCGGGCTGGATGAGGCGGTTGCCGTCGGGAAGGCCTTCGCGGCCTCGGCGGGTAGTACTCTGGTCATCGTCACCGCCGACCATGAAACCGGCGGCATGGCGCTCGTCCCCGGGTCGGCCTGCGCCACACCCAACGGGCCATTCAACATCTTGGACGGCGGGCAGTTTTGCGTCACGTGGACGACCACCGGCCACACGTCTGCCGACGTTCCGGTGACAGCCAGTGGCCCGTTCGAGAACATGCTGTCGGGAAGTTATGACAACACGCACATCTTCGACGCCTTGTACCGGGCGCTCATGCTCGACGAGAGCCTCTTCCTGCCAATCCTCCTACGCCAATAGAATCCAAAGCGCGTCATCACTTCCAGCCGCTAGCCGACCCCCGGGACCACCCGGGCATGACGGCCCAAAGCTCGTTGGTCGAATTCTACGGCACCCAGTCCGAGAGCACCGTCAAACGGATCTCCGGCTGCTGGGGGTCATTGCATTTGACGCGCACCAGGAAGTTGTGCTTGCCGCCCATCCCCTCCGGCATGGTGAATTCCAAGGTGAGAGTGGTGGACTTGCCTGGCCCGAGGACCATCGTACCGATGGTCGGCGTGGGCGGTCAACACCCCTCCACCACTTCAACTTCCGGCGCCGCCGCGAATTCCAGCCTCCCGCCGCCGGTGTTGGTCAGCTTGAACTCGGCGCTCACACGCTCGCCGTACGGGTGGGTCCCCAGGTCGATCACTTCGCGATCAACGGAAGCCTGTGGCGCGCCGGCATTGCGGCCGCGGACGGCCAGGATCATTCCCGCGACGGCCACAACCATGAGCCCGATGCCCACCGTCAGGATGAACCACGAACGGCGGCGTGAACGCGCGCGTTCTTCGGTATCTCTCCCCGCATCTTGCATAACGTCACCTCCTTGCCACCGCCTACTTGAGGCCGGATACCCCGGCCGATTGCGAGAGGTGCCCGGATTCTAAACGATGCTACACTCGCTGCCTATCCGACCTGCCCGGGAGGCGCCATGCTCGTCGAGAATCCGAAGGAGTTCGTCGCTGCGCTTCTCCAGCCCTGGCACGATGCGCTGGATGATCCGCCCAAAGCCCAAGCGGACGTATTAAGGCGCCTGGTGGAAACATATGCCCGCACGACGGACGGCGCACTACGCGGCGCGGCGAACATTGGCACGATCGCCGAATTCCGGCGGGCGTTTCCCATCCGCACCTATGATGATTACAGGCCGCTCATCCAAAGGGTGATGGCCGGCGAGACGAACTTGCTGCTGGATGAAGAGCCGGTGGGTTGGGCGATCACCCGCGGCACGACGGAAGGCGAATCGAAATTCGTCCCGATGACCCCCACCGATCTGCGCATGCGCATCAGCGCCGGCCGGGCGATGATGAACTACACCTTGAGCACCGGGCGCTTTGATCTATATCAAGGCGTCAATCTTAATCTCAACTTCCCGTCGGTCGTCGGCACGGTCAAGGTCGGCGCGCGGGAGGTGGAATACGGTTACTCCTCCGGTATCTACACCAAGTACGTCTCCGCATTCACTCCGGTTCGATCGGTGCCCGCGCAGGAGGAGATCGATGCGCTCGGCGGCGGCAAGACTCGCCGCGACTGGGATGCCCGCTTCGAGCTCGCCTACCAGCGCTGCCAGGGTCAGAACGTAACGCTCGTGGGCGGCGTGGCGCCGACCGCGCAGCTCTTTGGCCGCTACGTCAAACGCGTTCACGGGCGATATCCGAAGGACATGTGGAAGACACAGGTGATGACATTGGGCAGCGTGCCCGGCATCAACACGCGCTACGAACCCTCGTTGCGTGCGTTGTACGGGCCGGCGGCCATCCGCGAGATCTACGGCGCCACCGAGGGCATGTTCGGCCAGCAGCTCGACGAGAATCGCGCCTGGACGCCGAATTACGATCTCTTCCTTTTCGAAGTGCAGACGGCGGGTGGGATGAAGATGCTGCACGAGGTGCGTCCGGGCGAGATCGGGAGCCTGGTGGTTTCGACGCCCGTCCTCGCCCGGTACAAAATCGGGGATACCCTACTCGCGTTCCGGCCGCCTTACTTCCGCTGCATCGGCCGCGACCGGTGGTGGACCCCGCTGCATTACGCGTGGGACGAATTCACCACCTTCAACCTGGGTCGTTTGTGAGGCGGCCGGCGTCGGCGCTATCTATGAGCGCCGCGTGACCCCGCGCAAGAGCACGTAAACGCCGATCAGAATAAGGGCCACGGCCCAAATCAGGTTGCCCGTCACAAAACCCTGCAGGCCGATGCCGATGAAGATAATGGCGACGATCAGGCTGCCACCGACCGGCCGGCGGTAGGTGGGGACCAGTAGCCGCACCGCCACCTCGGCCAGGATGAGCACGCCGGCGCCGAGGAAGATGAGTTCCCACACTTCCAGGCCGGGGATGCGGAACAGCAAGCCCATGTTGTTGAGCAACAGGGCAACGCCGGCCCAGATGAGGATGAGCGCCCAAATCAGGGATCCGAGAGGGTCCCTGCGCCATTTCTCGTCCCAGTTCTTGGCATCAGATCCTTTTTCGTGCCTCTTCTCCTCCTCTTTCTCCTCTTCCTTCTCCATGCGGGGGCGGGGTTCGCTGGGCGGCTGGGACGACATGGTGATTGCCTCCTGTGAGGGTGGGCGACCCGGGCGGGCCGGTAGGGCTTAGACGGACGAGGTGGATGGAGCCCCGTGCAGGCCATCGTGCCGTGTCACGGCACGTGCCGGTGACTGCCTCTCTATCATATATCGGCTCCGACGCCCTCGCAACTCGGCCGCGGGGCCGAGGCCTCACTCGAAATCGCTAAGCAGTTCGCGCGCCGCCTTGCGCCCGATCTCCACCGCGTAGTTCGTTCCCCGGTCCCACGGGTAGACCTGGCTCATGCTGGCCAGGTATAGCCCGCGCAGCGGGGTGCGGATCTCGGGCACGTTCTGGGAATGATCAACGCCCGGAACGGGCTGGGCGTACGGCGTCCGAAACAGCCAGCTGTTGATGATCCACGCCTCTTCGAACTTCGGGTTGACACGCCGCAGCGTCGGCGCGAAGCGCTGCAGCAAATCCGCCTTGGTCATTTGGAAGTACTCGTGTTCGGGCGGCAGGTAGTCGCCGCAGTAGATGATGTGCTGCCCGCCGAAGTGCTCCGGCGGGAGGTAATTAGTATGTTCCACCAGTGCCAGGAAGGGGAACCCGGCTTCCTTCACCAGGCTGTGCCAGTAGATGCCGCTTTCGGCCAACTGGTGGCGCAACGAGAGGATGAGCACCACGGCGCCCATGCTGCGCATCGAGAGCAGCTTGGCCAGATATTGCGGAGGCAGGTCGGCGGCCAGCTTGGAGAATAGCAGAGGCGAGGTGGTGGCAATCACCGCATCGAAAGTTTGCGGCCGGCCGCCGACCTCCAAGAGGTAGCCGCGATCCACGTGCTTACGGATGCGCTGCACGGGCGTCCCCAGATGAATGCGGGCCCCCAATCCTTCCACGCGCGCGGCAAGCATCTCGAGGAATGCCTGGAACCCGCCCTCGAAGGTGCCCAACCGCGGAGTGCGGCTGTGCAATCGCGCCCAGAACCAGGCCATGGTCACGCGCGGGTAGTCCTTCTCGCCGAACTTACCGACGAACAGCGGCCGCCACAGGCGCTCGAAAACACGCGGCCCAAACCAGCGTTTCATCCACGCCTCGGCGGTGTAACTCTCCAGCGGCATCCACCATGGGTTCAGCCGCAGAAAGCCGCCCACCAGCAGGTTGCGCAGTCGATCGGGGAACGAAAGCCCGGGGAAGGTCAGCCACGCCGGAATGCTGTCCATCCCGTAGAACTTGCCGTCGTAATACACGGCCGTGACCGGCCGCTTGAAGATGACCTTCTCCTGCCACCCCAGTTCGCGGATGAGACCCAGAATCGCCCGATCGGAAGCGAACCAGTGGTGGTAATACTTCTCCACACTCCACGACCAGGCGGGATCGCGGAAGCCCGCCGCCAAACCGCCGATGGCCGGCTCGGCCTCGAAGATATCCACGCTGTGGCCGGCGCGAGCGAGATCGTAGGCGGCGGCAAGCCCGCCGGCTCCGGCACCGATGACTGCAATCTTCATTCATTGACTCCGGCTGCACGATCGAAGGTGGCACGCACGGCCTGCCCGCGGGCCGTGCCGTTCGTACCGAGTAAGTGCAACGACAGAAGTATACCTGAGGCGCATGACGCTCACCGCACGTGGGGCCGCGGCAATGCAGATGGGCCGTTCTCATATGTCGACGAACCGGAGCTTCTCGTCGACCAGAGCGAAGTCCATCAGCCGCGTGCCGGCATTCTGCCCCATTCCAGGGGAATCAGGTCCCTGATCTATGGAACGCGGGTGGCCTCGAATGCGAGTCGCTCGGAATTCGCCCGGCCCGCCCGGAGAGGTCTTTCATGTCCGACGGATACCTGACGTTCGATTACGGGCGCATAGACATCAGTCTTTTGACCTCTCCCAACCTGCGCGCTATACTAGCTTGGCCGCGACCATCGCGCGCAGTTCCCGCTGAGTACACCCAACCCGCGTAACGACCATTGTTACGCACGTGCACCGGCCCCATCTCATGAAGGAGGTTGTGCGTATGGCATCCCGCAAACTGATCAAGAAGGTCCGCAGGCCCGTCCGCCCGGCAGCGCGCAAGAAGGTGGCGCCGGCGGCATTCAAGCTGACCTACGCCACCATGTTCAACCCGCCCGAGAAGTTGCACACAAACTTCGACGCGGCGCTGGCAAAGGTCAAGGCTGGCCTGGGCCAGGATCACCCGATGTACATCAACGGGCAGGAACGATTCAGCCCCGAGAAGCTTGAGGACCGCTCGCCCATCAACAGCGACTGGCTATTGGGCACCTTCCAGAAGGGGTCGGTGGGCGATGTGCGCGAGGCCATTGCCGGCGCCCGTGCGGCCTTCCCGCTGTGGAGCGGCATGCGCTGGGAGGAACGGGTGCGCATGGTGCGCAAAGCGGCGGCGTTGATCGAGAAGCGCGTTTACGAAATCGCGGCCGTCGTCTCGTTGGAAGTCGGCAAGAATCGCATGGAAGCGCTGGGGGATGTGCAGGAAACGGCGGACCTGCTGTACTACGCTTGCGATCAGATGGAAGCCAACCATGGCTACGTGAAGGCCATGGGCGTCGACCCGCTGGTAGGCTTCAAGGCCTCCAACATATCGGTGCTGCGCCCATACGGGGTGTGGGTGGTGATCAGCCCGTTCAACTTCCCGAGTGCCCTCTCGGGCGGGCCGATAGGCTCCGCGCTCGTCACTGGCAACTGCGTGGTCTTCAAACCGGCCTCCGACACACCCTGGACCGGGCGTAAGCTGGCCGAGTGCTTCCGCGATGCGGGGCTGCCGGCCGGAGTCTTCAACTACATCACCGGCTCGGGGTCGACGGTGGGCGAGGAGTTGATCACCAACCCGGGCATCGACGGCATCACCTTCACGGGCTCCTTCGACGTGGGTATGCGCATCTACTCGATCTTCACCCGTGGCAAGTATCCGCGCCCGGTGATCCTCGAGATGGGCGGCAAGAACCCGGCCATTGTCTCGCGCAACGCCAACCTGGATGATGCCGCTATCGGCATCCTGCGCTCGGCGTTCGGCCTGCAGGGGCAGAAATGCTCTGCCTGCTCGCGCGTCTTCGTCGAGGCGCCGGTGAAAGAGGCCTTCCTCGAAAAGTTGCTGGCCCTGACGAGCAAGCTCGCCGTCGGCGACCCGACGCGCCGCGAAGTCTACATGGGGCCGGTCGTCAACCGCAGCGGGTATGAGAGCTACAAGGGTTTTATCCAGGAGCTGGCCCGGGCGGGAACGATCCTCACCGGCGGCAAGGTGCTTACCGAGGGCGTGCTGGCCAAAGGCTACTTCTGCGCTCCGACGCTGGTTGACAATCTTCCGATGGAGCACAAGCTATGGCAGGAGGAAATGTTCCTGCCCATTACCACGATCCACGCGGTCGACACTCTGGACGAGGCGATGCGCCTGGCGAACGATGTCAACTACGGCCTGACGGCCGGCTTCTATGGCAGCAAGAAGGAAGCCGCCTGGTGGTTCGATAAGATCCAGGCCGGCGTGTGCTATGCCAATCGGCCCCAAGGGGCCACCACCGGCGCTTGGCCGGGGTTCCAGCCCTTCGGGGGGTGGAAGGGCTCCGGCTCGAGCGGCAAGAACGCCGGCGGCTTGTACTATCTGCCGCTGTACATGCACGAACAGATTCGCACCTTGATCAGCCGCTAGGCTTGGCGCGGAGCGGCTCACAGGCGAGCCGCTCCGCGCAAATCACATGACGTTACGCGAGCGGTTCGGCTGCTTCTTGCTGATCGTGGGGACGGCGGTCTTCGCGGTGTTTGCCGTCCCCTTGTGGAATTCGCTCGTCGGACGAGCGGGCAAAGCTCCGGCGGGTTGGCTGTGGGTTGCGCTGGGTGCTGCGCTCGCGGCGTGGGCCGGTTGGCGCCTGTTGCGCTCCGGCCGGCGCGGCGTGCAAGACGAGCGGCCGCCCAGTCTGGCCCGTTCGATCTACAATCGCATGCGCGCCGGGCACGATGAGAAGGACCGACCCGCTCCTTGAGACGAACGCCCGGCCCTGGTCAAAAACCCCTGATCGCCCGAGGCCCCATGAGCAAAGTCGTTCCGCTGACCCAGGCAATCCGCGATCACGTTCACGATGGCGATCTGGTGTATGCCGCCGGGTTCACCCACCTCATCCCCTTTGCCGCGGGGCACGAGATCATTCGACAGAAGCGGCGCGACCTGGTGTTGGCGCGCGCGACGCCCGACCTGATCTACGACCAGATGGTGGCTGCCGGCTGTGCACGCAAGCTCATCTTCTCGTATTCGGGCAATCCCGGGGTCGGCTCGCTGCGCATCGTACGCACCGAGCTCGAGACCGGGCGCCTCGAATTCGAGGAATACTCACACTTCGCCATGATCGCGCGGCTCACCGCAGGCGCCTCCGGGTTGCCCTTCCTGCCGATGATGCCGCTCGGCACCGAGGACCTCATCCGCGTCAACCCCAACTACCGCAAGGTGGTCGACCCCTACTCGGGGCTCGAACTCAACGCGGTGCCGGCGCTCAACCCGGAGGTGGCCATTATCCACGTGCAGCGCGCCGATGCCGAAGGCAATTGCCAAATCTGGGGCATTGTCGGCGAGCAGAAGGAGGCGGCCTTCGCCGCTAAGCGCGTCATTGTGACCGCCGAGGAAATCGTCGGCGAAGAGGTCATCCGTTCCGACCCCAACCGAACGCTCATCCCCTCCTTCGTGGTGACCGCCGTGAGCCACGTGCCGCACTGCGCCCACCCCTCCTACACGCAAGGCTATTACGATCGCGACAACGAGTTCTACCTGCAATGGGACAAGATCTCGGCCGATGAGAAGGCCACTCAGGCCTGGCTTGAGGAGTGGGTCTACAGCGTGCCGCAGCGAGAGGCCTACTGGGAGAAACTCGGGCCCGAAGTTCACCGCCGGCTGGCGGTGAAGCCGCGCATGAGCCAGCCGGTCAACTACGGTGAGTTCTAGCAGCCGCATGGCCGCTGCCATCGCTGAGAGCCGCTCGCGATGCTCTTCGATCCATCGATCCTCGTCCGGCGCTGGAGATTATGCGGTTTGTCCGGCGCGCGTCCCCGATTCACTCACCGGTTCCTATGCCATGACGCAGCGCGCACCGACACAGCGGATCAGGGCGGCAACTCGCCAGCCGATGTTCCCGGTCGGTGAGAGGTTTGGGGAGGTTGAGGGGCAGCCCTCGTTTTGCCTGAGCATGCCCGGCATGTAGGGCGGCTGGGAGGAAGCGTGAAGCCAGCGACGGGTAAGAACAGAATGAGAATCGCACCGTGGTTGGTGCTCTTCTTTCTCGCCCCGGCAATTGGCGAGCTGCTATCCGGCTCGTCGCCGCCGGCCGAATTCTTCAGCCCCTTCGGGTTGACATTGCTCTGCCTCTTGTATGGGGGCGGCGCGATCTTGGTCCGCGAACTGACCTACCGCTGGGGCGGCGATTGGCGGACGATGCTGCTGCTCGGCGCGGCCTATGGCATCATCGAAGAAGGGCTGATGGTCAAGAGCTGGTTCGACCCCCATTGGATGGACCTGGGGATTCTCGGGACCTACGGCCGGTTCGCAGGCGTCAATTGGGTTTGGGCTGCCGGGCTCACGCTTTACCACACCGTCTACAGCATCGGTTTGCCGATCCTGCTCACGACGATCCTCTTCCCGGATCATCGCGACGAGCCTTGGGTGGGCCGGCGCGGCTTGATTGTCCTGCTCGCGCTTTTCTTCGCCGACGTGGTCGTGGGCTTCCTGTGGATGACGCCCTACCGTCCGCCGGCCGCCGCCTACCTGCTCACGGCCATCGGCACCGCGATCCTGATCTGGATTGCGCGCCGCACAGCCGCGCCGCGTCGAGCGCCCGAGGCGCGCCCGCTGGGCGGCCCCTGGCGGATGTTCTTCCTCGGGCTCGGCTGGGCGATCGCTTTCTTCGTTCAACTGTGGGCGCTCCCGAGCACGCGCATGCCGGTCTTGGCATTGTTGGCGCTCCTGGCCGCCTTCTCCTGGGCATCGGTAGCGCTGGCAAAGCGCTTGGAGTCGGGGGCTGTTTTTGGGTCGCCGCGCCACGTGCTGGCCTTGGCCTCCGGGGTGCTCACCTTCCTCATCCTGATCGCGCCTCTGCAGGAGATGGACAAGAACCGAGCGGATAATACCGCGGGCATGGCAGAGGTCGGCGCCGCCGCGGCTTTATTTCTCATGTGGATGGCATGGCGGCTGAGGATTCGGACGCGGGCAGAACCTCCGGCGCGCGGCATGTTCTGAGATCGCGCTGGAGCCCGCGTGCGAGGTGCAGAAGGCCTCACGGCATTCCTTCGTTGGACGGACTTCGATTGGGTAGTTCGGTGGAGGCAGAGATGGCCGAGCAACTGAAGATGACGACTGTGATCAACGCATCTCCGCGCAAGGTGTATGCTGCGTGGCTCGATCCTCGCGCGCACTCAGCGTTCACCGGCAGCAAGGCTACCGGCGGGTCGAGGGTCGGCGACGCTTTCACTGCATGGGATGGCTATATCCTGGGTGTCCATCTCGAGCTCGAGCCTGGGCGGCGCATCGTGCAGTCCTGGCGGACCACCGACTTCCCGCCCGGGAGTGAGGACTCACGGCTCGAGATTGTCCTGGTGGAGGTGGCGGGCAAGACTCGCCTGACATTGACCCAGTCCAACATCCCCGACGGCCAAGCCGAGCAGTATCGTGAGGGATGGGAGGATTTCTATTTCGCGCCGCTTGCGAAATTCGTCGCGGCACGGCCCGCCCATATGGCGCCGGCGGCGGCGAAACCGCGTGCGGCGAGAGGTGCGCGGGCAAAACCCAAGGCGAAACCACGCCCGTCGAAGAGCGTGCGCCCAAAGCCCAAAGCCAAGCTGCGCGCACGCAAGGCTGGGAGCGCCAAACCCTCGGCAAGGCCGCGCACGCGCCGGCGTGGGTGAGCTGGATCGGCGCACGTGGGTTGGACGGCGATTGCGGAATGGGGCGGGTGGAGCAGCTCAGGCGGCCCGCATCTCGAGCATGTAGGGTTGCCAGGCGCTCACATCGCGTCCGCGCTTCAAGGCGAAGTAGTAATCGCGCGCCATATCGGCCTGCTGTTCGCGCATGAAGTGGGATAACCCGTGACCGGCAGCGTGCGCCGCGCGTAACCCGGCTTCGCCGCCGTAGTCGTAGGCCTTCGGGCCGAGGCGCATCTGCTCGCCGAGGGCTTGAGCGAGGTAAGCCCATCCGGCATGCTGGAATTGCCAGGCGTGGGTCAACTCGTGAATCAGCCAGCCCATATCGTTGAGGTCGCCCGCCTCGAGCCGCGCCGGGCTCGTGTCGAGCGGGGTAGGCATGTAGACGTGATTGCCCAAGGTGATGGCATTGGCCGAAGGCGGAGGCAAGCCGCGCAGACGGGCGTGCAAGCGCGCCAGAGTCGAGGTCCAGCGCACACCTTCGTGGACGCGGATCGCCTCGTGCCGCAGGCCGATTGCGAAAACTCGCGAGGCTTCGTCGCGTTCGGAGGACGAGAGCAGACGAGCCATCAGGGGTCCCTTTCCATGCGACATGTTACCGCGGCGGCCGGGCAACTGCCAACCCATGCAATCGGCGAGGGCCGGCTCGACGTTGCGCGCGGTTGCCCGCGCCAAATGCTGATGATATAGTCATTCAATCGCGCGGCAGCGTGTGGGCCATGAGGCCACCAGTGCTGCGGGCGAATTGTGCATGGCCGGCCGCCACCGCGCGGCCGAGCTCCGACCCTCGAGGCACGCATGGCTGAATACAACCCTTCCGAGTTGATGACCGTAAACGCAGCGCGCCTGCTGCGCGATCGAGACGTGGTGCTGGTGGGCGTCGGTCTGCCGAACCTGGCCTGTAACCTCGCGCGGCGCACGCACGCGCCCAACCTGGTCATGATTTACGAGGCCGGGGTGATCGGCGCGCAGCCGGCCCGGCTGCCGCTTTCGATCGGTGACCCAACCCTCGTTTCGGGTGCGATCGGCGTATGCACCTTCTACGAACTCTTCAGCTTTTTCTTGCAGCGCGGCTACATCAACGTCGGCTTCATGGGCGGGGCGCAAATCGATCGCCTGGGGAACGTCAACGCCACGGTCATCGGCAACTATGCCAAACCCAAGGTGCGCCTTCCGGGTTCCGGCGGCGCGGTGGAGATCGCCGCGTGGGCCGATCGCTGCTACTTCATCACTCCGCACGAGAAGCGCCGCTTCCCGCCCAAGGTCGATTTCGTGACCTCCGCCGGCTACATCGGCCCGCGCGCGCAGCGAGTACAGGCGGGGGTGCGCGGTGGCGGCCCTGCGGCCGTGGTCACCCATCTCGGGATTATGGAGCCCGACGACGCAGGCGAGCTTGTCCTCGCGGCGCTCCATCCGGGTTGCACGGTGGAGGCGGCCCAGGCCAACACCGGCTGGCCGCTGCGGGCGGCAGCCTCTGTGCGCGCCACGGAGCCCCCCAGCGCGCTCGAGCTTCGGATTCTGCGCGAACAACTCGACCCCCAGCGCATCTACCTTTCCTGAAACGGTAAGCCTCGTGCGGCGTGTCCCCTGTGCAACCCGTCTGCAGTGGGGATGGCGTCCACGCGCACGTCTCCCTGGCCGGCGTAACCCTTCGGCTGCCCGAGACGGGCTACATCATATGAGAGAGGGGTGCCGCTGGGGCGCTTACAGCCACTTGCGCCAGCGGAAGAAGAGGATGAGCGAGATGCTGACCGTGGCCATGAGGCCGAGCGCCCACGCATAGCCCAGGGGCCAGCGGATCTCCGGCATATGCACGAAGTTCATTCCGTAGATGCCTGCGATGAGCGAACTCGACATGAGCAGAATCGAGGCGATGGTCAGCACTTTGACCGCCTCGTTGAGGCGATTCGATTGGACCGAGAGGAAGCTGTCGAGGGCGTTCGAAAGCAGGTCGCGGTAGGTATCGACGCTGTCGGTGACTCGCACCAGGTGGTCGTAAACATCTTGCAGATAGGCCACGTCTTCGGTGGTGAAGACGGGCAGCTCGCGCCGCAACAGATGGTTGAGCACATCGCGTTCGGGGGCCACCACCCGCCGCATGTTGAGCAGGCCCTTCTTGAGGCGAAAGATCGTCTCGAGCGACTTCGGGTTGAACTCGGTGAAGAGCGAATCCTCGAGCTCGTCCACTCGGTCGGCAATCTGATCCATCAGCGGGAAGTATTCGTCCACCACGGCATCCAGTAGTGCGTGCACGGCCGCCCCGATCTTCGGTTGCAGCGGGCCATTCTTGAGTTCCCAGCGCCCCATGCTGTCCACCACCTCCGGCAACGGCTGCTCGTGGATCGACACCAGGTAATTAGCCCCCACAAACAAATGGAAGGGTTGAAGATCGAGGTCACCCGTCTCGCCAATCAGCCGCGTGGCGTAGAACGCCAGCGAATAGTAATCGTTGTACAGGTCAACCTTCGGACGTTCGGAGGCGCGGGTGGCATCTTCGATGGCCAGCGGGTGGAAATGGAATTTCTCGCGCAGCAGCGCGATGTCGTCCTCCTGCGGGTGCTCGATATCGAGCCACACCTGATTGCCTGGCACGGCCAGGTCGCGATCGAGATGGTCGAAGTCCGTGCTCTGGGCAACTGTGCTGTTGTGGGCGATGAGCAGCGCGCGCATGGGCGGAGTCCTCCTGCGGGGTACAGCGCGGACGGAGTATAGCACGGCAGATGCAGGGTTTCGCCGGGTCGCCCCCGGCGGAGACCGGCGTTCACCTGTCCTTCAGGCCGCCTTCACACGGTCTTCACAGGCGAAGGGTATCTTCAGGTAAATAAGAACCGGCCGGAAGACCTTGCGTGCCCAACGGCCCGCGATCCGGCACATCCAAAATGAGGTGAAGAATGCGAAAGGCATTGCTTTGGACGGGGGTGGTCGTGCTGGCCCTCGCGCTGGGCGTGGGCGGAGCAGCCGCCGCCGGCGCGCTGATCGTGCGCACGCAAGAAAAGGCGGCGGCCCTCGCCCCGCAATTGGGCACGACGCCCGACGACACGTTGCCCTTCTTCGGATTCCGCGGCACGGACCGACAGCGGATGATGCCGGGTTTCGGCACCACCCCGCGCGGCGGGCAGCAGGCGTGCCCATTCGGCGGCTTCGGCGGTATGCCGGGCGGAATGATGGGCTCGTGGCGTGATGACGGCAACCAGAACGGTGCCTGCCCGCGCAACGATAGCCGGCGGATGCCCCGCGGCGGGATGTGGGGCTACGGCGGTGTGCCATCCACAAGTCAGGGCGAACGCATCACCCTGGATTCGGCCGTTGCGAAGGCACAGTCGTATGCACAATCGATCGACCCGGCGCTGACCGTTCGGGAAGTGATGGAATTCGATCAGAACTTCTACGCGCTGATCACTGAGAAATCGACCGGCCGAGGCGCACTGGAAGTACTCATCGACCCGCTCACCGGTGCGCTTCACCCGGAGCCGGGCCCGAACATGATGTGGAACTTGAAGTACGGGCACATGCGTGGCTTGCGCACCGAGGCGGTCGAAAACTCGATCGCCCTCGATGCGGCACGCGAGAAGGCACAGCTATTTCTCGATGATGCGCAGCCAGGTGCCGTTTTGGCCGAGGGTGGAGTGAGTTTCTACGGTTACTACACGTTTGACTACCAGATCGATGGAAAGCCGGCGGGTATGCTCAGCGTGAATGGACTGAGCGGCCAGGTGTGGCCGCATACCTGGCACGGCGAGTTCGTCGCCGAGAAGGAGATCGCTCAATGAAGAAGTTCCCGTGGTGGATGCTGATAGTCTTTCTGGTGCTGCTCGTCTTGGCCTTTGGCGTGGCCCTGCCATTCTTCACTCGCGGGGCGGGCATGATGCGCGGCTGGGGATACCTGCCCGGGCACATGGGGGGCTGGGGGATGATGGGAGCCCTCCCGCTGGCGGGCGGTGCGTGGATGATCCTGCGGCTGCTCGTGCCGCTGGCCGTCCTGTCACTCGTAGTCGTGGGCGTGGTCGCCCTCATCCGGGCGGTGGCCCGGCCCAAGGTGGCGATGGCCAGCTGCCCGGCGTGCAGCCGGCCGGTTCAGGCGGGCTGGGTTGCGTGCCCGGCCTGCGGCCAGAAACTCTAACGCGTGGGGTTTCCGCGGAGGGCGCCGCTCGCGCCCTCCGCTCCGTTTCAGGGACTGTATAATCCTCCTGCGCCGCGCTTGCCGCGCGGCGCATTGGATGTCGCGATGAGTTCCACAATCATGGTCGTGGATGACGAACCTCAACTGGTGCGCGTGCTGCGCGGCTATCTCGAGCAGGCCGGTTATCGCGTGACGGCGGCACACAGCGGCTCCGAGGCGCTGGCCCAGTTCCAAGCGCGCCGCCCAGACCTGGTGGTGTTGGATCTCAACCTGCCGGGGATGGACGGTTTCGAGGTGGCGCGCGCCATCCGCAAGCTGGGCGATACCCCGATCATCATGCTCACGGCACGGGTGGAGGAAACCGACCGCCTCATCGGCCTGGAACTGGGTGCCGACGACTATGTGCCCAAGCCGTTCTCGCCCCGCGAAGTGGTGGCGCGTGTGCGCGCCGTGCTGCGCCGCAGCCGGGCCCCGCGCGAGGCGGTCGAACTCATCCGCAGCGGCGATCTGGAGATCAGCCTCCCGCGCCACACGGTGACCCGCGGCGGGCAGATCCTCGAGCTGACTCCGACGGAATTCAACCTGCTCGTGACCATGGCCCAACAACCCGGACGGGCCTTCTCGCGCATGCAATTGCTCGAATCGGCGCAGGGCGATGCGTTCGAAGGCTACGAACGAACGATCGATGCCCACGTCAAGAACTTGCGGGCCAAGCTTGAGCGGGATCCTCGCCACCCGCAGTACGTCCTGACTGTTTTCGGCGTGGGCTACAAGTTCGCGGAAGGCTAGCGGCGATGCGACTTTCAACCAGACTTCTCTTTGCCTTTGCGCTGCTGCTGACGATGACCCTGGTCGTCGTGGCGGTGGTGGCCTACAGTTCTGCCGCGCGCGAAGTCCGCGGTTTCATGTTCGCGGGCAACATGACGGCACCCGAAAGCATCGCCAGCGACCTGGGTCAGTTCTACGCGGAACGCGGCACCTGGGACGGCGTGGAAGCCTTGCTCGTTCCGGCGCACGGCCCGGGGCCAGGCGGCTTTGGGGCGATGATGGGCCAGCGCCTGGTGTTGGTGGATTCGGCCGGCATCGTGGTCGGCGACAGCAGCGGCACGCTGCTCGGGTCGTCCGTTGCAGGCGAAGAAATCGCCCGCGGCGCCCCGGTGGTCGTCAAGAGTTCCAGGGTGGGGACCTTGCTGCTCTTCGGCGGCATGAGCGGGGTGGGGCTCCCCATCGGCGTTCAGGAGAGCTTCCTGATCGGCCGGGTCAACCGCGCCATCTGGCTGGCCGCCGGGCTGGGCGGGTTGTTGGGGCTGGTGCTGGCGGTCGTGCTCAGCCGCGGGCTCACCGCGCCGCTGCGCTCGCTCTCGGCCTCGATGAATCGCTTCGCGCGAGGCGAGCGCAACCTGGACCTGCCACGTGCCTCGCACGATGAGGTGGGCGAACTCACCGAGTCCTTCCGCCGGCTGGTCGGTGAGATCCAGCGCCAGGAAGGCCTGCGCAAGGAAATGACGGCCGACATCGCCCACGAACTACGCAACCCGATAGCGGTCATTCAGGCGAATGTCGAGTCGCTCGTCGACGGGGTCTACCCCGCGACGGCTGAGAATCTCGAACCCGTCCTCGAAAGCGTACGTCTGCTCACGCGCCTGGTGGAAGACTTGCGCACCCTGGCCCTGGCCGATGCCGGCCGGCTGGCAATGGAGATCGGAGCGACCGATGTGGCCCCGGTGCTGCGCCGTGTGGCAAGCGCCTTCGAGCTGCGTGCCGCTTCGAAAAAGGTGGGCCTGCGCCTCGAAGGAGCGCGCTCGGCCCTGGCAGCCGCGGACCCTCAGCGGCTCGAGCAAATCCTATCCAACCTGGTGAACAATGCCATCCGGCATACACCCGAGGGCGGAAAGGTCACGATGCAGATACTCCCGTTGGCCGGTGGGCGTGTGCGCATCGACGTGACCGACACGGGCAGCGGGATCCCGCCCGATGCGTTGGCGCACGTGTTCGAGCGCTTCTATCGCGCAGATCGTGGCCGCTCGCGGGTGGAGGGCGGGACGGGCCTGGGGCTGGCCATCGCGCGCAAGCTTGCGGAAGCGCAGGGCGGCGATCTCTCGGCTGATAATCTACCCGAAGGCGGCGCCCGTTTCAGTCTGGTGCTTGCTCCAGCCCCGGGGTAAGGCCCGCTTTCCTACACCCCACGATTGTGCGGTACCATCCAGCCTGCGCCATACAAGCCGAGAAGGATGGCGGAGACGCGCCGACGGATCACCTTCGGTCTGCCGCCTCTCTATGAGGATACGCACACAGCTTCCATCACCCCTGACAAGCCTTTCGCATTGGAGCTGGCCGAACGTGCCGCACGGATCGCACGCCGCCCGCGCCGGGAGCAGCCGTGCCTCCTCCTCGCAGGCTGGCCGGGCCGCGATCGGGATGCTGCTCGCGTCGGTCCTGGGTGGTTGCATCGCTGGACCCGGATCGATCGCCGGACCCTCCGCCACCAGCGCAGCCGGGTCGCACTTGGTGGCCGCAACAGCTTCGCCCGTGGTCGGACCCACACGGCCTGCCACCGCCACTCCGATTCCCTTCCGCACCGTCTTTCCGCCAACCCAAGTCCCCCGAGAGCAGGTTTTGTGGACGCTTGAAGAGCAGATCCGGGCACTGCTGCGCCAGGCGCCTTCCGGCACGTGGGGCGTGTATGTTGAGGAGGTGACCCGCGGCGAGAGCGTGGCCATTCGCAGCGACGAGGTCTTCCATCCTGCATCCACCATCAAGGTGGGTATCGCTATGGACCTCTTGTACTGGATGGAGCGCCATCCGCAGGTGAAGTGGACGAACGGCCCGCAAGCCAACCAGCGTTCGTTCGCCCAGCTCTTGGAGGCCATGCTGGTCAAGTCGGAGGAGACAGCCACAGTGCGGCTGGCGGCCTTTTTGGATGGCCAGCCAGGCTACCACCTCGTGGATCAGTGGCAATCGTGGGGCGTCACGCACACCACGTTCATCCCACGCCGCTCAACGCCGGCGGATCTGGCCCGCCTGCTGGAGCTTCTCTATAATGAAGAACTCCTCACGCCGCAGTCGAGCGCCCGCATCCTGGCCATTATGCGCGTGCCCAAACCGAGCCAGAGCGAGCGTATCGGCAGCGGGCTGCCGGCCGCGGTGCGGGCGACCCTGGCCAACAAGACGGGCACTACGTTCGAGAACGGCGCGGGTGTTGTGGCCGATACGGGCATTGTCGTGGCAAAAGGCAAGGTGCTCATCATCGTCGTCCTGGGGAACAAGACCAGTTCGGCCGATTACGAAGAGTCAATGCTCCTGATTGGGAAGGTGGCCCGAGCCGCGTACGAGACGTGGATCGATCCGCCACGGGTGTTGCCCGAGTGGCTGCATGGAACCATTCCGTAAATCCTTCAGATCATGCCGATATCAAACGAGGGCAGCCTGGCTGCCCTCGTTGTGCGTTTGGGGTTACTCTCGGGGTTCCGGCGGCTGCGGTCGGCAGCGCGTTACGCTCCGACCTCACGCACCAGGTCGCTCAGGTTGCGCCGCGGAGAGACGGGCGGCGTTTCGGCCGCGTATCCGATAGGAAGGATCGCGATCGGAGTCCATTCCCCGGGTGCCCCGACGGCCTGACGCACCGCGCCCTCGTCGAACGCGCCGACCCACACGCACGCCAGGCCTTCCTCCACCGCGGCCAGCATGGCGTAGGTGCAGGCAATGGTCGCGTCTTGAACAGCGTAGAGCGTCGCCCCGCGCTGCCCGTAGCGCGCGGCCGCCCGCCCGGCGTTGGTGCAAAAGACGAGTGCCAGCGGCGCCTGTTCAATGAAGGACTGCCCGCCCGCGGCGCGGGCGAGCGCTGCCCGTACCGCGCTTGAGCGGGCCAGGCAGACCTGGTAGGCCTGCAAGTTGCCCGCCGAAGGCGCGCAGCGCACTGCGTTCAGAAGGCGCTCGACCACGCCCTCTTCGATCGGTTGTGCGGTGTATGCGCGCACCGAGCGGCGCGCCATGATGAGTTGGCTGAACTGCATGGCGGTTCCTTCTCGAGCCGGCGGGCTAAATGGCGTCCTGCGCTACCCTCTGGCCGAAGGAGAGCAGCACGTCGATCATGCGCGGCTCGCGCGCCTCGGCGTACACGCGCAGCACCGGCTCGGTGCCCGAGGGCCGGATCAGCAACCACGAGTCATCCGCCAGGATGTACTTGATCCCGTCCAGGCTGCGCACCTCTTGCACGCGCACGCCGCCCAGATCGCCCGGAGGGTCCTCGCACAATTTGCGCGTGAGCGCGTCCTTATTGACCGGGTGGGCGATGCGCAGATCCTTCCGTTCGTAGTGGACCGGACCGACGGTCTTCAACAGGTCCGCCACCAGCTCTTCCAGCGGCGCGCCGTAGGCGGCTACCATTTCAACGAGCAGCAGGCCCATCAGCACACCGTCGCCTTCGGGGATGTGCCCCGCGAAGCTGATGCCGCCGGATTCCTCGCCGCCGATGAGTACGTCGCCGCCGATCATGTAGTCCGCGATGTGATTGAACCCCACCGGAGTCTCATGCAGCTCGAGCCCGTACAGGTCGGCCAGGCGGTTGATCATTTGGGTGGTCGACACAGTCTTGATCACCTTGCCGCGCAGCCCGCGTTTCTCCACCAGGTAACGCAAGGCGAGGGCCATGATCTTGTGCGGGTCGACGAATTGTCCGCGTCCGTCCATCGCGCCGATGCGGTCGGCGTCGCCATCGGTGGCTACCCCCAGCTCGCCGTGCCCGGCGGCGATGGCGCCGGCCAGTGGGCCCAGGTAACGCGCGATCGGTTCGGGGTGCACGCCGCCGAACCCGGGATTCATTTCACCGCGGACCTCAAAGACCTCGCAGCCGGTGCCCTGTAGAATGCCTTTAATCTGACCGCGGCCGGCGCCGAACATCGAGTCGACCACGACCCGTGGCGCGCGGCTGGCGATCAGGTCGAAGTTGATGAGCGTGCGTAAGTGATCGAAGTACCCGGTGGTCGGGTTGAAACGGCGGATGAGTCCCTTGGAGGTGGCCTGCTCGAAATCCATGAGGTTCGGCCCGCGCCCTCGCGATTCGTTATCGCTCAGGTACACCTCCACCCGGCGGCACTGCTCGGGCTGCGCCGACCCGCCGTAGGAGGCCTTAAGTTTCACTCCGTTGTAGCGTGGGGCGTTATGCGAGGCGGTGATCATTACCCCGGCGATCGCCTTGAGGTGGCGCACGGCGAGCGAGATGGCGGGCGTGGGGGCATCGGCATGCGCCAGATGCACGGTGTATCCATTGCCCGCCAGCACGCGCGCCACGTCGGCCGCGTAGCGATCCGACAGGAAGCGCGTGTCGAAGCCGACCACCATCGTGTGCGCGTCGACGGAGGGCTGCTGGCGCAGCGGTTCGTCCCAATCCGGAGCTGCGACGGCGTCGGCGATGGCCTGCGTAACCAGCCGCAGGTTTCCAAAAGTGAATGTGTCGGAAATGACCGCGCGCCAACCATCGGTGCCAAAGTGAATCATGCGACGGATCCTCGAGGGAATTTGCGCATCCGCACTGCCGCGGGCTCGAGCGGCGGCATTCGCTGCGCACCGCGGGATTATACCCGCGCGCATGTGGGCCGGGTGTTACGGGTAAACCAACGCCACCATCAGGTCGTTCACGTTCGTGCCGGTGGGGCCGGTGTGCACACACGCAGCCATTGCGTGCAGCAGCCCGTGGCTGTCGTTTTCTCGCAGGGTGACCTCGATGTCGTATCCGAGTTCCGCGGCTGTTGCGGCGCTCGTGCCGGTGACGATCGCACCGGCGGCCGGGCTGTTCCCGTCCACGCCGTCCATGGCCAGCATCATCAGGGCCACACCCTCGGCACCGGCCAATCTTACCGCCGCCCCGAGTGCGGCCTCCTGATTGCGCCCACCGCTGCCGTGGCCGCGCATGGTCACGGTCGTCTCGCCGGCAAAGATCATGGCCCGCGGCAGCCTCCCCGGCCCGGCCTCGGCGCGCGCCTCGAGAGCGATCCCGGCCAGCTGCCGGCCGACCTGCTGAGCCTCCCCGCTGACCTCCAGCGAAACAACATCCGCGTTGAACCCGAGCCAGCGTGCGCACTCTTGCGCCGCGCCGGCAGCCGTGGCGCTTGAACCGATGAGCAGGTTATACGCCGTGGGTCGAGTCGATTCGGGTGCGACCGGGATCTCGCTGATCGCGGTTTTCACTGCAGCGGGCAACGCCTCCCACAACGCCAGGTGCGTCAGGATGGCGCGCGCCTGGGCGCGGTCGGCGGGCTCGTCGACCGTGGGCCCCGAGGCGACGTCGGCCAGCGGATCGCCGATGATGTCGGACAGGATCAGGCCAATGGTCTGCGCCGGCTGAGCCATGCGGGCCAGCCCGCCGCGCTTGATCTGGGAAAGAGTCGCCCGCACGAGGTTGAAAGCCCGGATGTCGGCGCCCGAACGTAGCATGAGCTCTTGCACCTGGCGCAAGTCGTCGAGGGTGAGCGGCGGACGCAGGTGTTCGACCAGAGCCGAGCCGCCGCCGGAGACAAGTGCCAGCAAGGTATCTTTTGGGCCGAGGTTGTGTGCCATTCGCGCGATGCGCCGCCCGGCCTCCAAGCTGCCTTCGTTCGAGAGCGGGTGTCCGCCGAGCACGAGATCGAATCGGGGCGGCAGACGGGCCGGTCTCTGCGGGGCCACAATCAGCCCGCGCGCGTATGCGCTTTGCAGTACTTCGGCCGCTGCGGCGGCCATTCCCGCGGCTGCTTTGCCCAGCGCAACGATTGAGACTGTTCCGTCGGGGGGGAGGGCGACGCGTCGTTCGCCCGCGGTAAGGATTCCGTTCTCGAAGGCCAAGACTCCGGCCACCAGGCGGTGCGGGTCGACCGCCCTCAGCGCCTCGCCGCGGATTGTTTCCAGCGCGGCCAGGTGATTCGACCAGGATGGAACGCTCATGGGTGAATAGCAGCCGCGGCGGCTTGCGCCGCATCGTGCGGGGACACACCCTCCAGCAGAACCTGCCGGACGGCGCGATCCAGGAGCGGGCCGAGTGTCACGAGCACTTCTTCCGAGGGCTGCGCCTCGCCGGCCTGCGCGCACGCCCCGGCCAGCGCGGTGAGAAAATCCGCAGGCCATGTCGTCAGCGCACCCTGGCGAGTGGGCAGCATGCCCTGCGCGCGCGTCCATTCACCCAGGAACTCCGCATCGCTCAACCAGGCCAGCAGCCGTGTGGCGATTTGCGCGCGATCGCCTTCGACCGCCGTCGTGGCCCACGCCCATCCGGTCACCAGGGTGCTCGCCTGGGTGCTGGGCGTCGGCGGCAAGCTTCCTGAGAGGCCGGAGCGCGAGCGCGTGGACGTGGCCAACGCGGAGAAGCTCGTCACCGCGCCGCGTCCGCGAGTCTGCAACGCGAGTAGTGTCTGCTCGGGGGTGGCCAACTGCAAGCTGCCCGGCGAGAGCACGCCTTGCTCGTCCAGTTCGTTCAGCCAGGCGAGGCTGCGCTCGAGCGCGTCCGCATTCAGCGCGAGAGTGCTCGCCGATGCAGGCAGCTCGCCCCCCTCCAAGTGATATGCAAGCAGCAACATGCGCGCGCTTGGATCGGCCAGCGGCAGATGCAATTGATCATCCCAGGTAGTCAAGCTCTTCCATTGAGGAGGATCGAGGGGCGCAGGTTCGCGCTGGGCCAGCACCAGACAGTCGGCCATAAATGGAATGCCGTACATCCGCCCATCCACAGTGGCGAGCGGCGCGACGAAGGCGAACCAGCCCGCGTTCTCTTCGGGTGTCACGTCCGCGGGCAGGGGGTGAATAAGGCCTTTGAGCGCGGCGGCGTGCAGGCTGGGTTGGTCGAGCGCCACCACATCCGGCAAGGACTCGGGTGCGGCCCCGGCGGCCAGGCCGAGCATGTCGCGCAGCCCGCCCGGGCCGGAATCCGCGCGCAGGCGCACGTCGATGCGCACACCCGGGTTGTCGAGCTCAAAGTCGTGAAGCCGATCGCGCAGCACGACTCCGCCCGGCGATCCTTCATCTGCGCGGAAGCTGACCGGCAGCCACAACCGCAACGTGACCTCTGTGGCGGCAGGCGTGCCCAAGTTGACGAGCGCAGGCGACGTCGTGGGAGTGGCCGCGGCCGTCGGCAGGCCTACCGGTTCAGGGCTCGGGAAGAGACCGCAGGCGGTGAGCAGAAGCGCCAGCCACAATGTGAGGCCGGCTCGAAATCGGGTGGCCATATCAATCAAGTATAGCAGGATGCCTGAGCCGGGCGGACCGTCTGCGCGCTCTGAGACCGCACCTGCGGCCGTGGTAGGATGTGCATGAAATCCTTGCCGCGAGCGCCCCATGGCCGAGAAGATGCTGGTCGTCGAAGACGAAACGATCCTGCGCGAGACGCTGGCCTACAACTTCGCCAAAGAAGGTTTTACGGTGGAGCAGGCGGCCGACGGCCCGGCCGCCAATGAAGGCTGCCCCTTCGGCACGCGGTGCGCGATGTCGGTTGATGAGGAAGATGGTGAAAGCCAAGGTGTTGTTCGTCTGCATTGAGAATTCGTGCCGCAGTCAGATGGCCGAAGGGCTCGCAAGGCTGCGTGCCGCGGATGTGCTCGAGCCGGCGAGCGCAGGTTCACGGCCCTCGGGCCAGGTGAACCCTTCCGCGGTGGAGGTTATGGGCGAAATCGGATACGACCTCTCGCCGCATTTCTCCAAGTCACTCACCGTGATCCCAGCCCGTCGATACGATTACGTGATTACCATGGGGTGCGGTGACGAGTGCCCATTCATCCCAGCGGACCACCACGAAGACTGGGACATCCCCGATCCGAAGGGCCGACCGCTCGATGCTTTCCGCGCTGTTCGGGATACGATCGAGGACAAGGTCCGCGACTTGGCGGAACGGGTCCGCCGCGGGCAACCCCGATAGACTGCCCACCGCCCACCGGGCGGCAGGACACGCGCCCGCATGAGGTGGCAGGCGTGAGGCACAGTGGTACGAGGTCAGGGCGGAGGCGGTGGGCCGGACTACCCGAATCGGCCGGTGATATAGTCCTCAGTGCGTTGGTCGCGAGGACGGGTGAAGAGTTCCTTGGCGGGCCCGAACTCGACCAACTCGCCCTGCAGCATGAAGGCGCCGAAGTCGGCCGTTCGGCCGGCTTGCTGAACCGAGTGCGGCACCAGGACGATGGTGTAGTCCTTCTTCAGCTCCTGCAGCGCGGCCTCGACCTTCCCGGTTGAGATCGGGTCGAGGCCTGAGGTCGGCTCGTCCAGCAGGATGACCTCCGGCTGCAGCGCCAGAGAGCGCGCCAAGCACAGACGCTGTTGTTGGCCGCCCGATAGCGCGATGGCCGGGTCGTCCAAGCGCTGGTGCACCTCGTCCCATAACGCTGCCAGGCGCAGGCTCTGTTCCACGGCCTCCTCCAGCCGCCTCGCGTCGCGAATGCCCATCAACTCCAGACCGTAGGTCACGTTCCCGCGGATGCTGAACGGCAGCACCACCGGCCGGGCAAAGACCATCCCAACCTTGCGCCGCAAGGCGACCACATCCATCGCCGGGTCGAGAACGTTGATGCCGTCCAATAGCACGCGCCCGGAGACCATCTTGACGTCCGCCAAGTCGTTGAGTCGGTTGAAACAGCGCAGCAAGGACGACTTGCCGCCACCGGCCGGTCCGAAGAGGACCGTGATGGCATTGGCGGGAATCGCGATCGACACCCCGCGCAGCGACTCGGTTCCATCGGTGTACTGAAGCGTCAGATTGTCGACAACGATCTTGTCCATGCGGACTACCACTGCCGGCGGGCGCGCGCCCGGGAGCGGATGACGGTGGCCGTCAGGTTCATGCCCAGCACGAACACGATCAGCACCAGCGCCGTGCCGTATTGTATTTGGAGCGGCATTCCCGGCACCTGCGTGGAAATCACAAAGAGGTGATACGGCAGCGCCATGGTCGGGTCGAGCGGCGAGTTCGGCAACCGGGGAAGGAAGAAGGCGGCGCCGGTGAATAGGATCGGGGCGGTCTCCCCGGCGGCGCGCTCAAGCCCGAGGATCACCCCGGTGAGGATGCCAGGCACCGCCTGGGGCAGGACGACGCGCGCGATCGTCTGCCACCGCGAGCCGCCGAGCGAGACGCTCACAGTCCGAAACGCCTGCGGAACCGCTCGCAGCGCCTCTTCCGCGGCGCTGATGATGACCGGCAGCGTCATGATCGACAAGGTGAGGGAGGCCGACAGAATGCTGGTCCCCAGGCGCAGGAACAGCACGAACAGCCCCATCCCGAACAGGCCGTAGACCACCGATGGGATGCCGGCCAGGTTGATGATCGCCACACGAATCGCTCGAGTCAGCACGTTCTCCCGCGCGTATTCGGCCAGATACACCGCCGCCGCCACCCCTAAGGGAACGGAGAAAAGCGCTGTGCCCAGCGTCAGGTAGAAAGTGCCGACGATCGCCGGCAGGATGCCTCCCTGTCGCATCCCGTCGCTCGGCAGGCCGCTCAGAAACTCCCACGAGATGGCCGGGCCGCCTTGTTGGACGATGTAGAGGACCACCAGCGTAATCGGCACCACGGTCGCCACAGCCATCAACGACAGCCAGGCAAAACCGATTCGCTGGACCCGCCGACGCCGGACTGAAGTTGCCCGAAACTGCCGGCGGCTGTCGGACTCGGGTACGGCAGCAGGGCTGCCCGAAGCGCTCACGACAAGACCCTCTCAGCCCGGCTGCGCTGTCGGAAGACGACCGCCGAGGCAATCACGTTCACCAGTAGGGAGATCACGAACAACAACATGCCGATGAAGAACAGGACGTGATAGTGGGGGCTGCCGCTGGCGACCTCGCCCATCTCGGCCGCGATGGTGGCGGTCATTGTCCGGACCGGTGAGACGATCGACGCCAGCCGGACCGCCAGGACCGGTGCATTCCCGGTGACCATCATCACCGCCATCGTCTCGCCGACCGCCCGGCCCATACCGAGCAGGACCGCGGTCAGGACGCCCGAGCGCGCAGCCGGCAGCGTCACGCCCCACATCGTCTGCCAGGGCGTCGCTCCCAGCGCCAGGGCTGCGTCACGGTACGACCTCGGCACCGCGTCCAGGGCGTCTTCGGCGATCGAGACGATCGTCGGAACGGCGATGCCGCCCAGGAGAAGCGACCCGGCCAGCGCGGTGAGTCCCGTGGGCAAGTCCAGGATTTGGCGCAGGTATGGCGAGAGGACGAGGATTCCCAGGAAGCCGAGAACGACCGAGGGCAATCCGCCCAGGAGCTCGACCAGCGGCTTGAGAACCTCCCGCGCCCAGCGCGGGGCGATCTCGGAGATGAACATCGCCGTCCCGATTCCGAATGGAACGGCGATCGCCATCGCCCCGACGGTGACGACCAAGGAGCCGGTGAGCAGGGGCACGACCCCGAAGTAACCCTCGATCGGATACCAGCGGGTGCCAAACAGATCCCGGAAGGGAACGTCGACCAGGGCCGGGAGGCCCTCGCGCACAAGGAAGAAGAAGATCAGCCCGACAAAGACGACCGCCGAGTAGCCCGACAGCTGGATGAGCCGGGTGATGATCGCCTCGCCCCAATCCCGCCGTGGCCGCGGCCGGGCAGGCTGTCCCTTGGCGGTCGGCGTTGCGGCTGCACCGTTCACGGCTGAGCCCCCGTCAGGATCGGCACGAAACCAAGTTTGCGCACGACCTGCTGCGCCTCCTGTCCCAGGATCCATTCTAGATACGCATTGACCACGCCTGTCGGCTCGCCCGCCGTGTACATGTAGAGATCCCTGGCGATCGGGTAGCTGCGGTCGTTGACCGTCGCTGCTGACGGCAGCACGTACGCCTCACCCTCCCCGCGGGAGACGGCGATCACCTTCAGGTCTGCCGGCACGTAGCCCAGGCCGTCATACCCAATGGCGTTGGGATTCTGGCGTACCTCGCTGACAATGCCTTCAGACGACGGCAGGAGCAGCGTGTCGGTCGAGAAGAGGGTGTGGTTGCCACTCTGCCCCAGGCGCACGACGGTCTCCAGGAAGTACACGTGGGTCCCCGAGTTCGTCTCGCGCGACAGGCGCACAATTGGTCGATCCTCGCCGCCGACCTCGCTCCAATTCTTGATCTGGCCGCTGTAGATGTCGGAGAGTTGCTGCAGCGTCATCCGGCCGATCGGGTTGGCGGGGTGGACAATGACGGCAATCGCATCGCGAGCGACGACGAACTCCGTCGGATGGATGCCGTGAGCCTGGGCCTGCTCCGCCTCCTCGGGCTTGATCTGCCGCGAGGCGTTGGCGATATCGACCGTGCCGTTGATCAGCGCGGTAAGGCCCACCCCGCTACCCCCGCCGCTGACCGAGATACGTACCTCGGGCTGCTCCTGCTGATACAGCTCGGCCCAGGCCAGCGCCAAGTTCACAAGCGTGTCTGAGCCTCGGTTTTCGATGAATTCCACCGGATGGACCGGCGCGGCCGGCGCAGACGCCGACCGGCAGCCGGCCAGCAGGACCGAGATCAGAACCAGAGATCGCACCGTTCGCATCGGGACGATTATAAGAGGAAAGCTCCCGAGGCGGGGTCCGCCTGGCGCCGCAGTTGAGTACAATCATGGTTGTGGATGCAGTGACGGCGGCTCTCACGACCCATGACCTGAACCTGTACTACGGCGACTTGCGCGCCGTGCGGGATGTCAACCTGGTTGTCCAGCGCCAGCGCATCACCGCCATCATCGGTCCGTCCGGCTGCGGGAAGAGCACCCTGTTGCGCTCGTTCAATCGCATGAACGACCTCATCCATGGGGCGCGGTCCGCCGGTCGAATCATGTTCGCCGGCCAGAACATCCTCGACCCGGACGTCGACCCGGTCGCCCTGCGCCGCCGCATCGGCATGGTCTTTCAGAAACCCAATCCATTCCCCAAGACGATCTACGAAAACGTCGCCTGGGGTGCTCGGGTCAACGGGTTTCGGGGCGACCTCGATACACGGGTGGAGACCTCGCTGCGCCAGGCTGCCCTATGGGATGAGGTCAAGGACAAGCTTGAGCGTGACGCACTGGCCCTCAGCCTGGGCCAGCAGCAACGCCTGTGCATCGCTCGCGCTTTGGCTGTGGAGCCGGAAGTCATCCTGATGGACGAGCCGTGCTCGGCGCTTGACCCGATCGCCACCCTCAAGATCGAGGACCTGATGCGTTCGTTGGCGGCCACCTATACAATCGTCATCGTTACGCACAACATGCAGCAAGCGGCGCGCGTCTCGGACATCACTGCGATGATGATGCTCGGCGATGATCGCAAGGCAGGCACGATCATTGAGGTGGGCGACACCAAGACAATCTTCACGCGACCAAAAGACAAACGCACCGAGGATTACGTCACGGGCCGGTTCGGCTAACGGCGCCGGGCAGAGAACGCGCGCAGGGAGGTGAATCCATGGCGAATGCAGGCAGAATCCCCGAAAAGCAACGGGTGCGGCTGGTGCGGGACATCGCCCGGCTCAATGAGGACGTGCTCAGCTTGGGCAGCCTGGTCGAGCAAGCCACGCTGCAGTCGGTCGAATCGCTCAAGCTGCGAGATTTCGAGGCTTCACGGCGCATCATCCGCGAAGACCGCGATATCAACCGCCGCCGCTTCGCCATCGAGGAGGCGGTGCTGGCGGTCATTGCCACCCAGCAGCCGGTGGCGCACGACTTGCGCCGGCTGACCGCCATCCTGGACGTCGTGACCGAATTGGAGCGCATGGGCGACTATGCCAAGGGCATCGCCCAGATCAACCTGCGCATCGGCGAGAAGCCGCTCATCAAGCCGCTCATCGACGTGCCGCGCATGGCAACCAAGGCGGTGGACATGCTCCATCGGGCGGTGGGCGCCTTCGTTGCGGGGGACGCGGTCGAGGCCCGCTCTGTCCCGCAGGCCGACGAGGACGTCGACCAACTGTATAACCAGGTCTACAACGAGCTGGTGATGCACATGATCTCGGACCCGCGCACGATCGACGGCGCCACCTACCTGCTGTGGGTGGCCCACAACCTCGAACGGCTGGCCGACCGGGTGACCAACATCTGCGAACGGACGATATTCCTGGTGACCGGGGAGCAGTTGGAAATGGACAGTGAGGAGGATTTCGCCTAACCCGCGCGCTTGCCTCTGCCCGCCGCGGTCCCGTCGAGTGTGCCGCTCCGTTGTGCGTTTTCTCCTTTTTCCTCGCTGGTGGTAGACTAGAAAGCGCGCTGTGGCCGCGATCCATCTTCCAGCGGTTGGAGGCCTAATGCCTGCCGTCCGGATAGTCTGTATCGAAGACGACCCGCAAATCATCGAGCTGGTGCGGACGATCCTCGGCCGCAAGGGCTATCAAGTCATCGGTGCGGCGGGCGGCCAGGAGGGGTTGACCTTGGTCCAGGTGCAGCGCCCCGATCTCATCCTGCTCGATTTGATGATGCCGGATCTGGACGGCTGGGAGGTCTACCGGCGGTTGAAAGAGGATCCGCTTCTCGCGCCCGTGCCGGTGATGGTAGTAACGGCACGCGCCCAAGATATCGACCGGGTTCTCGGGTTGCACGTGGCCCACGTGGACGACTATCTCACCAAACCCTTTACGCCCAAACAACTCACCGACAGCGTCGAGCGCATTTTGGCGCGGCGGCACGCCGCCTCCTCCGGGTGATGGGCTACTATGCCTGATCTCAGTGAACCCGCGTTTTCCAGCGGACATCAAGGCGCATGCGCCATCGGCAATCGCACGCGCGGCGCACCCCTGGCAGGGCAGGTGCGCGTCTGCCGCAGCTTCGGATCGCGGCTCAGGGGGCTGATGATGCGTCGCCGTATGGGCAGTGAGCAGGGGGTGCTGCTGGTGATGAGCACGACCTCGCGCATCGATTCGGCCATCCACATGCTGTTCGTGTTCTTCCCGATAGCCGTCTTCTGGCTCGATGAGGAGGGTTTGGTTGTCTCGCGCTGCCTGGCCAAGCCGTGGCGCCTCTTCTATGCCCCGCAGCGCCCGGCGCGCTACGTGCTCGAAGTGGCTCAGGCGCGAATCGATTCAGCCGCCGTGGGAGACCGCCTTGCGCTGGATGCCGCGGGCGCTGCGCGCTAGCGCGCTGCTCGCCCTCCTGTTGGTGCTGGCTCGGCCGGCCTCTGCCCAGGTGCAGGGGCCGATTTACATTATCCAACCGGGCGACAACCTGACGGTTATTGCCGCGCGCTTCGGCACCCGCCTCGATGAGCTGATGGCGGTCAACGGATTCGACCTCGCGCACGTCCTCCAACCCGGCGAGCGCATCATCATCCCGGGCCTGGAGGGGATCGGCGGGGTGCTCACGACGCATACGGTCGAATTCGGCGAGAATCTGACGACGCTCTCTCTGCGCTTTGGACTATCGCCGGAGGCCGTGCTGCGCCTCAACCACACGGCCAACCCTGAGCGTCTCTATGCCGGCCAAGAACTTGTCGTCACACAGCCGGAGGAGGCAGCCCCTGCCTCGGTGGTGAGCGAGGTGCGCATCGAGCGCGGGCGGCTGGCGCCGCTGGCGAGCGGTGAACCGCTGCTGCTCAGCGCTGCGAAGAGCGGGCTCAACCCGTGGGCGCTGGCGCAGGTCAACGGTCTACAATCCTTTGCCGACCAATTCACGGGACGCACGCTGTATGTCGCTGAGGGCGATCAACCGTTGCGCGCCTGGCCGGCTCCCATCACCGATGTTCGCTTCCGGACATTGCCGCTCACGCAAGGCCGGACGGCCGAGGTGCATGTGGGGGCATCGCCTGGGGCGCGCGTGCAAGGTGTGCTCGCCTCCTACACGTTGAACTTCGGCGAAAGCGACAACGCGTGGGTGGCGCTGCAGGGATTGCCCGCGATGATCGACCCCGGCGTCTATCCCTTCTCGATCCGCTTGCAACTCGAGGATGGGACCACGCGTGAGTTCAGCCAGGATGTGGCCGTCGCCTCGGGTGACTACCCCAATGAGGCTCCCCTGGTGGTGAACCCTGAAACGCTCGACCCGGCTGTCAATCAACGCGAGCTAGAAACGATGCGCGCCCTGGTGGCCGCCTTCACCCCGGACCGGGCGTGGAGCGCTCCGTTCAGCGAGCCGGTGGACACTGGAGTTACCTCCTCGTTCGGCCGGCGCCGGCTCTTCAATGGCACGTACGCCACTTACCACGCCGGGATAGACTATGCCGGACGGGTGGGTCGCGAGATCTTCGCGCCGGCCGGGGGCCGCATCGTATTCACCGGCTCGCAAGATGTGTGCGGGACGGCAACGGTCATCGATCACGGGTGGGGCATCTTTTCGCGGATATGCCACCAGGATTCGGTGAGCGTCCAAACGGGGCAGACGATCGTGGAGGGGGAGCGGATCGGAACGATCGGGCGCAGTGGCCGGGTGACTGGTCCGCATCTGCACTGGGAGATTTGGGTGGGGGGCGTGCAAGTGGACCCGCAGCAGTGGCTGGACGAGTTGTTCCCTTAGGAGGGGCCGGGCGCGCTCGAAGCCGCCTCGTCCTCGTCGCCCTTGGCGGCCAAGATCTCGCGAGCCTGCTCAGCGAAACGGGCGGGGACGAATACTTGCACGCGGCCCAATGCACCCACCGTCAGCCGGTAGACGCTGCCGGCAGCCTCCGAACTGAGCATGACCGGAATGCTGTTGGCCTCGAGCTGGGAGCGGCACCACTCGCCCTCAAGCACACCGTAGACCTCAGCCACACACACGATGTCTGCATCCATCATGCACCTTTCGCTCGGCTCAAAGCGACCGCCGGCCTAGTGTAACGCCGGTTTCGCTCGGCGCGCAACCCGGCTTCCGGAAGGATCTAAGGGGGTTGCAGGGGTTTGACGAGGAGAAGCTCATGGCTCCCATCAATCTCGTCCTGATCGGGTTTGGCAACGTGGGGCGTGCGCTGGCGCGAATGCTCGTGGCCAAGGAGGCGGACCTGCGTCAAGTGTATGGGTTGGAATTCCGCCTGACCGGTGTTCTCACACGCGCCCATGGACTGGCGATCGCCTCGGAGGGGTTGCCGATCGAAGATCTCGTGCGCGGCGTGGAGGCCGGTGGGCGCCTGGATGAATTCGGGCGGACCAAGCCGCTCGCGCAATTGGATCAAAACTTGCGCCTGGCTCAGGCCCAGGTCATGGTCGAGGTCACACCTCTCAACCCGCGCACCGGAGAGCCGGCACTGACGCATGTGCTCACGGCCCTCGAAGCGGGAGTCCACGTTGTTACGGCGAACAAGGGGCCGCTGGTTTACGGGTATAAGACGCTGCGCGACCTCGCCGCACAGAACCGCCTCCACTTCCTTTTTGAGTCGACCATTCTCGATGGTGCACCTGTGTTTTCGCTCTTTCGCGAGACGCTTCCGGCGGCGCGACTTCTCGGATTTCGCGGCGTGCTCAATTCAACCACCAACTTCATTCTCAGCGAACTCGAGGCGGGCAAGGATTTAGATGAGGCGATTCGCGCGGCGCAAGCGCTGGGGATTGCCGAAACCGACCCTACGGCGGATGTGGACGGGTGGGATGCGGCAATCAAGGTGGCGGCGCTGGCGACGGTCCTGATGGACTCGCCGATCCTGCCTTCGCAAGTCAAACGCGAGGGCATTCGGGGCATCACTCCCGCCAAGGCGCGCGAGGCGCGCGGCGCCGGGCGCCCGATTAAATTGGTGTGTCGGGCGCGGCGCGCGGCCAGCGGCGGGCTGGAGGCTTCGGTGGGCCCGGAGAGTCTCCCGTGGGGTGACCCCTTGGCGACTGTCTCAGGGACTTCGTCGGCGATTCATCTCGAGACCGACATGCTGGAGGGGCTGACACTTATCGAGCACAACCCGGGACCCCAGACCACCGCCTATGGCCTGTTGGCGGATTTGATCCATGCCACCCGCAACCCGGCGGGATAGCCTCGCCGCGCGCTGATGCGCGATCGTGCCTTTGATATAATCGCCCTTCACACATCGTTCGGAGAACACGGCGAACGGCGGAAGACGAGCAGACTGCGCGGCAATAGGCAACGCGTGCCTGTTTGCCATTAATGCGAATGGCGCGGCCTGCGCAGCAGAAGCCGGCCAACGCGTGAGTTGGCCGTGAGGACCCGAGCGGGCGGCCAGAGGTGGTGCGTCCGTCTGCGCGATCCGGCGTGCCGAGGGTTGAAGAGAGGTCGAATGTACAAGACGCATACCTGTGGCGAGTTGCGTGCCACTCATCAAGGAACCGAGGTCACCCTCGCCGGTTGGGTTCATCGGCGGCGGGACCATGGAGGGGTGATCTTCCTCGATTTGCGCGATCGGTGGGGAATTGTGCAAATCACAGCCCACCCGGATGTAGAGCCTGGGGCCCATGCGGCGGCCATTGATGTGCGCAACGAGTTTGTCTTGCAGGTGCGCGGTGTTGTGCGCCGCCGTCCGGCCGGCATGGAAAACCCCGGGTTGGCCACCGGCGAGATCGAAATCGAAGCGCGTGAGGTCCGCATCCTTAACCCTGCGCGCACGCCGCCCTTCGTGATCAACGAAGACAAGCCGGTGGAAGAGAGTGTGCGCCTCAAGTATCGCTACCTCGACCTGCGCACCGAGCATATGGCGCGCAACCTCCTGCTGCGCCACCGCGTGGTGAAGTTCATCCGTGACTACATGGATGCTCACGGGTTCATTGAGGTCGAAACGCCCATCTTGTTCAAGACGACGCCGGAGGGAGCACGCGACTATCTTGTGCCCTCGCGCATCCATCCCGGAAAATTCTACGCGCTGCCGCAGAGCCCGCAGCAGCTCAAGCAGTTGCTCATGGTGGCAGGCATCGAACGGTACTTCCAAATTGCGAGGTGTTTCCGGGACGAAGACCAGCGCGGCGACCGCCAGCCCGAATTCACGCAGTTGGACGTGGAGATGTCGTTCGTGGAGCGCGACGACGTGATGGCCCTGGCGGAAGACCTTTTTACCCGGTTGGTCGCGGAGGTTACACCGGCCAAGCGGTTGCTGGCCAGCCCCTGGCCGCGCCTCACCTACGCCGACGCCATGGCGCGCTTCGGCAAGGACAACCCCGACCTGCGTTTCGGCATGGAGCTCAAGGACGTAACCGACCTGGCTCCGGGCAGCGGGTTCAAAGTCTTCGAGGAGGGGGCGGCCCACGGCGGGCACGTGCGCGGGCTGAATGTCAAGGGACAGGCCGAGTGGAGCCGCAAGCAGATCGACGAGCTGCTCGAGTTCATTCGCCCCTACGGCGCCAAGGGCCTGGCCTACCTGGCCCTCACCTCGAGCGGAGAGGTGCGCTCGTCTTTCGCCAAGTTCCTCGCCCCCGACCGGCTGCAGGCGCTGCAGGCCAGGCTGGAGGCTCAGCCGGGTGACCTGCTGCTCTTCGTCGCCGACAAGCCCTCCGTCGTATTCGAATCCTTGGGTCGTTTGCGTGTGCATTTGGGCGGGCGTCTCGGCTTGTGCGATCCCAATCTGCTCGCATTCTGCTGGGTGATCGACTTCCCCTTCGTGGTGTGGAGCGACGCCGACAAGCGCTGGGATCCGAGTCACCACTTGTTTACTTCGCCCGTGCTCGAGGATATTCCGCTGCTCGACACCGCGCCCGGCCAGGCGCGCGGGCAGCAATACGATTTGGTGCTCAACAACTACGAGGTCGGCGGCGGATCGATCCGCATTCACGACCGTGCGCTGCAGGAGAAGGTCTTCCAACTCATCGGGCTCGACCCCCAGGTGGCGCGCGAACGGTTCGGGCATATGCTCGAAGCCTTCGAGTACGGCACACCGCCGCACGGCGGCATCGCTCCCGGGATCGACCGCCTGTGCATGGTGCTGGCCGGGGAGGAGAACATCCGCGAGGTGATCGCCTTCCCAAAGAACCAACAGGCGGCGGACGTGATGGCGGGTGCCCCCTCCGCGGCCGACCCACAGCAGTTGCAGGAGTTGAGCATCCGTGTGGTGACCCCGGAGTGAGTTGCGGGTGGGGCGCTCTTGTGGTATAAGGCGGGCAACCCTGCTGTGTTGGTGATGCAGCATCGCGTTTTGAGCCAACACGGTCTGAGAGGGTCCCTTGCTCACGCGCGCAAAGCGATAGGCACTCGCCAAGGCTGACCTCGCGGGCAGGTTCCCACCTGCGAAAGCAGGTTCAAAACAAAGCAGCACACGGCACAGCGGGGAGGTCTCATTTGCCACCTGCCATCCCGAACAGGATTGGGCAGGTGGCTCTTCATGCCGGGCAAGTTGGCGATGGACTATCGAGGGCGGTAGGTAGCAGGGGAGGAATGCCGCGTGGAAGCAGAATCGCCTTCAATCCCTCGCCTGCCCCCTTGACTCCCGCCGGTGACACTTGACTCCCTGGTATGTGGGCGCTATAATACCCATTCGCCTACGTCTGGATTGAACTCGCGTCCACCCAATTGGCCACTTTTCGTCTCTCCCCTAGAGCCAGGGGAGAAGCGTTTTCCTGCGCCCGAAGTCTAGGA
>DATEAT010000041.1:0-3890 GCA_035288225.1 Anaerolineales bacterium | reverse complement strand
GGGCGACATTCAACTGGCCATCAAGGAATCGCTGCTCGGTTCCCCGCCCACCTTCATGTGGAATGCCTGGACCGACGCCGGCCTGCAGCAGGCGGGCTGGTTCGACTACAACGATCACTTCACCTCGGCCGAGGCCGGCTCGCCGCTGGTCGAGCTGAAGGATCTGTATCCGATCAAGGCTATCTTCGCGGTTGACAACACCTGCCGCGAAGCGTTTGGCTTTACACCCGGCGGCACCGAGCCCGGGGTGTGCCAACAGGCGCGCCCGCCGGCCACTGGGTGCCTGGTTTGCTACTATACCGGCCCCACCGCGATTTGCGGCTGCCTCGTCCCCTGTCCGGTGGGCGCCACCCCGGGCACGCCCTGCAGCCCGTAAGTGACGCGCGGGATCGGGACCGCCACAATACCTGGTAGAGGGAGAAGGGTATGGGAAAAAAGAAAACGTCGCGTGTCGTCCAGGCAGCACTCAGCCTCGCGGCGGGCGCCGCGCTGGCCTGCAACCTGATGGCCCAACTCAGCGCCACGCCGCCGCCTGCAACCGCGGCGCCGGCGCTGCCGCCCACTGCACCGGCGGCCACAGCGGCGCCCGAGGCCACCCTCGCGCCAACGGCCATCAATCACGTCATGCGCCCCGACAGCCCGGGCGGCGCGGAGGGATACATCTCCGACACCAACTCGCAGAAGACAGGCGCCCAGGGTCGCGCGCCGGGCGGCGAGAGCTATCAGATCAACCGCTTCGAGAGGCCCTTCGCCGCCCAGTCGATGCAGTACCTGGGTCACCTGGATGTCGGGCGAGCCGAGATCGATCGCAGTGGAGCATGGTTCTACGTCACGCTCTTCCTGCAGGGCGTGCCGCCTGCGGAGGCGATCGGCCAGGCCGCTTATGGTGTGGAGGTGGATACCGATCTGGACGGGCGGGGAGATGCGCTGGTGTGGGCACTCGCCCCGGGCACCGGCGAGTGGACAACCGACGGTGTGCAGGTATGGCAGGACGTCAACAAGGACGTCGGCGGGCCGACTCCCCTGGCCTCCGAACCAGGCCGCGGCGGAACCGGGTACGAGACGCTGCTCTTCAACCGGGGGGTGGGCGCCGACCCGGACATGGCCTGGGTGCGCATGGCGCCGGGCAATGCGGCGGCGGTGCAGATTGCGTTCAAATCCACCGCGCTGAACGGGGATCCTTCATTCCTGTGGGGAGTGTGGACAGACGGCGGCGTGAGACAGCCGGGGTGGTTCGATTACAACGACCACTTCTCGTCGGACCAGGCCGGCTCGCCGCTGGTCGAGCTCAAAGCGCAGTATCCGCTCAAGGAGTTGTTTGCGCTCGACAACACCTGCCGGCTGGCATACGGCTTTGTGCCATACGGCGGTGAACCCGGCATGTGCGAGATCCCCGGCACACCTGTGCCGACCCCGACGGAGACGTTTATCTAGCCCGAGGTGAGCACGCCGTTGCGTGCGTCAACGGAATCATCAGGCCGGCGTTGCGCCGGCCTGATGGTTGTCTTTGTTGTGCTTCGACCTCGAACCTAGTCCATCACGAAGCACGGGCGGATCTCGCCCGTCGTGAGACCTCGCCAATTCGTGAGCGGCCGCCGGTCGAAGCGCGCCAGCGCACCCAGGTCGTTCTCGTCAAGCATGCGCAATTGGCGCAAGACCTCCAGCGCCACCAGCGGCGCCGCGCGAGGCGGGCTTTCGCCCAAGGCTTCGGTGGGCATGGTCGTGTCGCCATCGCTCACTTTAAGGGCGATACCCAGCGCGGGTGCGCCGCGCCCGGCCACGCCCGCCCGTACCCCGATCAATTGATAGCCCTCCGCGCCGGCTTTGGCGATCCAGCGCCCATGGCCGGCGTGCATCAGCGCCGTATCGAAGCGCCCCTCGCCCGCCACCATCTCGGGGTGGGTCATCATGGCAGCGGTGATCGAGGCACACGCCTGCTGGCGCGCCTCCTCCAGCCCGGCCGGGTCCATCAGGCGGGCGGCGGCGTGGGCCGCGCCTTCGAGCGGCACGGCGAAATTGGGCGCCGAGCACCCATCGATGCCCACCTCGACCTGGGCCGGATCGACCGCGCACATCTCTGCAAAGGCCCGCAGGATCTCCTGTTGTAGCGCTCCGGCCGGATCGATGTAGGAGTGACCCTCGGGCGAGGTGACCCCGCCCCAGCGGTAGCGGGCGAGCGCGAGCATCGCAGAGTGTTTGCCCGAACAGTTGTGATGCAGCGAGGTGGGCGGTTGCCCCGCCCGCATCAGGCGTTCGGCCTCCGCCCGGTCGCCCACCGGATGCGTGCCGCACAACAGATCCTCGGGTTGCACGCCGGCCTTGCGCTGCAGACTGCGCACGGCTTCTTGATGGGCCGGGCTGCCGCTGTGCGAGGCGCAGGCCACGGCCAGCTCGCGTTCGTCGAGGCCGTAAGCTTTGGCCGCCCCGCTCTCGACGAGCGGCAGGGCCTGAAAGGGTTTGGCGGAGGAGCGTAGGAAGGTGGCCCACGCTGGATCGCCGGCGGCGGCGATCAGGCGGCCGCGCGAGTCCACCACCGCAATCGCCCCGACATGCACAGACTCGACGATGCGGCCACGCGTGACTTCAACGAGCGGCACGAACATGCGCACTCCCGTTGTTGGAGGGTGAGAGGCCGATGGACTAGCTGCCCGAAGCGCGCCCGGGCAGCGGGCCGTGCTCGCGTTCCCACAGCACCTGCAACCCGAGGCGCAGGCGCGATTCGATGATCAGCCGGCGCTCCCGCGGAAACTTAAAATAGACACTGAGCGAAGCCGCCGCACGAGTCAGGTCTTTCTGCGGTTCACTCTTCGACTTGAGTGTCTCGAGCCGGTGCTGCACCGAACGCAGGAAGGTTGCGAAGCGCGTCACCTGCGCCGGCGAGACCCACCCGCCGCGCGCACAGAAAAGGCGCGCCTCTTTGTAGGGCCTGCGGCGCAGCCGGGCCAGGGCCTCTAACCACGCCGGCAGATCTGCTTCGCCAAGGTAGGGCGGCATGTCGGTGGCCAAGGCATCCCCAACGAAGAGCAGCCTCTCCTGCGGCAGGTGCACCCACAGCGCGCCCGGGTTGACTCCCGGCACGTGCATCAGCTCGACCGTCGTTTTATCCCAGTGAAAGGTGAGGCTCTCGGTGAAGGTGACCTGCGGCCGCACCCAGGGCGGAAGCGCAAACTCGCCACCCTGGAACCCGGCCCCCAGCGTGGCCAACACCGCGCCGGTGCGCAGGGAGTCGGGCGACGCGCGCATGACTTCCGCCGTGTGCTGGTGCGCTACCACGGTCAGCTGCCCGGCCTGTGGCAGGGCGCGCAGGTTGGCCACCGCCACCGCCCGCTCGGCCGAGGAGTCCATCTGCACGACGAACGCCAGCCGCGTCGCGCCGTGGGCGCGCAATGCGGCGATCCATTCGTCGGCCTCCAGCGGCTGGAGGGGCGCATCCAAGCACAAGGCCCCGCGCGATCCGAGGACGGCAGCCGTCGCCGGGCCGCGCCACCGCGTTTCGGTCACCACGTTAATGGGTCGCTTCGCCATGCACTCCTCTAAACCCGTGCTCTAGGCTTGCGCAGCGGCCGGCGCCTCGGGTGCGCCCGCCCGCGCTTCCTCACCCGCGGCCGGCAGCGGCAGCGTGAAATGGAAGGCCGCGCCGCCGCTCGGCGGGGATTCGGCCCAGATGCGACCGCCGTGGGCCTTGACCGCCATGCGGCAAAACGCGAGCCCCAGCCCTAGGCCCTTGGGCGCGCCCACCCGCTCGACACGCCCGTATTTTTCGAAGATGCGGTGCATCTCCTCGCGCGGGATGCCGGGTCCGCTGTCGGCGATCGTCACCTGCACCGAGTTTTCGACGACCTGCGCGCCGACGCGGATGCTGCCGCCGCCCGGTGTGTACTTGATCGCGT
>DATEAT010000040.1:0-2904 GCA_035288225.1 Anaerolineales bacterium | reverse complement strand
CGACTTAGCGGGAGTCTGAATCGATGCGCCAACTACATTCCTCATCCGCCTCCCGGACAACTGATACCCGATGACCGACACGGGCCGTCGATCCGTCGATCCGACCTCGCCACCGGTCATTCGCGCAGTCGACCTGCACAAAGTCTTCCCGCGCGGAAGGGAACGGGTCGAGGCCTTGCGCGGCATTGACCTTGAAGTGCCGCGCGGCGCCTTCGTGGTTGTGCGGGGGCCGAGCGGGTCCGGCAAATCCACACTGCTCCACCTGCTGGGAGGCATCGATCGGCCGAGCCAGGGGACTGTGGCGGTGAACGGTATCGCGCTCGAGGCGGCCAGCGAACGCGAGCTCACTCGTTTTCGCCGAGACCACGTCGGGTTCATCTTCCAGTTCTACAACCTTCTGCCATCACTCGCCGCGCTCGACAACGTTATCTTGCCTTTGCTCGCCAAGCGCTGGCCGTATGCCAGAGCCAGGCAGCGCGGATTGGTGATGCTGGCGCAGGTCGGGCTGGAAGGCCGGCGCGGCCATCTGCCGGGCGAGCTTTCGGGCGGCGAGCAACAGCGGGTGGCCATCGCCCGCGCGTTGATCGTGGAGCCGGTGGTCGTCCTGGCCGATGAGCCGACGGGCGATCTCGATTCGGAATCGGCCCGCGGTGTGATGGATTTGATGTTCGACCTGAACCGGCGTAGCGGCACCACCTTCGTCGTGGCCACCCACAATCCGGACCTGGCCGCACGGGCGGACCGCGTCTTCGAACTACGCGACGGCCGCATCCAGGCAGGCAGGGGGGAAGCTTAGAGGTGCTGAGCGCCATTCGCTTTGCGTTGCGCGATCTCTATCACGACCGCGGGCGAACACTGCTCACGTTGCTCGGTCTGATTGTGATGGTGGTGAGCTATCTGCTGCTCTGGGGGCTTGCCGAAGCGTGCCGCGAGTATGGGCGGTGGCCTGTGCCCACTCGCAATCTCATCCTGCTCTCCGCCGAGGCGCTCGACCCAATGGACAGCACGATCGGCCCGGAGGCGTACCAGGCGGTCGGCGACTTGCCGCCGGGTCAGGTCGAACGTGTATCGCCCTCGATCTTCCGGCACATGAACATCGCCGGTCCGGTGATGCAGGTGCGGGCTGTGCCGCCCCTGGATATGGAGCAGGTGCACTCGCTCACACTGCTGGAGGGCGCGTGGCCACAGGCGACGGACGAATTGGTGGCGACCGAAGGTGCAATGCTTGCTGCCGGCTGGCAGGTCGGCCAGCACCTGCTGGTGTACGGCAGCGACTTTCGCCTGGTCGGCGCCGTGCGCGGCCCAGGGACCAAGTATGCCTCCCTGTGGATGACTTACGAGGCCGGCCGCCACCTGCTGGGCGACAGACGGGGCGACCAGATGCTCTTTCTCAAGATCGCGGAAGGGACCAGCCCGGAAGAGGTACGCACGCGGCTCGCGGCCGATGCGCGAATCCAGGGGAAGTACGACGTCTACCTCGAGGATCAATTGGCCGAGCGGCAATCGCAGGCGATCCGGGACCTGGTCCGGCTGCCCACGGTGCTGTTGGTCGTCGCCCTGCTCGCGATCACCTTCGGCATCTACAACGCGACGAGCCTGACTCTTGCCGAGCGCGGCTGGGAGCTGGGCGCGTTGCGCGTGGTCGGGTTCGAAGTGGGCGTGCTGCGCCGCTTCGTCTATCTGCGCGCGCTCGTGATGGTGAGCGTTGCCTATGTCGTCGGTAGCCTGGTCGCGCTCGCCTATGTAACCGAGCAATCGCGAAACGCACCGATCGTGATCCACGGAGCCGCGCTTCTCATGCGCGTGCAACCGGGCGCGGTTGCGCTGGGCCTGGCGCTCACCGCGCTCTTCGCCTACCTGGGCGTGTGGCTGCCGCTGTTGCAGCAATCGCGGCAGACCGTGGCTCAGGCCATTCGCCGCTGAGGAGGCTGGGTGGGGCTTGCCGCGATGCTGCGCATCGGCCTGGATGAGATGCGCCGTCACTGGAAACTCGCGCTGGCGACCTCCATGCTGATGGCCATATCGGCACTGGCCACATTTGTCCTGGTCGGCTACCGGGCGGGCCTGGCCCGCGCCTTCGACGACTTGGGCCGCCCGTATCTGGTCGTGCAAGAGGAAAACAGCATGGGGGAGTTCATGGGCAGCCGGCTGCCGATGGAGGTCGAGCAACGCTTGCTGGCGATCGGCTTGAGCCAAGTGGTGCCGGAAGTGCACACGCTGGTGGGCACATCCTCTGAGAACGCCATGATGCTGCGTGGGGTCGATCTCAGCCAATACCGCGAGACCGAGGCCTTTTCCATGATCGCGGGGAATCCACTCGCGGTCGGCAGCGTGCCCCGCTCCGCGATGATTGGCTCGCTTCTGGCGGAGCGTTTGCAGGTCGGCCCCGGCCAGGTGATGAGGATTCGGGGGCGCGACTTCACGGTCGTCGGCGTTTTCGAAACTCGGACATACATCGACAACGAGGCGTGGACGTCGCTCGAAGATGCGCAGGATCTGCTCGGGTGGAGCAGCGATGTCTCGGTGTTCGTGGTGCCCGATGAGGGCTTCTTGCACGAGGGGGATGCATTGCCGGGTGGAATCGCCGTAGCGCGTCGTGGAGAAAGCGGCCGCCTGCTCAGCGCGCACCTCAGCCCGCTCGTCGACCTGTTCGGCGTGATTGCGCGAGCGCTGGGGCTCGCCTCGGCCCTGGCGCTGGGCAACGTGTTGTGGCGGCTGGCCTGGATTCGGCGGCGCGAGTTGGCCATCTTGCGTAGCGTGGGTTTTCAGGATTGGGCCCTGGTCTGGTATTTGCTGGTCCAGGCCGCCGTGATCACCGCATTGGGCGTGGCCTTCGGCGCGCTGGGCACCGTGGCGCTTGGGCCGGTGCTGCACATCGCAGGTGCCGGTCTCACGATGAAACCC
>DATEAT010000039.1:0-35651 GCA_035288225.1 Anaerolineales bacterium | reverse complement strand
ACGGCGGTGGTGCTGCGACTGAACAAGGGCGAGAGCACCCTAACCGTGCGCCAGCTCGTTGACGGCGCACTCGGCTATGCCGCGCGGCTGCGCCAGGCGGGCGTCGTCCCCGGCGAAGTGGTGATCGCCTTGCTGCCCCCAAGCGCGGAACTTCTGCACGCATTCCTGGGCGCGATGTTCCTCGGGGCCGTCCCGAGCATCCTGCCATTCCTTACCGAGAAGCTCGATCCGCAGCGCTACCGCGAGAGCCTCGACAGCCTGATATCGGTGACGCGGCCGGCTGCGCTTATTGCCGAACCCAACTTGGCAGACATGCTACGCACTCAACTGGCGCATGCCGGCGAAGTCAAGGCGATGCTGGCAGGCGGCGCGCCGGGATTGCAGCTTCGGCCCGTCGACACAGCCTCGCTGGAGGGTTTGAGGGCCTCACCGGATTCGCTCGCCCTCCTGCAGCATTCCTCCGGCACGACCGGGTTGCAGAAAGGTGTCGCACTATCCCACCGAGCCATCCTTCGTCAATTGGCGGCTTACACTCCCGCGCTCGGCCTCACCCCGAGCGATATCATCGTCAGCTGGCTGCCGCTTTATCACGACATGGGCCTGATCGCCGGATTCCTGATGCCAGTGCTCACCGGGGCCAAGCTTGTTCTGCTCTCGCCCTTCGAGTGGGCCCGCGCACCGTGGACCCTCCTGCGGGCGGTGAGTGAGCACGGCGGAACGCTGGCCTGGCTGCCCAACTTCGCCTATAACTTCTGCGCTACGCGCATCCCCGACCGGGAACTGAACGGGCTCGACCTCTCCTCGTGGCGCGCCGTCATCAATTGCAGCGAACCGATGGTGGCCGAGAGCCACCGCCTGTTCGCCTCCCGCCTGCGCCCGTTCGGATTGCGGGAGACCGCTCTGGCGACGTGCTATGCCATGGCCGAGAATGTGTTTGCCGTGACGCAAGGCGGAATCGACCGCCCCGTGCGGCTGGACCGCGTAGACCGTGAGTTGCTCGTGAAGGAAGGGCGCGCCGTGCCGGCGGGAGACGCCGATCGTCGCACGACAGAAGTTGTTTCAGCGGGAGAACCTCTGGCCAATTGCGAAGTGCTCGTGCTCTCACCCGATGGCAGCCCTCTTCCGAATCGCCAGATTGGCGAGTTGGCGCTGCGCAGCGACTGCATGTTGACCGGGTACTTCAACCGCCCGGATGCCACGGCCTCGGCCCTGCGCGACGGCTGGTACCTCACGGGCGATCTGGGCTACCTGGCCGAGGGTGAGGTGTTCATCACCGGCCGCAAGAAGGACCTGATGATCGTCGGCGGCAAGAACATCTACCCGCAAGACATCGAGTACCTGATCAACCAGGTCCCGGGTGTCCACCCCGGGCGGGTGGTCGTCTTCGGGCTGTTCAACGAATCGATGGGGACCGAAGAGCCTGCGGCCGTTGTGGAGGTCGATCCGGCGGCGAGGGTGGAGGCAAACCGGCTTGGGCTTGCGATCCGCGAGGCCGTGGCCACGGGCTCGGAGGTAACGCTCGGTCCGCTGAAGTTGGTGGACGAGCGCTGGTTAGTCAAGACCAGCAGCGGCAAGATCGCCCGCGGGGCCAATCGCGAAAAACTCTTGTCCGAACTGGGGCGAGAGGCATAGCGCGTTTGCCAGGCGTGTCCCCCCTTCTCCCTTCGGGCTTCGCGCCACAAAGGCGAGGGGAGTAGACAGGTTGGGTCACTGCGGGGGTGGACCGTCGGCGATTAGGCGACGCGCCCTCCCGGCAGCGGCGGGCCGCCGGCGTACACCTCGGTCACGGCCAATCGTCCTGTGGACCCGCTCGAGCTCCACCGGCCTTTGGCTTGATACGAGACCGCCTCAAAGGTGAGGATATTGGCGCTGACCCATGCCCCGGCCGGCGGGGCCGGCATGCGGCTGCGCATCCACCCGCCCAAGTCATGCTCCCCGTACGGTTGCAGCGAGAGGCACGGCCGCACCAGCGGGTAGCCATCGTTTCCGGTCCATGCCAACACCTTGACCGCCACCATGCGGGCGAACTCAGCCTGTACAGGCAACGGTACACGAACGGATACCTCATCGCCGCTGCCTCGCCCGCGCCGGGCGAGGCTTTCGATCCGAGCCAGCACGTATTCGGCCAGCACCTGCAATTTGCCGATTTGGAATTCGCCTTCGACCGAGCGAACACGCAGGAGCCCGGCGTTACGGATTCCGGTGTAGGCGTTGTACCGCAGAAGGGACGAGTTCATCTGCCGCTCGACCAGCGGGCCTGTCGTCTGGAACTCCACGAAATCGGCCTTCAGCCGCCACCCTCGGAGCGCCGGCGTAATCGCCAACACGCCCACTCGTGGATCGGCCTGAAGGTTGCGGATGCTTTTGCGCAGGAGGAAATTGCCGAAGAACAACAAGTCGGGGTCGTCATCCGCGGGCAGGATACTGACGACCGGGACGACGTTGGGCGTTCCCACCGCATCCCGGGTGGCAAGGAACTTGGGGGTCATCTCGCCGCGCAAGGCGTCCAGCAGGCCCGGCGTATTCTCGACAAGGGTCATCTCGCGTCCTCCATCGATTGCTGCTCAGCCACGAGTTGCGCCCGACCAACGCACCACGCCCACCTGCTGGGCGGCGATCGAAGCGATTCGTTCCATGTCCTGCCGCTCATAGAGTGGCGTGCTCTCGAGCGCATAGGGCAGTTCGAGTCGATGGTACTTGGGCCGGCCGAGGTTGGTGTACGCCAGCAAGTCCCAGCGTTCGACCAGCGGCAGCTCGGCCGCGATGAAGCCGGCCAGACCTTGCAGGTTGGCCTCATCATCCGTCCATCCGGGAATGATCGGGGTGCGCACCCACAGCCGGATGCGCCGCTCGGCAAGCCGGCGCGCATTGTCGAGAACCCTTTCGTTGGAAAGGCCGGTGGCGGTACGGTGCTTCTCCGGGTCCATGATCTTGAGATCGAGCAGCACCATATCCACCCACGGCAGCACCTGCTCCAGCCATTCGCCGGGGACCGCCGCACACGTGTCGAGCGCAATATGCAGGCCCGCCTCGCGGCAGCGCGGGAGCAGTTCGCGCAGAAACCCATGCTGCAGAAGCGGCTCGCCTCCGCTCAATGTGATACCGCCCGAGGAGGCCGCATAGAACGCTGCATCGCGAGCCAGTTCCGCGGCGAGCGCAGCGGCCTCCCAATCGCGGCCGATCCATTCGAGCGCTCCACTCGGGCAGGCGGCGGGGCACTCGCCGCACCGGGTACAGCGAAGACGATCGATGTGCATCCCGCCCGGCGTGAGTTCGAGCGCGCCAGCCGGGCACGCCTCCACGCACCGTCGCGCCCCGATGCAGCGCACGTCGTACCACATCAAGTCCGCTGCGAGGCTCAAGCCCTCCGGGTTGTGACACCAGGGGCAGCGCAGCGGGCAGCCCTTGAAGAAAGCGGTGGTGCGGATCCCCGGCCCGTCGTCCGTCGAGAAGCGCTGCAGACTGAAGAGCCGGCCGGTGGTCATCCCTTAACGGACCGGCATGTGCGCTTCGCGGTTGAACCCGGTCCAGGCGCGCTCGTAGAGCCACCCCGCGTGGGCGCGACGCGGCAGGGCCTCCACCCGCTCCAGCCACGCCTGCTCCGCGCGCGCCGCGTCGGCGAAGCACGCCTGCACGAACTCCGCATGCACGCGCGAGGACTCTCGCCGCCGAGCGAGCGCCTCGTCAACGAAGCGCTGTTCCAGAGCCTCACGTTCCCCGGCGTAGAGCGGCAGGCGTGTGGCGTAATCGCGCAGCGTGGCGCGATGCAGCGCCTCATGCCGCCAAAAGAGAGTCGCCTGATCGTACGTCCCGCCGGGGAGGGCCGCCTGCCCGGGAACATCGGCATCCACCCAGGCTGGCTTGAACAGGCTGGTGCAGGGCGCGGCCGTTCCCGTGACAAAGTGCGTCGCTCCATCGGGCGCCAAGTGCGAGACCATCGACCCCGTTGTGCCCGTCGCGCGGATGGGCCCGAATCCGGGATGCGCACACACCTCAAAGTTGCGGATGCCGCGATCCGGCGTGTAGGGCCGGCTGCCCTGTGGGCCGTGATCGCGCAAGGCTTGCATCACCGTGTGAACGGTGATGCGTCCGCGCTGTGCGGTCAACGCATCCGTCGTCCGGCACTGGCGGTCGTTGCAGCGACTGAAGGAGGTGTACAGCGGGTCGGAGTAGCACCGGCCAAAATGGAATTGCTCGCTGCGCTTGCACCATCCGCGGTCAACAGCCAACTTCACCAGGTTGGGCGAGGCCTCATCCCAGCGGCTGCCGATGGTGATACCGTTCGAAATCGTGCGGACGTCGCGCACGCGCTCGGCAGCCCACTCGCGGCCGGCGGTCTCAAGGACCCAGGCTGAATCAGGGTCCGCAATCAAGAAGCTGTTGTGATAATAGGTCTTATGAGCAAACCCGCAATTGCCTCCTTGCCCATACTGCTCAAGCATCTGAGTGATGACATGCAATGCCTCGCCGGCCGTGCGGGCCCGCTCCAGCGCAAGGCGCAGGAAATCCATGCCGATGAGCCCGGGACCCTTCTCATATCCGACTTTAGTGAACACGGCCTCATTGCCGATCGTCACACCGTGTTCGTTGGCGCCCATTTCGGCGCCCCAAATCCAGAAGGGTTTGGCGAGCAGCACGGCAAAGGTGTGGGACACCTGAGGCATCTCGATATGCGTGCACTTGACCTTCGACCCGGCCGCGTGATGCGCCGCAGGGATGCGTACGACGTGATGGCCTTCGTTGGGCTCGCGATCGGAATTCTTGCCAAAGAGGGTCACGCCATCGGCGGTCACACCACCCAAGGCCACCAATGTGTCACACACAGTCGCACCTCCATTGCACCTGGCGGTCAGATCCCGTGGGATTCGCGGGCGATGATCTCATTCTGGATCTCCTTGCCCAGTCCAACGAAATAGGCGTTGTAGCCCGTCACGCGGACCAGCAGATTGCGGTACTCCTCCGGGTACTTCTGCGCCTCGCGCAGAGTTGCCGGGTCGAGCACGTTGATCTGAAGACAGGTGCCGCCCAAGCGGCCGTACGCGCGCAAGAGACCGATCAGCTTCTCCTGGGTCTCGGGGTTGCGCACGAGGCTTGGGCTGAAGCTCAGCGTGTGGCTGGCCCCGTTCGGTGCGCTTTCCAGGCCGAGCCCGCCCACGCTGTGGATGACCGCGGTCGGGCCCTTGCGGTCGGCCCCATTGACCGGGCATACCGCATTCGAAAGGAATTGCCCGCGCCGCCGGCCATCGGGTGTGGCGGCCGTGGTGGGAGCATAGGCGATCCAGTAATTCCAAGACAGATAACCGCCGCGATAGCGCTTCCCGGTGGAAGAGGTATGGGCGAAGGCTTCCTCAGTCCACAGGCGGCTGACCTGGCGGGCCAACTGGTCGGCGCGCGGGTCATCATTGCCATACTTCGGGGCCCGATTGAGCAGCATCTGCCGCATCTCTTCGCGCCCCTCGAAGTTGCGGTCGAGCGCCTCGACGAGCTGCGGCATGCCGATCGCGCGTTGGGAGAAGACCAGCGTCTGGACGGCGGCCAGGCTGTCGGCCACCGTGGCCAGCGCGCAGCCCTCCACCGTGAGGAAGTTGTAGCGCGCTCCGCCGGCATTGCTGTCTTTGCCACTCTCGAGGCAGCCCTCGACCAATGCACTGAGATACGGAACGGGTTCCCACCGGGCGCGACCGGCGTCCGCCATGTCGTTGACGCGGATCATCCATTGGACGAGATGGACGAGTTGGCTCGAAAAAGCCGCGAAGAACTCATCGAAAGATGTGAAGCCCAGCGGGTCGCCGGTCCGCGGGCCGATCTGCTTCCCGCTGGCCGCGTCGCGTCCGTCGTGTAGAACCAGCTCCACCGCCTTGGCCAGATTGAGGTTTACGTCGACGGTGCCCGACCGGTCGCATCCGCACAGCGTGTTCTCGAGGCAGCCCACGGGGGCATAGTCCCACAACCGTTCTTCGGGCAATCCTTCCCAACGCAGCCCGGCGATCGAGTTCTCGTCGAAATTGAGCAGGAAGGGGGAGCCTTGTGCGCGGGCGAGCATCTGCACGACGTGCCGCAGCAGGCGGTCGGGCGTGTTGGCATGCAGGCGGATGTTCGGCTTCGGTTCGAGCAGGTTGAGCGACTCGATCACCTCCAGGAAGAGGTAGGTCAAGTCGTTGGATGAGTCACGCCCATCCTGGCCGATCCCGCCCAAGGTGATGAGCTGCCCGAAGGATGAGTTGATGCCCTGGTTGGTGCCGACCCATCCCTGGTAGTCGTACACGTAGTTGTGCTTGATCGACCAGCACTCGAGCCACTCGCGGGCTTGCTCGCGGCTGAGGCGGCCGGCGCTCAGGTCGTCGCGATAGAACGGGTACAGGTACTGGTCTACCCGCCCCGGCGAAACACCCGGCCCCGGGTAGCTCTCGGCAGCCATGAGCAGCATGTGCGTGGTCCACAGAGCCTGCAGTGCCTCCGGAAAGGTGCGCGGCGGGAGCCAGGGTGTCGCGCGGCAGATGCGCGCAATCTCGGTCAGCTCGGAACGCCGGGCCGGATCCTGCTCGCGGGCCGCGGCCCGCTCAGCCTCCGTCGCGTACCGTTCGCCGACTTGGCGCACGGTATCGGCACAGATGCTCACCGCTCGGGCCAAGTCGCGCTGGGCCGGGGGCGCCTCGGGCCGCCGTGCAATCTCCTCGGCTTCGGCCTGGATTCCCTTCCATCCGACGCGCAGCACCTTGGGATAATCGGGCACCAGATGCCCCGGTACGGCGCCGCAGTTGCCCACGCCGACGTCGTTGAGGGCGTGCCATTCCTTCAGGAAAGCATCCTCCGCGCGATCTCGCTGCTGGGCCTCCTCGCGATTGAGGCAGCGCGAAAGAGCTGTGCTGAAATGCGAGCCGACGACCAGCTCGCCTTCGAGGATCTGGACCGGCAGATGGCGGGTGGCGACTTCGCGGAAGAACAGCGCCTGGCGCACGACGAGGGGTTCATCCCAGAACTCCTCAGGCAGAGCCACTGCTCGCGATGAGGCCAGAAGGTAGCTGCGGAATCCTTTCTGGAACATGGCCACCTCGGGTACGTTGGTCCAGCTCCAGATGGAATAGACGACGTCCCACGGGGTGCCGGTGGAGTAGGCCCTGACCTGATTTGTGTAATCGCGCTCGTAGAAAGTCCAGAACTGGTCGCGCAAGCGGCGAACACGAGGTGAGAGGCTGGGCGAGGCCGACCACAGTTGGGCCGGGGCAATCGTGGCAGTGGCGGTGGTCATTTCGGGCCTCCGGGATCTGGACCGTTTGCGGCACAATACTGTGCGATGTGCTATCCGAGGTCTGATTCTAGGCCAGAATACCCCACCGCGCGACCGGGCTCAAGTGCCAGCCGTCACGTCTCAGGCCGGGCCAGAACACGCTCCGAAGTGCGTGGGTTGAGCTGGAGAGGAGAACGCGGCGGGAGCGGGCAGCTCGCCAAATCACCCGAGAGGCGAGCATTCGCACCACGGATCCGAGGCGGCCGACCTCCGCAGACGCTGAGATCTGCTCATGGGAGAGGCGCCGTGGGCAGCGTTGACCCTTTGGCCAGCAGGCGCCCGACGGCCAACGCGCACAAGGCGATCGCCACGAGCACGAGACCCGTCCACAGCGCGAGGTTCACGTCCCGCTCGAATGCGCCGTACACAAGCAGCGGCATGGTTTGTGTCCGCCCTGGAAGGTTGCCTGCAAACATGAGCGTCGCGCCGAATTCGCCCAACGCGCGAGCCCAACTCAGGACCAGCCCGGCCAGCATTGCCGAACGGCTCACCGGAATCGCAACATACCAGAAGAAGTCCCACTGCCCGCCGCCGCTAATAGCCGCGGCTTCATCTAGTTCATTGGGGATGGCTGCGAAGCGGACCTGTGCCGTTCGTACATAGAACGGCGCAGCCACAAAGACCTGGGCCATCACAACCGCAACCGTCGTGAAGGGGAGCCCGAGCCCAACCTGCTGCAATAGGGCACCGATGGGCGAGCTGCGGCCGAATGCCATGAGCAGCCCAAGCCCCGCCACAACGGGGGGGAGAACAATCGGCAGTTCAACAATTAGGTTGATGAAGTCGTGAAGAGGAAAGCGATAGCGTGCCAGGATGAAGGCCAGCGGAGTTCCCAGGACCAGGATGATGACCGTGCTGATGGCCGTTGTCGTCAGGCTGAGGGCGACCGCCATGAGCAGCGGGCGATTGAGTAGTTCGAGCGCCGCGATGGGCGCGGCGGCCGCCCGCAGCGCAAGCGCCGCGGGTGGGATAACCATCAACAGCAGCAGCACGAGGGGCGGCAGAACCAGCAGCAACGCTGGACGCGGCGAGGTGAGCGACCTTGTAGGCGGCGGTCTCACGCGGTCACCCACCGGGGGGCGGCGAGAACCCCCACTGAGCCAAGATGCGCTGCCCCTCGGGTCCAAGCACAAAGTCGACGAATCGGCGCGCGAGCGCAGGTTGCTTCGAATCGCTGATCATGCCAATAGGGAAATGAGCCGTGATATTGAATTGAGGGGGAATCTCCACCACGGCCAGCCGTCCGGATACGGAGCTTGACACATCCGTTACATACACGACCCCTGCATCCGCCTCGCCCAGCGCGATCTTGGCCGTGACGTGGCGAACGTTTTGTTCCTCCGAAACGAGGTTGGCCAGAACGCGCTGCTTGTAGTCCGATCCAAAAGATGAATCCGCGGCCGCCCGATCGAACACGGCCTCGGCAAAGTCGCGCACAGGCACCCCCGGCGCCGCCAGCAAGACGTGCACGCCCGGGCGCGCCAAGTCCGCCAGGCTCTGCACCCCAGCCGGGTTGCCAATCGGCGTGATCACGACCAGGTGATTCGTTGCGAAGATGGGCGCATCCCCTGTGACCCGGCCCGCGGCTTGGGCAACGCCCATTTGCCTCTCGTTGGCTGAAGCGAAAACATCTGCGGGCGATCCTTCGCCGATCTGAGCGGCAAGCGTTGAGGACGCGCCGTAGTTGAGAATGACCTCAACGCCGGAATGCTGCGCGGAGAAGGCGGCGCCAATCTCGTCGAAGGCATCCGCCAAAGAGGCGGCGGCGAATATCACCAACGGCATTCCTCGAGGCGCCCGGTCCGCTGAAGATCCCTCGGTTGACGAATGGGTACAACTGGCTGCCAACCCCAGCATAAGAAGCACGCAGATCAGCCTCTCCGCACGGGGCGCGCGTATTCGTGCGCCGCCACTAGCGGGAACCCTTTGTGGATTTGGATGCGCCAACCTTCCTCCTTGCGGGCCTTCGTCGTGCCAGCCACGCGAGCCAATCGAGCACGGAACGCGCCTGGTAAACGCGGAACGCAAACAGAATCTCCCCAAAGTGATCATTGCCGGCTGCGGCGGCCGACGCGGCGCGTCGTTCGAGTTGTTCGAGGCCCATGCGACACACCTCGCGTTGTGCCGAGAGCAGGCCCTCAACACGCGGCAGGTTCAGCAATTCGAAGAAGCGCAATTTCGCCAGAAAGACAACCCGTACGGCGCGCAGCGGCGTCACCGGCTCACGCAGCCAGGCGAGAAAGCGTTGGCGCCCGAGAGGCGTAATCGTGTAAGTTCGACGCGCGGGCCGATGCGCTTGAGGTTCCAGGTGCGCTCGCGCAAGCCGACGCCGCGGCAATTCCGCCAAAGCGCCATAGAACCTGCTTCGGCCGGCAGTCCAGATTTCGCCCAACTCAACCTGATAGGCCGAGAAGAGCCGATAACCGTGCGCCGGCCCGCGCATCAGAAGTCCAAGGGCCAGCATGTCGAGGGGGAGATCGACCGGCGGGAGCGCGGTCGGGGGGGCGGTTCGGGCCGTCATGAGGCGCACCTATTCAGCTCGTGACTAGTCGGGCCGCGATTATAAACCCATTCGGCACGCCTCGCCAGGACCCCCGGGGCGGAGGTCTTGCCGGCCCTTCATCGGCCGCAATCCGTGGCCGCCAGGGCTTCCGCAACTTCTGCCCATCACGAATCCAAGAGCCGGCCAACGGGCCGGCTCACAGGTGTGCACATTCGGATCTCGCGGGGCGCGCCGAACGAGTTACGAGGTCAGATGACCGGCCGCCCGCCGTGGGCTGCGGGTTTCGTGCGCATCAAGTCTGCCAGGCGTCCCACGATCTGGTCGGGCGAGCCGCCCTTGCACAAGAATGCGTCGGCGCCCGCCTCCCAGGCACTGTGCTCGTAGGAGGCGTACATGGAGATCAGCACAACCTTGATCGCAGGCCAGCGGCGCTTGATCTCCCGCGTGGCGCGCAAACCGTCCATCTCGTACATGCGCACGTCCATCAGCACCAGGTCCGGCGCAAAGCGCTCGACGATGTGGATGGCCTGGCGGCCGTCGAGGGCCTCCTCCAACGGGCCGACGTGCGGCCAGGTGCGCAGGAGCGCCCGCATGGCGTGTCGGGCACGAGGTTCATCATCCACCACCAGCACGCGCAGCCTCCCTTGCATCGCGAGCCATCCCATGCCGGCCTCCTTCCCCTCTGCACAATCAGGTTACAACGGGTCGTCGACGGTCTCGCCCTGCAGAAGGATGATTCTCACTCGTATCCAGGCCGCCCTGGGGGCGGCCTGGATACACCTTAAGTTGTAGGAGGCGTGGCTGAGAGCAACGGGCGCGCGGGCTAGGCAGCGTCCCCGCTCACGTCCGGCGCGTCGGAAAGCGAGGCTATCCCCTCGCGCAAGGCGAACAGGGCAGCTTGGGTGCGGCTTGCCAGGTGCAGCTTGCTGAGGATATTGCTGACGTGGGTGCGAACGGTCATTTCGCTGATAACCAACTTTTCGGCGATAAGGCGGTTGGAGTGCCCCTGGGCGATCAGCTTAAGCACGTCCAGCTCGCGTTCGGTCAGGGGGTCGGTCGTGAGCGGCTTCTTCGGCGGATGCGAGAGTTCGAGCAAGACCTTGCTCGCGATCGAGGGTTCGAGCGACGGCTCGCCGCGGAATACTTGATGGATGGCATGCACCAGTTGCTCGGGGCTCGAGTCCTTGAGCAAATAACCCAGCGCGCCCGCCTTGATCGCCGGGAAGACTTTGTCGTCGGCGGCGAAGCTGGTGAGCACGAGCACGCGCGTCTTGGGCAAATGCTCGGTGATCTGCCGGGTGGCCTCAATCCCGTCCACTTGGGGCATGACCAGGTCCATCAACACGACGTCGGGTGTCAATCCGCGCGCCTGGGTCACCGCCATGGCACCGTCGCCGGCTTCGCCCACCACGGTGATGCCGCTCTCGGTCTCGAGCAGCGCCCGGATTCCCTTGCGCACGATGGCATGGTCGTCGACGATAAGCACTCGTATGGGATTATCCATAATGTCCTCCTCGTGCAAGGTCCTCGGTCAGGGTGATACATCGCCGGCCTGCGTGCCCGGCACACGAACGCGAATGTGTGTTCCCTTGCCCGGATAGCTCTGGATTTCGACGACGCCACCGATTTTGGCTGCGCGTTCGCGGATGCTGGCCAGCCCCATGCCGCCGCCTTCGCTCGAGAGATCCAGATTGAAGCCGACCCCGTCGTCGTGAATATCCAAGGCAGTCTCACCTTCGGAGAAGTGCAGCTCCACCGCCACCGCATGCGCGTGCGAATGCTTGAGCACGTTGTTCAGGGCCTCATGCGCGATCTGGTACAGCTCACGCTGAAGCAAGGCGGGCAGGGTTTCCTGCCCCTCGACGGTGATGTTGGCGTGCATGCCGCCGCGGGCTTCCACGGCCTCCAGGCGAGCCTGGATCGCGTCGGCCAGGCTGCCCTTCTCGAGGGCTGTTGGACGCAGCTCGTAGATGAGCAGGCGCATTTCCTTGAGCGCCTCCTGGGCGGTATCGCCCAGTTCGTACAGGTGACCGCGCGCCTCCTCGCCACGTCCGCTGTCCATAAGGCGGGCCGCGGCCTCCGCGTACAACGTTACGCTGTAGAGCGACTGGGTCACCGAATCGTGAAGCTCGCGGGCCAGCCGCGCGCGTTCGGAGAGCGCGGCCGACTGCTCTGCCTGATCGTAGAGGCGCGAGTTTTCCACCGCCAGGCCGACCTGCTTGCCGATCGATGAGAGCAGCGCCAGATCCTCGGCCCGCAGCGGGTGCGACCCATGGGTAGCCAAGATCAGCGCCCCCACCAACCGGTCCTTGACCATGAGAGCCACACTGACGCCTTCGCGGAGCTCCGCCTGTTGGAGCGCCTGGCCAATCTCCGGGCTCGGATGGTGCTCCACCTCCCACACGACCGGCAAACCGGTGCGGCTCGCCTCCTCTACCCGGGAACCTCTAACCGGGATGTGGACGAGCGGACCGGTCAGCGCTCCCGGCATGCCTCGCTGGGCCAGCGATTCGAGGTAGGGCCCCCCGCCCTCATCGCCTGAACTTGTGGAGGCCTCTGTTCCGATACGGTACGCAACCCCCGCCTCAAAGCCGAGGACTTCCATCGTCTTGTCGAGGGCGGCCGTCATGATCTGCGAGAGATCCAACGACTGGCTGACCAGCGTGGCGATCTCGTTGAGCGCCGCCAATTCGTGCGTGCGTTCAACGACGCGCCGCTCGAGCGTCTGATAGGCTTCGCGCAGGGCCTCCTGTGTGCGCCGCTGGTCGTCGATATCCTCGACCATGGCGATGGCAAAAAGCGGCGTCCCGTCCTTCTCTCGCGCCACGGCCACCGAGAGACGCCCCCAGAATAGCCGCCCGTGGCGCGAAAGGAAGCGCTTCTCGATTTGGAATTCGTCCCGCCCGCCGGCGAACAAATCGTGGAGCAAGTCTCGCTCGCGTTCCACATCTTGCGGCGCCGAGTAGGCCTCCAGATCCAACTGGGCGAATTGCTCATCGGTGTATCCCAACATCTGCTCGAGTTCTCGGTTGGCCTCCACCCAGTGGCCGTCGGCGCCGATGACACCGATCCCGATGGGTGCCCCTTCGAACGCGGTTCGGAAGCGAACCTCGCTGCGACGCAGGGCGCGTTCGGCCAGCTCATGGTCGACCGCCACCGCGACCAGATGAGCGCCTGTCTCGAGCGTGCGCAGTTCGCTGCGCGTCGGAGCCCGTGGCTGGCGGTTGAACAGCCCGAACACGCCCACGAACATGCCATGCGCGGTGAACACCGGCTCGAGCCATGCTGAACGCAGGCCGCCCTCCAGCGCCACCTGGCATATGTCGCTCCAGCGTGGGTCGTTGGCGATATCCTGGACGATCTGCCGCTCTCGCGTGCACAACAGGCTGCAGCACGTCACCGATTGCGAGTCCGCCGGCAGCCCGTCGATCGCACGCACAAATCCCTCTGGCAGGTTGTCGGAGGCGGCCACCCGATAGTGCGTCCCACCCTCCTCGAGCAGCATGACCATGGCAATTGCGCCCGGGGTCTGGGCTTCCACCATGCGCACCAGGGAGCGCAGAGTATCCGCGGTTGGCTGCCCGGCCGCCAGCAGTTCGAGCAACCTGCGCTGGCCCACCTGTATGACCTGCGAACGGCGATGTTCCAGCGCGTTGACGATGATCTCGGCCACCAGCCGCAGCAAGGCGGCGGTATCTTCTCCCCACGCCTGCTCATGGCGCACGGCGTCGAATCCCACGAAGCCGACGGCAATGCCACGGTAAACCATGGGTACGAAAATCGCCGAGCGCACGCCCAGGGCGGCCAGATGCCGGCGGTCGGCCTGCCCCTCCTGCGTCAGATCGGCCACGCGCTGCAGCTCAACCGGTTCCAGCCCCTTGATGCGCGCGACGGTCCACGGCATTTTCGATTGCGGCCCGGCTGGAGCCGCCTGGCGCAGAGAGGACACCCCCTCGGCACACCACTCGTGCGAGTTCTCCATGCTCGTGCCGTCTTCCGAGAAGAGGCACACGCGCGCCCGATCACCGTGGGCGAATTCGCCGATCGACTGCAACGCGCCGATGATGCCCGCGTCGACATCTTCCGGCTCGAGGTTGACGAAGTCGGAGGAGATCGAGCCCACCAGCTTCTCGAAGCGCAGCCGCTCCTGGAGCGCCTGCTCCGCGAGTTTGCGTTCGCTGATATCTTGCAGAACTGAGATCAGGTACTTGGGCGTTCCGGCATCGTCGCGCAAGACGGCGGTGGTCAGCCCGGTCCACATCACGCTGCCGTCCTTGCGCAGGTAGCGATTCTCGGTGCTGAGGGACGACAATTCGCCGGTCAGCATCTGGCGCAGGAACTCCCGGCTGAGGTCGCGGTCGCCGGGGTGAGTGATGTCGAGGAAGTTGAGCCCGAGCAGTTCCTCGCGCGAGTAACCCAGCATCTGGCACAGGCGCTCGTTCACTCGTTGCCAACGCCCGTCGAGCCCGAGATGGGCCACCCCTACCGCCGCCTGCTCGAACGTAGCGCGGAAGCGTTCCTCGCTCTCGCGCAGCGCCTGGTCGGCCTTCTTGTCGGCCGTGATGTCCGTATGCGACCCAAGCAGCCGGTACGCTCGCCCATTCGCGTGGCGCAGGGCTACGCCTCGGGACAGAATCCAGCGAAAGCTGCCATCCTGGGCGCGCAGGCGATGTTCGAGTTGGTAGGCCGCCGTAGTGCCGGCCAGATACTCGCGCAGGGTGACCTCGGCGCCAGGCAGGTCATCCGCATGCACCAGGTTACGCCAGGCCTCGAAGGTGGCAGGGATTTCCTCCTCGCGATAGCCCAGCATCGCTTTCCAGCGCGGCGAGTAGTACACCTCGTTGGTTTCGATGTCCCAATCCCAGATCCCGTCTTGCGTGCCCTGGACCACCAGGGCCAGCCGCTCCTCACGCGCTCGCAGGGTGTCGTAGGTGGTGCGTAAGCGGGCCGACATGCGATTGAACTGTTCCACAAGTTGCTGGAGTTCGTCGCGCGTCTCCAACGTGATTTGGCGGCCGAAATTACCGGAGGCCACCTCGCGGGAGGCGGCGATCAGCTCGAGGATTGGCTGCGTGAGACGGCGCACACCAACGAAGACCACCAGGCCGGGGATGAGAAGACCCAATGCAAGCAGCACGATCAGCGATCGGCCATACGTGCCGCTCGCGGCCAGGAGCGTGGACCAGCGTTCCTCTTTCACCAACGTCCAGCTGGTGCCCGGCACGGGCGACAGGCTGGCCAGCACCTCGCCCCCCTCGGCGCTGCGGGTGCGGAAGGCCTGCAGTTGATGATTGCGCGTCAAACTCAAGATCGCGGAGTTCTCGACGGTTTGCCCGATGAGGGCGGGTGTGCTGTGATAGATGATGCGCCCCGCCCGGTCGAGCAAATACGTCGCGCCGCTGTCGTTGATGCGCAGCTTGATCAGGCCGCCGTAGAATGAGCTGAAACTGCTCGCGCCGAGACGAAAGAAGCCGAGCACCGACCCCTCGAACTCGCGGTCCGGGCCATACAGCGGGACGGCCATGGCGGCAACCAGGATGCCTGGAATCATCTGCGTGTCGGCCTCAGAAAACGCAGGATCGCCGTTAAGGGCAACCTCCGCAAAGACCGGAAAGGTGGAGAAGTCCGTTCCGATGAGCGTGTCGGGTGCTCCAACCACCGCCTCGACCAGGCCCTCCCGGTCGAGCGCGGCCACACCACCGTCGAAGACCACCAGCCGATTGCGTGCGCTCTCCAAGGCGCGCGTGGTCTCCACCGCGTTCCCGCCGAAGATGGCCGGCATGTCGGCCACCTCCTGCAGCAAGTCCACGTAGTCTCCCAGCTCCGCACTGAGTTGATTGGCCGACAGGCGGATGTTCTCGCGATTGGTCCCGATCACGAGATCTTCAACCACATTCTGGTAGGCTAGGAACATGACCAGGGCCACGGCGAATAAAGTGATCGCCGTGGGGATGAAGGCCCAGGCGAGGATGCGAAAGCGCAGCCCCATGTGGCGAGCCGAAGTTTTCACGCGGGTCTAACCGCCTTGAGCTGCATCGATGGCGCTGCAGGCCGCCGCCAGGTTCTCGAGCGGAGCCCGGCCATACGTGAGGATTTCGGCCCACGCGTCATCGGTGATACGGCGCGCCGTCTCCATGTTGGCGAAGACCTCCGCCACCACCGAGTATCCCTTGCGATGGCCGTCGGCAAAAGCGGCGATGTCGACATCTTGCGCCGCCTGAGGAAACTCCTTGCGGATGTAGCCCACCCAGTCTTCCACCAGTGATTCGCGGGCAGGTTGCAGGAAGTTGGCACGCGCCATCGCCCGTCCGTAGTCCTTGCTGATGAGGAACTTGAGCAGTTCCCAAGATTCCTGTGGATGGCGAGTGCCAGAAAAGATGCCGAAGCCGTCGGTGGTCGCCAAGGTCACCCGCCCGGCGGGGCCGGCGGGCAGCGGCGATACCCCCAAACGGAAGGGCGCGCCGGAGAGAATATCTTTGAGTGCCCACGACCCGTCCTCGACCATCGCCACCTTGCCTGCCACAAAAGCTTCGCGGGTCCCGGGCTCGCGAACCATCGGGGGCGTCGCCATCACGTGGTCGGTCCACAGGCGCTCGCGCAGCCACTGCAGCGCGGCCATCGCGGGCGGCGCACACATCGTCGACTTGGCCGGGTTCTCCGGATCCACCAGGTGCCCACCAAAGGCGTTGACGTGGATCTGCACGCGGTCCCAGGAGATGTCGATCATCGAGCCCCACACATCGGTCTTCGAGTCCCCGTCCTGGTCCCCGATCAGGCGCTCCATCGCCAGGCGATAATCGTCGTGGGTCCACGTCTCATCGGGGTATTCCACTCCGAGTTCGTCGAAGTAGTCTTTGTTGTAATACAAAGCCAAGGCGCCATGGTATTTCGGAAGGCCGTACTGCAGCCCCTCACGCGTGAAGAAGGAACGATACTGCACCGGATCCCAATCGGCGATGGTTTCGCGGTCGAGATCCGCCGCCACGTATGGACGCAAGTCCAAGGTGTAGCCGCGCTGTGCCCAGATGGGAAAATGCGTACAGCAACCCTGGAACACGTCGGGCGCGGTTCCGCTTTGAAAGTCGGAGAGCATGCGATCGGCAAAGACCGCATTCTCGGGGTCGGGGACGAAGTAGACGCGAATGGCCGGGTGCGTCGCGTGGAATTCGTCCAGCATCTCCTGGACCATCTGCGGGAACCACTCGGTTCGCCAGTCCTGGTAGACCAATTCCACCCTGCCCGAGGAGCTCCCGGAGGAGGAGCGCGCTCCTCCTGCGCACGCAGCCAGTGCGACACCGCCGGCGGCCGCACCCATGAGCTGGATCGCGGCGCGGCGGCTCAATGGGCGCACGGCCTCTCGTAGTCGGTTGTCTGCATTCCCGGCAGCCGCAGATTTCATGATTTCACCTCGGCCATGATGTCGGTCTTCCGCTTTGAAGGGAATGACGCACGGTGCTGCACTGCCGCGCCTCGGGTGCCATAAGCCTTCAACTTGACCCAAGCCAGGAGAGGCAGCCGTGGCAGGATGCTCGGACTGAGTGGCTTAACCCACAATTCCGGTGGCTTATTGCCGCATTGACGAGCGAAAGTTCCTGCGACCGGCCTCGTCGCAGCGTCTGGAGCCGCCTTTCCGAGTATAGACGACTGCGGAGAATGGCTCAAGCTACAAAAGGAGGATACCCCGCCGCCGGGCCCGCTGGGCGTGGCCGCGGTTTGGATGTTCCGCGCAGGGTGTGCGCGTGATATCATGCGCCGCATGCCCACACGAATCGAGAGACTGCGTGCCGCGCTGGGTGAGCGGCGCATCAAGATCGGTGATGCGGCCCTCAACGTTCAACGCGCCTTTGGCCTGGTTTGGGAGGCACACCGGCCGTCGGCGGTCATCATGGCGGCCTGCACCCTCACCGGGGCCCTTCTCCCGGCGGCCCAAGCCTGGGTCGGCAAGCTGATCGTGGACGGTGTCGTGGCCGCTATTGCCGCACACCTGCCGTCCATCGACGGCTTGCGGGGCGTGCTGCCGCTTCTGGCGATGGAATTCGTGCTACTTGTCGCGCAGTCGCTCATCGGCCAGGTGCGGACATTGGCCGAGCACGTACTTCATTCGCGCCTCAACCTGAGCATAAACTCGCGCATTATCGGCAAGGCGCTCGAGCTCGACTTGGCCCATTTCGAGAATGCCGAGTATTACGACAAGCTGCAGAACGCGCGGCGTGAGGCAGATTGGCGCGGTCTGCAGATCGTCAACGGCGGGTTTTACCTCGTTCAGAACGTCATCACCTTGCTCTCGTTCGCGGCGCTGCTCTTGCGCTTCAATCCGCTCCTGGCGGCCGTCCTGTTCCTGGCCACCCTGCCCGCCTTCGTCGCCCAAAGCCAATTCGCGGAGCTCAACTTCCGCGTTCTCTCGTGGCGCGCGCCGGAGTTCCGCAAGCTTTCGTATCTCGAACATCTGCTCACGGATTACGATGCGGTCAAGGAGATCAAACTGTTCGGGCTGGGCGAACCGTTGTTGGCGCGCTACGCCCGCCTGTTCTGGAAATTCCTCAAAGAGGACCAGGACATCGCCCAGCGCCGAAGCCTGGCCTCGCTGGGCTGGGGCATGCTGGCGACGCTCTCATACTACAGCGCCTATGCATGGATTGTCTGGCGCGCGGTGGGCGGGTCGATCAGCTTGGGCGATATGACCATGTACTTGAGCATCTTCCGCAGCAGCCAGACCACCTTCGAAGCCATCGTCTACGGGTTGAGCGAGTTATACGAGAACGGCTTGTTCATGAGCAACCTGTTCAGCTTCCTGGCGCTCACGCCTCTCATGCCGGTCGCGCGCAGCCCGCAGCCCGTGCCCGCGGGAACCCAGCGCGGCATCGAGTTCCGCGATGTGTGGTTCCGCTATCCGGCCCAGGAGTCGTGGGCGCTGCGCGCGATCGACCTCACCATCCACCCGCGGGAGAAGATCGCCTTGGTGGGGCCGAACGGCGCCGGCAAGACCACCCTCATCAAGCTGCTCACGCGCCTGTACGACCCGGAGCGCGGGGCGATCCTCCTGAACGGGGTTGACCTGCGCGAGATAGACCCGGTGGAATTGCGGCGGCGTATCGGCGTAATCTTCCAAGATTTCGTCCACTACCACCTGCCCGCCTTCGAAAACGTGGGCTTCGGCCAGATCGATGCATTGGAGGACCGACCGCGCATCGAGGGTGCAGCCGCCAAGAGCGGGGCGGATGAGGTCATCCGCGGACTGCCGGAGGGCTACGAGACAACCCTGGGCCGCTGGTTCCACAATGGCCGCGATCTCTCTGGGGGCGAGTGGCAGAAGATTGCGCTCGCCAGAGCCTTCATGCGCGAGTGTGAGTTGCTCGTGCTCGACGAACCGACCGCGGCGCTGGATGCCGAGAACGAGCTACGCGTGTTCACCCAGTTCCGTGAACTGGTGGCGGACCGGATGGCAGTGATCATCAGCCACCGCTTCTCGACGGTGCGCATGGCCGACCGCATCTACGTGGTCGAAGAGGGCACGCTGAGCGAGATGGGCACGCACGCGGAACTGCTGCGCTTGGGAGGGACGTACGCCCGGCTGTTCACGTTGCAGGCCCAGTCCTATCGTTAGGCCCGTGCCCGCCGGGGCCAGCTCGCCACGCAACCGGCGTCGATGTTTCCCTCCACGCCCTGGCGCTGCCTCCCGATGCCCCGCGTTCAATCCGGCAGGCCCCTGTTCAACGGCGCATCTGGCAGCGTGTCATCCAAATCGTCGGGCAAGTGCCACGCAGAGGAAGCAGCACTGTGAACCAACCTCCGTTGCCGATCCACTGCACCTTTCCGGACTCAAGGAAGTTACCGACTTCCTCAGGCTGTGGGGCGGTCGGGGTGCGCTCACCGGAGAATACTGCATGTGATGGAGACCGTCGGCCTTGTGCGTGTACCGTATTCGAGTGCGCTCGCGACCATGCTTTATTGTTGGACCAAGGTTGAATGCGCGCGGTATGTTAGACGAGCCAATGAAAGGAGAGAGAAGAATGACCACGCTCAAACCCGGCGACATGGCGCCCGATTTCGAGCTTGTCAGCGATGCAGGCGCCAAGGTGCGTCTGTCTTCCCTGCGCGGCCGAAAGGTAGTCCTCTACTTCTATCCAAAGGATGACACGCCGGGCTGCACCAAGCAGGCCTGCGGCTTCCGGGATGCCTATGCGGACCTGGAATCGGTCGCGGCGGTTGTGGTCGGGGTCAGCCTGGACTCTCCCGAGTCGCACACGCGCTTCAAGAGCAAATACCGCCTGCCCTTCACCCTGCTCTCGGATCCGGATCACAGCGTGGCCTCACGCTACGGAGCCTGGGGAGAGAAGACCCTGTACGGGAAGAAGTATGAGGGGATCCTGCGCAGTCATTTCGTCCTCGACGAAGGGGGAGTGATTCTCGACGCGCGCGTCAAAGTTGCGCCGGAGGATAGCGTGCGATTGGCGCGCGAGGCTGTGAGCGGGGGCACTCACTCAGCGGCATGACGGAGCGGCACCACCCTCGGACGCTCCCCGGCAGGGATTGCATCACCGATCGAAAAGCCTGTCCCGAATGGGCACGGACGTAGTAGACTTTCGCCAGCCGGTCATTCCCACCCTTCGCGTCGAGGGAACGCTCCGACGAGGTCGTTGCTCCATGCACAAGCCGCCGCGTAAGATCATCCATCTCGATCTAGATGCCTTCTTCTGCGCCGCAGAGGAACTGAAGGACCCCTCGCTGCGAGGCACGGCCTTTGCCGTCGGAGGCCGGCCCGAGACGCGTGGGGTTGTCTCATCCTGTTCCTACGCGGCACGCCAGCACGGGGTGCGCTCGGCCATGCCCATGGCTCGCGCCATCCGGCTTTGCCCCGGGCTCACGGTCGTCCCCCCGCGCCATGGCTACTACAGCGACCTCTCGGATCAGGTGATGCAACGCATCGGAGATCTCACTCCGCTGGTCGAGCCGCTCTCCATCGACGAGGCCTTCCTGGATGTCTCGGATCTCCCCGACCCGCCGAGCGAAATCGCCGGGCGGCTGCAGGCGCGTATCTACAGCGAATTGCAGCTCCCCGCCTCGCTGGGCGCGGCCAGCAACAAACTTGTCGCCAAGATAGCCACCGACGTCGGCAAGGCAGCCAACCGCGGCTCCAATGCGCCAATGGCCATCACCGTCGTTCCTCCAGGGGAGGAGGCAGCCTTCTTGGCACCGCTGCCGGTCGAAGCGTTGTGGGGCGTAGGACCCAAGACCGCAGCACACCTGAACCAGTTCGGCATTCACACCATCGGCGACCTGGCCGCGCGCCCCGAACCCGCGCTGGCAGACGACCTGGGGCAATTCGGGCATGAATTGTGGCTGCGTGCCCAGGGGCGCGACGATGACCCGGTGGTGACTGAATGGGCGGCCAAATCAGTGAGTCAGGAGACCACTTTCGCACGAGATGTGGCCGATCGGCAGGAGCTCATACGGACTCTGCGCCGCCTGGCCGATCGCGTAGCGCGCCGGCTACGCGCCGACGAGGTGACCGGAACCACGGTGAAGATCAAGCTGCGTTGGTCCGATTTCACCACCTTGACCCGCCAGGCGACTCTGCCGCAACCGACCGACCTGGACAATGAAATCTATGGGACGGCGCAGCAACTGTTCGAACGGGCATGGGTTCCGGCGAGGCCGGTACGCCTCATTGGGGTTGGGGTCACCGGGCTCGGGCCGGCAGCTCGCCAGCTCGCGTTGTGGAACGAGGCCGGCGAAAAGGAGCGCAAGCTGGTCGCGGCCGTTGACGCACTGCGCGAACGATTCGGAGATTCGGTCATTCGGCGCGGAAGCAGCCTGTCTGCATCCGACGACTGATCGGGCAATCGTGGAGGAGCCGATGGATGTGGCATTCGTTCAAATTCAGGTTAAGCCGGAAGCCGTCGACGCCTTTCTGGAGGCGACCCTCGATAACGCCCGGCACAGCCAGCGAGAACCGGGCATTGCGCGTTTCGAGGTCTATCAACAGAACGATGACCCCACACGCTTCATTCTGCTGGAGGCCTATCGCACGGCCGAGGGGCCGGCCCAACACCAGGCCACCCCCCACTACCTCAAGTGGCGCGAGGCCGTGACGTCCATGATGACCGAACCACGCACGAAAGTTATCTATCAGAACCGCCATCCGAGCGACGCGGGGATGGGATGACGCTGTCATTCGAGTTTGCGACCGCCGCGCGTATCCTCTTCGGCGCAGGGACGATCAACCAGGTCGCGCAGCTTGCGCTCGGTCTGGGTCGCAACGCGTTGGTGGTGCACGGCACGCGGGCCGCTCGCGCGTACACACTCCAGTCGGTCCTGGAAGAGGCAGGGATTGCCTGTGGATTGTGTTCAATTCCCGGCGAGCCGACGATTCAGATGGCGGACGAGGGCGCCTCTCTGGCACGCCAGTCCGGCTGCGACCTGGTCATCGGCATCGGCGGCGGCAGCGTGCTGGATGGCGCTAAGGCCGTGGCGGCGCTGGCCACGAATCCCGGCCCTGCGCTCGATTACATGGAAGTGATCGGGCGCGGCCTGCCCGTCCGCGTGCCTCCCCTGCCTTGCATCGCCATCCCCACCACGGCCGGCACCGGCAGCGAGGTGACGCGCAACACCGTGCTGCTTTCGCCCGAACACCGGGTCAAGGTGAGCATCCGCCACCCTCTCTTGCTGCCGCGGGTTGCGGTCATCGATCCTGAGCTAACCTACAGCGCCCCGCCGGACGTCACGGCCGCCGCAGGGATGGACGCGCTCGCGCAACTCATCGAGCCCTTCCTCTCCATCCACGCCAACCCGCTCACCGACAGTCTGGCCCGCGAAGGGATGCGCCGTGTGGCACGCTCGCTCGAACGGGCGTACGCCTCGGGCAGCGACCCCGAGGCGCGCGAAGATATGGCTTTGGCCTCGCTCTTCGGCGGGCTCTGTTTGGCCAACTCGGGGCTGGGCGTCGTGCACGGCATTTCCGGACCGCTGGGCGGGATGTTCACAGCGCCGCACGGCGCGCTGTGCGCGCAAATCCTGCCACACGCCCTGCGCATCAACGTGCGAGCCATGCAGGCGCGTTCCCCCCATGCGCCGGGCCTGGATCGCGTGCAAGAAGTGGCCGCGTTGCTCACGGGCGATGCCGCAGCCACGCCGGAGGACGGCCTCACATGGTTGGAGGCGTTGTGCCGTCGCCTGCAGATTGCCCCCCTCTCCCAATACGGCGTCACCTCCAAAGATATCCCCGCGCTGGTCGGGAAATCGCTTGCGGCCAGCAGCACCAAGGCCAACCCGATTGAACTGACCTCCGCCGAAGTGGCTGAGATCATCGAGGCCTCGCTCTAATCGCGCAGGTTTCAGCCGACGCTCAGAAGAAGACCGCGCCCACGCCGAATGGCGTGGGCGCGCATTGTTTGCTGTTGGCCACAACCTAAGGCGAGGCGCATCAATCCACGACTTCAACCATCCCCGACCCCTGATTCAGGAAGGCGGCCAGGATACGCAGACGGTCGGAGGCGCCGCTGCCCACGAGAGCCTGCCCGGCTCCGCGCAAGTACTCGGCGACGACTTGCGCCTGGGCGCGTCCGGCATTCGACACCCCATCACCCGGGATCCGTTTGCAGCGTTCGAGCGCGGGCCGCAGGCGGGCGGCGAGGCTCCCGAAGGGGCTGGGCGGGTCGTCGCCGCGCAACGCGGCCGCCACCACCGAGCAATGGGAGTGCCCCAGCACCATCACGATGGGGATGTGCCAGGTGCGCACGCCGAACTCCACGCTGGCGAGTACTGATTCGCTCAGCACCAACCCCGCGATGCGTATCACAAAGAGGTCGCCCACGCCGCAGTCGAAAACCACTTCCGGTGGGACAACTGACTCTGCGCAGCTGATGATCATCGCGAAGGGCTGCTGGCGGTCTGGCGGCCCAGACCAACGCCGGAAGGCCTGGTTGGGATGGGTCAACTTTCCCGATGCGTAGCGCTTGTTTCCGTCGATGAGCCGCTCGAGCATCAAATCGCCAACAGGGGATGTGCGGCCAAAATCCTTCATGGAGCCGCCCCCGTCAGCCTCCACCGCGGCTTACCGGTGTGCCCTGCCCCGCGATTGGACTTGAGAATGTGCATGCGCAGCCCTTCCGGCACCGATCGCCGTTCCCTCAACGGTCGATCATGTGCGACCGAAAGATAGTCTTGCCGTCCCGCGCCCGGTAAGCCCCGCCCACAATATGACCGGGACCAGTAGAAGCATGGCGACACCCCAAGCGTAGAAGAGCACAACGCCAGCCAGCCATTCGAGCTGCATTCGTGCCGCCGAGCCGCCGTACAGCCGGCTGATGACGAGCCCGCCCGGGACCCGCTCCCCCACGACGGTCACATTGTCTCCGTCGACGAAGCCGATCGCGCGTTCCGTTCCGTCCACCATGCCATCCGCCAACTGGCCTTCGTCGGGCACGAGAACGGTCGTGGCATGCCGCTTCCCGGAGAGGATCACCATCGCCCCTTGCGCCGTGCGAACGGTTCCGTCGGAGGTCGAGATCATCAGCTCGGGCACCTGGACCTGGAGAAGCGTCCAACCTCCAACCAGGGAGCCATCGCCCTCGCGCTCGACGACCCACCGCTCACGCTGAAACGCAACCAAACCCTGCGGGCCAATCACCGGGTTAGCGAAGAGAGTCCCCTCGAGCAGGGCCGTACCGCCCACGGCGAGAGAGCCCAAACCCGCAGCCCCGGTTGGCCGAACGAAGCGCACCTCGGCGTAGCGCCTGGCCTGTGTGGGTGCAAAGTAGAAAGTGGTGGTCAGCCCGCAGGCCAGGAAGGCGAGGGCGACGAACACCGTCGTCAAAACACCTTGCGCTCGATGAACCAGCGCCAACGCACTGCTGAGCCCTACCGCCTGTCGCAACCCGGAGGGCGGTTCCTGATTACCCATGCCCGCACGACTCGCTCGGAATGAATGCCGTGCCAGCGCCTAGATCCAATGCAGCACCGCCCCGAACACGACCAGGCTCACCACATCCAGCGCGCCGATGGCGCCGACAACTACGGCCTTCTTGCGCACCGATGTCATATCGAAAACCCAGAATGAAACGATGAAGAAAGTGAAGTAACCAATGAGGAAGATGAGCCACGGTACACGCGCATTCCACCACGGGTAATCCCACGTCAGCGCGCCGGCCGCATTGAGCAGCACCTCCACCAGCACGCAGAAGGCGGATCCCATGATGGCGAATGCCAGGCGATTGGGGGTGCCGAGCACGCGCGCCTTCTTCTCGCGCGGCAACATCTTGGCGAAGGTGATACCGGCGATCGCGAACATAAAGCAGATCTCGATGTTGAGGCCGATCAGAATGAGGAAGGCCGTCGTGCCGGGCGCCCCCCACACCGGCGCATACTGGGTGAAATGGAACACCAGGCCGTTCCAGATTTCGTTGAACCAATCCATGCCCCAGAAGGCCAGGCCGGCGAAAACCAGATCCCAGTTGCGACGTTCAATCTCATTGGCGTATACGTAGACGACCAAGGCGAACAACGGGATGACATACCACTGAAATTGCTGAGGATCACGCAGTATGCTGAGGGCGCGGGCGGCAGAGTCGGTAGGCATGAATCCTCCTTGTGCGGGCAGACAGCGTGTCCCTCAACCGAGAAGAGCGTCCGCGCATTGTGCGCCGACATCGGCGCGATGGTGCGCGCAAGCGCAGGTGGATCTGATTGAAGTCTATTGCAGGTTGGCGTTGGGCGCAACCTGCCCGTTCGGTCGACGCCCATGCGCCGACGAAGGACCTGGCGGCGGGAGTAGAATCTTGAGAGGCGTGTGCCGGCCGCGCCGTATCGCCGAGGCCGGGGTGGACGTGGGAGGCCGCGATGACAATGGAGTATGCCAGTCTCGGACGCTCTGGACTCAAAGTTAGCCGCTTCTGCCTGGGGACGATGAACTTTGGCCCGCACACGAGTGAGAGCGAAAGCTACACGCTCATGGATGCGGCACTCGAACACGGGATCAACTTCTTCGATACCGCGAACGTGTACGGTTGGAAACGCGGCGAGGGTGTGACCGAGAGCATCCTTGGGCGCTGGTTCGCTCAGGGCGGCACTCGACGCGAGCGGGTGGTTTTGGCCACCAAGGTGTACGGGGAAATGGGCAAAGGTCCCAACGATCACCGGCTTTCGGCATATCACATTCGCACCGCGTGCGAAGGCAGCCTGCGCCGATTGCAGACCGACCACATCGACCTCTACCAGATGCATCATATCGACCGCGAGTCACCGTGGGAAGAGATCTGGCAGGCGATGGAGCAATTGGTGCAGGCGGGTAAGGTGCTTTACGTCGGCAGCAGCAACTTTGCCGGCTGGCAGATTGCGGTGGCGCAGGCAGAGGCCCGCGCGCGGCACTTCATGGGGCTGGTCTCGGAGCAAAGCCTGTACAACTTGAGAGCACGCAGCGTCGAGTTGGAAGTGCTGCCGGCGTGCCGCACGTTGGGGCTCGGCGTGATCCCTTGGAGCCCGCTCAGCGGCGGAGCTCTCGGTGGGGCCGCTCCCGCGGACGGCAAGGGGCGGCGCAGCAGCGAGCGGGGGACCAAGGCGCCGCAGGAGAATCGCGCGCAATTCGAGGCTTACGAGAAGCTGTGCACTGATTTGGGGGAAGCTCCGGCCAATGTTGCTTTAGCCTGGCTGCTCTCCAACCCGGCGGTGACGGCGCCCATCATCGGGCCACGCACGATGGAACAGCTCACCGGAAGCTTACACGCGCTCAACCTGCATCTGGCGCCGGAGACCCTTGCCACCCTGGATAAGATTTGGCCGGGCCCGGGCGGCGCGGCGCCGGAGGCCTACGCCTGGTAGATCGCGCAGCCACATGGACTCGGCTTACTGTCCGGCGAGTTCCCGCTCCTCTTTGCGCGCCCAGCGGCGCACAAACCACTTCGTGATCTCGGCCGCGGTCGCGGCCATGAGCATGAGCGGCGTGATGACCAGCCAATCGCGCAGTGTGAGCGGCACGGTCTGGAAGATCGGGTCGAGGAAGGGCACGTAGATCACCGCCAGCAGCAAGACGAACGACGATCCCACAGCCCACACCATCGCGCGGTTCGAAAACACGCCGATCGAAAAGATCGAGTGCCGCTCGGAACGCGAGGTAAACGCGCGCAGGAGCTCCGACATAATCAAGGTGGCGAAGGTCACGGTCTGCGCTTCGGCCAGGTTGTCCGGGTAGGCCCGCAGGCCGTACAAGAAGGAAAGCATCACCGCCGCGGTCATGACGATCGCTTGCACCAACACCCCTACCTGCATCTCCCGGTTGATCACCGGCTCGCCCACGGGCCGCGGACGGCGTTTCATCACGTCCGGGTCGCCGCGTTCCACCCCCAGAGCCAGGGCCGGCGCGCCGTCGGTCACCAGGTTGAGCCACAACAGCTGGATCGGCCGCAGGGGCAATGGAAGCCCGGCGAGCATCGCGCTGAAGATCAGTAGGACCTCCCCGATGTTGCACGAGATCAGATAGAAGACAAACTTGCGGATATTGGCGTAGATCGTTCGCCCCTCTTCGATAGCCGAAACGATGCTGGCGTAGTTGTCGTCGGTGAGCACCATATCGGCCGTCTCTTTCGAGACATCGGTGCCGGTGATACCCATGGCGATGCCAATCGAGGCGCGCTTGAGGGCCGGCGCGTCATTGACGCCGTCGCCCGTCATGGCCACTACGTGGCCGCGCGCCTTGAAGGCTTCCACGATTTTGACTTTGTGCTGCGGCGAGACCCGCGCGTACGCGCCAACCTGGTCGACCTTGGCAGCCAATTCTGCATCGCTCAGGCGGTCCAGCTCGGCGCCGGTGAGCACCTGCCCGCCAGGCGGGATAAGGCCGATGGCGTTGGCCACCGCCACGGCGGTTTCCTTGGCGTCGCCGGTGATCATCACACTGCGCACTCCGGCGCCCTTGGCCACCTTCACCGCAGCCGCGACCTCGGGCCGCGGAGGGTCGATCATGCCCATCAGACCGACAAAGGTCATCTCCCGCTCCAGCCGCTCGGCAGCCGGCGCATCGGGCGCGTCGGGGAGGGCGCGGTAGGCCACCGCCAGCACACGCAAGGCGCTCCCGGCCATCGCATCGTGCTCGCGCACGATCTCCGCCCGGCGTTCACTGCTCAGCTCAACGACCCGCCCCTCTTCGAAGAGGTGCGTGCAGTTCTCGAGCAGGATGCCTGGCGCGCCCTTGACAAACGCCACGGCCCGAGCGTGCTCCAGGCCCGCAGCGGCTGCCAGGGGGCTGGCCTGATCGATGCGATGGATGGTCGTCATGCGCTTGCGCTCCGAGTCGAATGGGATCTCTCTGACTCGCGGCAAACGCATTTCCACTTCGTCGCGCCACAGCATCGCCTTGGCGGCGGCCACCACCAGCGCGCCCTCCGTCGGGTCGCCTATCATGCGCCAGGTGGTCTTGCCGTCGTCCTCGCCGCTTTCCTCAAGGCGTGCATCGTTGCATAACATGCCGCCGACCAGCAAGAGGGTCGTGGCTTGGTCAGTGCGCGGGTCGTACGGTGTGCCCGCCACCTCGAAGCGCCCCTCCGGCGAGTAGCCTTCCCCGCTCACCTCGAAGACACGCCCCCCCGCCCAGCCACGCACGACCGTCATTTGATTCTGGGTGAGAGTGCCGGTCTTGTCGGAACAAATGACCGTGGCACTGCCCAGTGTTTCCACGGCAGGCAGCCGCCGCAGGAGGGCGTGACGTCTTACCATGCGCTGCATGCCAAGCGCCAGGCAGATGGTCACGACCGCCGGCAATCCTTCCGGAACGGCGGCGATGGCCAGGCTGACTGCGGTCATGAAGAGATCCACCAGCTGCTCGCTGAAGCGCGAGAGGTAGGCCACGATGCCGCGGGCGGCGATTTCCCCGACCTGCGTGTCGCGAAACACGCCAATGCCGAAGATGAGGCCGCTGACGAGGAGCGCGAAGATCCCCAGCGTCCGCCCCAACTGGTCGAGTTTTCGCTGTAACGGAGTGGGCTCCTCCTCGTAAGATTGAATCATCTCGGCGATCAGACCGATCTGCGTGTGCATGCCGGTGGCCGTGACCAGCCCTCGGCCGCGGCCGTAGGTCACGAGTGTGCTCATGAAGGCCGAGTTGCGCCGGTCTCCGAGAGGCACCTCGCCATCGAGCACCACCCCGGCATCCTTCTCGGACGGCACCGACTCGCCCGTGAGGGAGGCCTCTTCGATCTTCAGGTTGATGCTTTCGATCAGGCGCAAGTCCGCCGGCACGTAGTTGCCCGCCTCCAGCAGCACGATGTCGCCCGGCACAAGTTCGCGCGCAGGAATGGATTGCTGACGTCCGTCACGGATCACCTGAGCCGTGGGCGCCGCCATCTTCTTCAGCGCTGCCAGCGCGTGCTCCGCTTTCGACTCTTGGACGACCCCCAGGACCGCGTTGAGCACGACGATGGCCAGAATGGCCATCGCGTCGATGACCTCCCCCAGCGCGAGCGAGATGATCGCGGCAACGATGAGCAGGATGATCAGGAAATTGTTGAACTGCTCGAGCAAGAGGCGCAGAAAACCCGGATGAGGGCGTTCCACCAACTCGTTCGGGCCCCGCTCGCCGAAGCGTTCCTGAGCTTGCTCTTGCTTCAGCCCGGCGGCCAGGTGCGTCCGCAGCTCGTCTGCGACACGTTCAGTCGAAAGTCGATAGGACTCTATATCGGTCATTGCCCATCCTGGGAGAAGTGCGGGTCGGTTCAGGAATTATAAGCGATGGGGGTGGTACCCGAACCGTCATGCCCTCGTCACAAGAGCCTTTTCCCGGGAGTGACGACGAGCGGCGCCCTGATCTATCCCACACGTTGGGAGAATTCGCGCCCGTTCCCGGCGCGGGGCCGCACCCCAACGCGCGAGTCCCCGCCCGGCGCGACCGCACGGTCGAGACCCGTCCAATTTCGCAAACTAGAGGCCCGCCGCGCGAAGTGCGGGTTCGAGGCGAGTGTAAACGGCGACACCACTTCCGCGTAGCGCCGCTTCGCGCTCCGGGCTGCTGGCGATGCCATAGGCCCGGCACTCGGCCTGGAACCCGTGCGCGCAAAGCAGCGTGGCCGCCTCACTCACACCCCGCACGCTGCCCGCGGTGTCCTCGAACACATGCAGGGTCAGCGGCCGTTCGCGCAGCCCAAGCAGCAACTCATTCACCTGCCCCGAGTCCCACAAGTCGAACGCCGCCTCGAGAGACTCGCGATCGCCGCCGCCCACCGCGCGGCCGATTGCCGCGAGCGCATGGACAGGGGATGGCTTGACGAAGGCATCTGGCGCACATTGATGCTGTGCTGCGAGCCAGCGCACTTGGCCATAACCTACAAGAGGCAGCCACGCCATGCCCGCTGTCTCGAGCGCAATTTCCGCCTCCGGTGCGAACTCCACCCCGTTCGTCGGAACGTCGAGCGGCCGCGACAAGCGCAGCGTGTAGGCGGCAGCCCGCCGGCCCTCCCTGCGCATGGACGACTCAAGTGCGCGACACTCCCTCTCGCTCAGAGTCGGTCGGTCGAATTCGTCAAGAAGCGAGATCGTCTCGAATTGCGCGGGCTGTCCGTACACCTCGGTGTACCGCGAGCTGCCGAGCGTAAAGTGCTGGATGACGCGCATTGTCGGCGATAAGTCTGCATCGCGCGTGGCGCTCAGGACCTGGCGCAGCGCATCCTGCATCTCTCGCAGGCGATCCCCGCGTTCAAACGCGTTGGCCTCATCTGAAAGGAGGCGCAGCGCCGTGAGCGGCGCGTGCCCGCCGGGCGGGGTGGCGTGCGCAACCCGAAGCGCCAAGGCCTTGTAGTCGATAACCGGTTGTGTGGGGCGGCGCGCGGCGATCGCGGAGAGCATGCGGGCTATGTCGCCAGCCAGCCTCAGCCCGCGATCGGCCTTCCACAACTCGAGCATCAGGGCGCCCAGGCAGATCGCACTCGAATCCCATTCGAGACCGATGCCGTGCACGGCAAAGGTCTCGATGGCGGAGTCGTCGGGCGCGGCCTCCGCCAACCCCATCCTGCGCGCAAAGTGATTGACGGCCGCCTTAAGCGCCGCGTTGTAGCCACCCGGGCTGATCAGCACTCCATCCAAGTCGAACAGGTAGACGGCGAGCGGATCGAGCATAGGACAAGACCTACGGCTCCTCTCGATGGGACTGGCATACGACGGCCGAACCCGGTCGGACGAATCTGCGCCCCCATGAAACGACCGGCCATTGACGGCCTGCGCACTTCCACTGCAGGCGGGCAGGCGAGATGAGCGTGAGCCTGCAGTTCAATGTGCGGAGGGGGCGCGGCCGCCAGCGGCTGATCTCCTGGACCGTGAAATGACCACAAGCAGGGGAGCGGCCAAAGCGATGGCTGCGGCTGACCCGAGGCATCCCCCGCCCCTGCCGCTGGCCTGCGCGGACTCCGGGGTGGTGGTCGCCGCCGTCGGTCCGAAGGTGGCTGCCTCTCGAGTGGCAGCGCGCGAGGGCGCGATTGTTTGTGATGCGCCCGCTGCGGGCACACCGACGGTCGGCGTGGAGGTCGTCATGACCACCCGGGCACCAGCGGCCGAATACTCGAGTGCGATGGATGCGCGGCCACGCAAGTCCTCAACAACCTGCAGTGCCTGGGCGTTTGTCGGCTCGAGTTCGAGCGCGGCGTTGAGCTGCACAACGGCTCGCCCCAACATCGGATCGTCGGCGTCCCTGCCGGTCAGGAGCTTTGCCAGCAGTTCGGCGTAACCGGCGTGCCAGCGAGCGTCATCCGGAGCGAGAGCGGTTGCCTTCTCATAGGCGGCCAGGCTGCGCTCAGCCAGGTGCCGCCCGCCCGCATCCTGTCGCGGCCAGTACCCCTTCTCGCTGCAAAGTGCGATCTTCGCCGCGCGGGCCAGCGCTCCCCAGGCAGCGCCATCCTCGGCCCGCGGAATCACGTCGGCCTCCGCTTTCACCACGCCCTGCCATAGATCCACCGCCACAAGAGTTGCGGTCACAACCTGGCCCGCCTCGGGTTCGAGATCGGCGTAGCTCCAGCGGATTTCGGAACCCTCGAGCTGGTAACCAGGAGTCATCCATCCCGCATCATAGTCGACGATGTTCTCAATCGATGCCGGGTAAGGCAAGCGCAGGCGGATGTCGGCCTGGCCGATTTCCCCTCGCCAGCCGGCGCCGGTGCCCAAAACGTAGACGAAGCGCGATTCCTGATTAGCGTAGCCCGTCGCGCGCAGGGGATACTCGACGTCGATGCGGACCTCTTCCCCCGCCGGAAAGTCGACGTCGAAGACCGCCCAACCGATCGGGCTCTCTTCGGTATTGCCCCCACCATCGAACGGTGCCTCGATCCGCCGGGTCGCAACTGGGCGCCCATCGACGCGCACCCTCAAGCCGTGGATCTCGTTTGCCGGCGATTCGTAGTACAGCGGGGCGCTCAGCGGGAAGCGCACCGCCATCGCCTCGCCCTGCGTGCCCGAGCTGCGCATGACGAAGTGGGCCTCAACCCTTGCCCAATCCCGTGTCAACCCTCGCTTGTCTTCCTCGGCAGAGAAGGCGCCGTTCCAGGGAGTCGATTGCACCGTCAGCCGTACCTCCTCAGACACCATGACGACGTTAGTGAATTCGGCCTCCGGAGCCAGGCTGCTGCCGGGCGGTTGTTCAGGGGGTGCAATGTCGGCGCGAGCCACCCGAGGGGTGCCGCAGTATATGGCCGAGAGCAGGACGCAGACCAAGGCAACGCGCGGGGAGGTGCTGAGTACTCGCGCGCGCCCCTTCACCGACGGTCTTTCCGCCAGCCGATTGGAGGGCGGCACCCTCGTCATACCACTGCGCGGCCAGGACACGCGGGTGCCTTTGCTCATGAGGCCGCGCTCCCTTCGCGCCGCCATACGGGTCGGTTGAGGGCCTCCAGCGATTGGTGTCGGAAATACATGCTGTAGAGTTCCGCATAGTGCCCGCCCTGCGCCATCAAGCTCGCGTGGGTTCCTTCTCCGATGATCCTTCCATGGTCCATGACCACAATGCGGTCGGCGCGCTTCACGGTCGAAAGGCGGTGGGCGATTACAATCGAAGTCCTGCCGCGCAGCACGTGCTCCAGCCCTTCTTGAATTTGCGCCTCAGTGAAGGGATCCACGCTCGCGGTCGCTTCATCCAGAATCAGCACCGACGGATTCTTGAGCAGCACGCGCGCCAGCGCCACGAGCTGCCGTTGACCCATGGAGAGATTCGCCCCGCGCTCGCCCGCATCGCTGTCCAGGCCATCCGGCAAATCGGAGATCCAATCGCCGTTGCTGATGTGCACAGCTGCGGCCACAATGTCGGCGGCGCTGGCCTGTTCGCGCCCATAGTGGATATTCTCGCGCACCGTCCCCGAGAAGAGAAACGGATCCTGGGGCACAAGCCCGATGTGCCCACGATAGTCGCGCAAGTTCAGCAGGCGAATGTCCCGCCCATCCACCAGCAGCTCTCCCGCCTGGAACTCGTAGAAGCGGGCGATCAGATTGGCGACCGAGCTCTTGCCCGCGCCGGTATGCCCCACCAGGGCGACGCTTTCGCCGGCGCGAATATCGAGCGAGAAATCGGGCAAGACGGTTTCCTTGCCCGTGTAGGTGAAGCTCACATGACGGAAGGTGATGCGGCCCGCAACCTTCTCGACCGGCTCGGCGCCGCGCTGAACAACCTTGGATTCGGCATCGATCAGCGCAAAGACACGCTCCGAGGCCGAAAGGCCATCCTGGAACTGGCTCCAGAATGAGGCGATGTTCATCAGCGGCCACCAGAAGAAGCTGACCGCTTGCATGTAGAGGTACCAGTTGCCGGGAGAGATGGCTCCGCTGTGCACACGCAAACCGCCCAAGTAGATGAGCAGCGCTACACCCAGACCCGAGGCGATGCCCATGATGGGGAAGATTGTGGCGAGCGTGAGCCCGCGCTGCAAGCCGACGCGATAGGCCTGGCGGTTGTTGGCCGCGAAGGTCTGGTAGATGGCGTGCTCCTGACGGAAGGCCTTGGCCACCATGATTCCCGAGATCGATTCCTGGATTTGCGCATTGATCTTGGCCGTCACCCGCCGCGCACGCTGGGTGACCGCCCGCGCGATGCGCCGAAAGCTGAGGGCAATCGCCGCCGCCACCGGGCTCATGAGCAGCAGCAACAGCGTCAGGCCCACGTGGACGCGCAACAGCCATACCAACAAGAATCCCACCAACAGCACCTGGCTGATGAGATTGACCACCAGCGAGACCACATCCGAGAAATCCTGGGTGTCGGAGGTAATCCGGCTGACGATCTTGCCCGAGGCATGTTCCTCAAAGAAGGAAAGATCGTGACTGGCCGTTGCGGCGAAGACATCCTGCCGCAAACGCAGCACCACATCTCCGATCACCCGCGCGGATATGCGCTGCTGGATGAAGTTGCATACCCAGGCCAGGCCGCCCACAGCCAACGTCAGGGCGCTCAGCGCCGCCATTCTCGCCAGAGAGGGGTCGGCGGCCAACACGTCAATCGACCGCGAAATGATGATCGGCCCACCTGAACCCGCCACCGAGTTGAGAGCCAGGGTCGCCGCGACGAGCACCACCTGCGCGCGAAACGGGCGAAAGTACCCGATCACGCGCCGCGTCAGATCCCGGTCGCGGTACGTCCGGTCGTAGGCCTCGGTTTCAAGTCCGTCGAGAATAAAGCCCATGCGTTGCCAGCCTCAATCGTAGCGCGCGAAGATGCGCCGGTAATCGGCGCTGCGCGCGAAAAGTTCCTCGTGGGTGCCCTGATCCGCCAATTCGCCGCGTTGCAGCACCAAGATCCGATCCGCCCAGCGGATCTGGCTGAGGCGGTGAGTTATGAGGAATGTCGTGCGTTCGCGGCTGATGCGGTGCATGGCCCGCTGAATCTCGTCTTCGGTGGCGCTGTCGATGGCGCTGGTGCTGTCGTCGAGGACGAGGATGCGCGGGTCGGTGAGGAAGGCGCGGGCGATCGCGATGCGCTGGCGCTGTCCGCCGGAGAGCGTCACCCCCCGCTCGCCGACCATCGTCTGGTAACCCTCGGCAAACGAGAGAATGAAATCGTGGGCCTGCGCCTCACGCGCGGCGCGTTCGATCGCCTCCGGCGTCGCGTCCGCAACTCCAAACGCGATATTCTCGGCGATCGTGCGCGAAAAGAGGAACACGTCCTGCTCGATGGTCGAGATCTGGGAACGCAGCGAATCGATACTCCATTCGCGCACGTCCACTCCGTCCACCAGCACTCGCCCGGCGTCGGCATCATAGATGCGATTGATGAGGCGAGTGAGGGTCGTCTTTCCCGAGCCGGTCTGGCCGACGATGGCAATCGTCTCTCCCGGGCGGGCGACGAAACTCACCCCGCGCAGCACTTGTTTGCCTTCATGGTGAAAGCCCACCGCGTCGAAAACAACATCGCCGCGGATGCGGCGAGCGACACCCCGCGGGTTCTCGTCCAGGTCGGTCTGCGCGTTGATCAGCGCCAGAATCCGCCGCGCACTTGCCACCCCGAGCTGGACCAGATCGAAGGAGAAGAGCGAGATGAAGGTGGGAAAACGCAACCCGCCCATCAGCCCGATGAAGGCCACGACTTGTCCGAGGGTGATCGCGCCTTCGCGCCAGATCGTGAGCGCATGGAAGAATCCTGCTGCCCAGGCAATGGAGAAGCCCAGCATCGGCAGATACCGTGCCTGGATTTCGCCCTGGCGCACGAATTGATGGCGATAGAGGCGTGCATTGTGAGTGAACTTATCCCACTCGTATCGCTCGCGCACGTTGGCCTTGACCACCTCGATCCCGGCAATGGCCTCGGCCAGCCCGGCGTTCATCACGCCGAACTGGTCGCGCATGGCCAGGGTGACCGGGCTCAAACGCCGGCTGTAGTCGATGAGAGTGATCACCAGAATGGCCACAAAT
>DATEAT010000038.1:0-3597 GCA_035288225.1 Anaerolineales bacterium | reverse complement strand
GTATTCGTTTTCTGGTTCTTCTTCGGTTACCGGATGTTCTTTGATCCAAGCAGCGCCTTCATCCTCTCGCCCTATAAGTTGGGGGAAATCGGCGTGTTTGGGTTCTCGTTGCTCCTCTCGGTGACCGTGTTGGTTATCTCCTGCCCGTGCGCTGTAGGCTTGGCAACGCCGAGCGCCATGATGGCCGGCACCGGCAAAGCGGCCGAGTACGGCGTGCTCTTCAAGGGCGCCGAGGCGATCGAGAACGCGAGCAAACTCCAAACGATCGTGTTCGACAAGACCGGTACGCTCACCCGCGGCGAGCCCTCGCTGACGGATGTCGTCGTCACATCCGTGGTCGACGAGCCCACGCTGCTTCGACTGGCAGGCGCCGCGGAGAAGAACAGCGAGCACCCGCTGGGGGAGGCGATTGTGCGCGGCGCCCAGGCGCGCGGCGTGAAGCTGCAGGACGCCGACTCCTTCAACTCCATTCCCGGCCACGGGGTGGAGGCGCAGGTGCAGGGTCGGGCAGTGCTGCTGGGCAATCGCAAGTTGATGGTCGAGCGGCAGGTCGACTTCTCAAGACTCATGGCTGAGGCTGAGCGGCTGGAAGGTGAAGGTAAGACGGTCATGTTCATTGCCGCCGATCGAAGCCCGGCCGGATTGATTGCCGTGGCCGACACGCTCAAGGAACATTCGGCGGAGGCCATCCGTCGCCTGCACAAGATGGGCATGGAGACGGTGATGATCACAGGCGACAATCGGCGCACTGCCGAAGCCATTGCCCGCCAGGTGGGGATTGACCGTGTGCTGGCAGAGGTCCTGCCCCAGGACAAAGCTTCCGAAGTCCGGCAGCTTCAGGCGCTCGGCAAGAAGGTCGCCATGGTCGGCGATGGGGTCAACGACGCGCCAGCGCTGGCTCAATCCGACGTGGGAATGGCCATCGGCTCGGGCACGGACGTCGCCAAGGAAACCGGAGATGTGATCCTGATCAAGGATGACGTGCGCGATGTGGTTGTGGCGCTCGAGGTGGCCCGGGCCACGATGCGCAAGGTCAAGCAGAACCTGTTCTGGGCCTTCATATACAACACGCTCGGCATCCCGCTGGGCGCAGGGCTCTTGTACCCCTTCATGGCGCTCGTCATCAGCCCCGAGCTGGCTGGCCTGCTGATGGCGATCAGTTCGCTGACCGTTACCCTCAACACGCTGCTGCTGAAGGGCTTCCGCCCCTCGCTGCGGCGCGGCCCGGGCCTGTTTGCCGACTTAGCCGGGCCAAGCCGACTAACACTGGCTGGCCAGCCAGCTGGGAAGTAGGGGAGACATCCCATGGACGAACAACGCGAACGCGAAATCGCTCGTCGCAGTGCGTGTCTGTACGTCCCCACCTCGCTGGCGGGGGCCGCCCTGTTCTTGCTCGCGGCAACCCTCACCGGCAATTACCCGCTTGTCGCGCGAATCGGAGGCACGGTCTGGGTGTGGATCTTGAGCAGCATCGTCTCGATGCCGGTGATCACGGCGCGTGTCAAACGCAGCATGACCTAGGCTTACGCTCAAACTAGCTCGTCGAGATGCTCCCGAACGAAAACGCCTGGCGCGGGTGTGGGACCCCACACCCGCGCCGGTGTGCTAGCATAAAGGGTGAGGTTTGGTCTAGCCTCCGATCCCGGGCATGGAAGCGAATCGCATGTCCCTTGTGGTGATCCTTTCAGAACCGCGCTTGCGGCGCGAAGCGTGGCGGGCACTGTTGCAGGCTCAGCCTGGAATCAAGGTGGTCGCGTGCGTCGGGGAGACGAGTGGTCTGGCGGATCTTGAGGCCCCCGAACAAGGCGTGGCGATGCTTGTGGATATGGAGGACCTGCTCGTTGAGACGTTGCGCCTCACAGCCCGATTGCGCCCGGCCTGGGGGGCGCTGGTTCTTGTGCGGACGTACGAACGCCGTGAGATCGCACCCCTCCTGCATGCTGGCGCGATGGGTGTCTTGACGCGCGACAGCTCGGTCGCGGAGTTCGTAAGCGCGCTGGTGGCTTCGGCGCGTGGGGAACTGGTATTGCCCGGAAGCCTCACACCGGAGTTGCTGACCGACTTGCTCGGGCGTGCCCTTTCTTCAACGGATGACATACCTGCTCTCTCTCCTCGTGAGGAGGAGGTCCTGCGTCTCTTGGCACATGGCCTGACCAACAAGGCCATCGCGCAGGATCTCCTGCTCAGTGTGCGCACAGTCGAGAGCCATCTGCGCGCAATCTACGCCAAATTGCAGGTCGCCTCACGCACGGAGGCGGTCTTGTGGGCAGTGGCCCACATGAACCCGCCCCCGGGGTAAGTGGAACTACCGAACCCCGGCTCCGCCATTTCCCGCTTGGCCTTCCCCTCCCCAGCGGATATGCTGGAAGATATGAACAGGAGCTTGAGCATGAACGCGACGCCGGTGGCCGTCCTCGGAACGCTGGCCGACTTCCATCGCGAACCGATTCCCTACAACCTGGGAGCCTTGATCCGGCTCGTCGGAGCCATCCACCCAGACCTGCTGTGCCTCGACATCACTTCCCACGAGTGGCAGACACGGGATTTCGCTCGGCTACCCCTTGAATACCGCGAGGCGCTGGTGCCCCTCGCTGGACAGACCGATATCGTGGTGGTCCCGGTGGCCGATGAGCGTCCCCGACCTGAGGAAGAGCTGCGCGGCGCGCGGGCAGCCATCGCTCGCAAGATCATGAGCGCGCTCGCTTACGTGCAACGCAGCGCACCCTCTCCGGCGGCCATCAACGAGGGTGTGCGCCACCATCTAGCCAATGACCTGTATCAACTCCTGGCCGGATTGCAGGGCAAGGCGATGCGCGAGGAGGCCACCCTGCACGCCAGCCGTCTCGCGGCGAACATCGTCCGGGCGGCGCGCCGCGATCCCGGCCGGCGAGTCCTGGTGGTCGTCAACGTGCGCTTCTGCCACTATCTACGCCGCCTGCTGCGCAACTACCTCGATCTGCAGGTTGTTCGCTTTTCGGAGTTGTAGTCTATGAGACTGGCATGGCGCAACCTGATTCAAGAACGGACCCGGCTCGCGCTGAGCGTGGCGGGGGTGGCTCTGGCCATTCTGCTCATCCTGCTCTTGCAGGGGTTTCTGCGGGGCATGTTTCGCCAGATCGCAGGCTACCTCGAGAACTCGCCGGGCTCGCTCGTTGTCGCGCAAGACGGTGTGGTTAACCTGCTCGGCGCGACCTCCTTGCTTCCCCCGGATGCTGAGGCGGAGGCACGGCAGGTGAAGGGTATCGAGACTGTGGTACCGATCCTTTCGCAGTTTGTCATCCTCGACCTGCATGACAAGAAACAGCCCGCCTACCTGATCGGCTACGAACCCGCGATCGGCGGCGGGCCGTGGCAGATGGCCGAAGGCCGCGAACCGAATGCCGACGATGAAATGATTATCGACAGTGTGCTGGCCGACCGCCACGGGCTTCATCTGGGCGACCGGTTCAAGATCATGGATCTGGAGTTCACCATTGTCGGGTTGTCACAGAGGACGACCTCCTGGATGACGAGTTTCCTGTTTGTTCGTAAGTCGGCGGCCGAAGCGCTGGTGCGTGTGCCAGGGGCAACCAGCTTCCTGCTGGTCTCGCCTGCGGC
>DATEAT010000037.1:0-38675 GCA_035288225.1 Anaerolineales bacterium | reverse complement strand
CCCAATGGCGCGCGTCACCACGTCCACTTCCGCGCCGGGTATTTGCTCGCACAGGTGGGCCAGCATGTTGGCGAAGGTGATCTTGGTCGTGACGAAGGTGTTGACCGAGAGCTTGGAGAGTTCGGCGTTGACAAAATTCATGCGTGCGATGACCGGCTCGTTCTGGCACACCTTCTTGTAGAAGGCCTCCAGCAGTTCGCCCGTATGCGCGTCGGATTCGCCCACCAGGATCAAATCGGGATTGAGAAAATCGTGGATGACGCTGCCCAAGGCAATGAATTCCGGGCTGTAGCACAATCCGAAATCGGCGCCGGCCTTCTTGCCCGAGACCGCCTCCAACCGCTCGCGGATTGGCCCGCCGGTGTGGCCGGGCATGACCGTGCATGTGATCACGACCACGCGCCGCTCGGCCGTCGCCCCGATGGCCTTGCCCACCTCGTCCAACGCGGGTAGGACGTGGCGCAGCGAGAAGCCTCCGTCGGGTTCGCTGGGCGTAGGCACAATGATGAAGATGACCTCCGCCTCGAGCGCCGCCCAACGGATATCGGTTGTAGCCCGCAGGCGAGCATGCCCGGCGCGGATGGTCTCCGCCAGGTTCGTCTCGCGCACGGGCGCCTCGCCGCGGTTGATGGCCTCAACCTTGGAGGGATCCAGATCCGCGCCGATGACCTGGATGCCGCGCGAGGCCACTGCGGCTGCCATGGGCGCACCCAGCTTGCCTAATCCGATAATTGCGACTTTGCGTGGTGCCGATACACGTGCCGCCATGAAGTCTCCGCTCGTGGGTTGACTGGGATCCCGGACGTTTTGGTGCTTTCCGCCGGCAGCTCGTCAGATGCGCCCGCGCCAGCGTGCCACCTGGCGCCGCGCCCGGTAAATGGCTGCGCCGACCGCACGCGCCAGGCGATGCAGCCGGCCGGCTGCTGGGCTGAGGACCGGGAGGGTGTGCCACCCTCGCCGCAGGTGCGCCCGATCGAGCACGCGCGTCAGGCGCCCTGCCCGAAGGCGGTGGGTGGCATCGTCAATCGTGAAGAAGTGGTCCAGGCCGCCGGCCAGGGCCATGTTGCGCTTGGCCTCCGGCCCTTTCCACACCTCCTGCCGGCCGCCCCCCGCATGGCTGTAGTCGTGGTTTTGGTGCACCGCCGTAACCGCTGCGGTCGCATCCACAACCGGCACATGCTGCGCGCGGGCAGAAAAGATCAGCCAATTATCCCACATGGTCCGGCCCACAGCGAAGGGCGGCATCTCGCGCCACAGTCCGCGGCGAAAAACGAAGTAGTCGATGCCCCACGGCTTGTGCAGCACCGCCCGCTCGCGTACAGTGCGCCGCAGGTTCGCCTCCCACCCCAGATCGGCGAAGTCGATCGTATCTTCGAAGTCCAGGTCCCAGCGCCGGCCCACCATCAGAAACCGCGGCAGCCGCCGGGCCGCGACCTCGACCCCCGCGAGAAAATCGGGGAGCAAGAGGATATCGGCATTGACATACGCCAGGAGATCGGTGGGCGCTGCTCGTTCGGCCGCCGCGAAGACTGCATCCACTCGCGGCGTGCCGGCCGAGGTGAGCTCCACCTCGGGCAGATGGCGCGCCCCAACCGCGCGCGCGGCCTCGGCTGAGCCCTGCTCGTCTCCCAAGACGATGATGTCGATCTCCGGGCTGAGGGCGCGCCACGAGCCCAGCGCATTGCGTTGGATGCGCGCAAACGGACCGGTGAAGGCCTTGGGGATCGAGAACAGCGTAATCACATTTGCTCGACGTCGGTTTTTCGGTGGCGGACCCGCGCGCGAGAATAAAACCGCACGCCAGCCTCAGGGCCCAGGTTCCGTCAACTCAACCACGATGAACCGGCGCAGTGGTTCGCCCGGCCCCCAATCAACGATCTCCGGCCCGTCATAAACAAGCAACCCGGCCTGCACCTCGACGAGCCCGAGATACGGCCCGCTGGCGATCCGCGCCTCAGGCTCCACGTTGGCCAGATGGGTGATTCCTTCTTGATGCAGGTACTCGATCAGCGGGTCGTTCGCGGCCAACCCGCGCAAGTACAGCAGGTGCCCGCGAGTCTCACTTTCTACGAATTGCGGCGTGTTGGCTAGACCGTCGATGTTAATCACCGTGTAACCCTCGGCGAAGTAGCCGAGCAGGCCGGAGCTGTAGGAGGCCACCCGGCTGCCGTGCGGCAGGTGCGCATTCATCCAACGCACACCGTTGTAACCCGCCGCGGCGGCGGGGTCGGGCGTGTATTGGGTCGGGCGCCATGCGCGCTCGAACGGGATCGCCAGCGCGACGATGCCGGCCGCGAGAAGTACGCCGCCCAGCGCATTGAGCCATGAGAATGAAGTTGCCGGTGCGTCTGCGCGTCGCGCGGTTCTCCACTGCGCCACAATACGCACCCCGCGAGCTGCGCCACACGCCACAAGCCACAGCCCGGTCGCGGCGGCGAGCACCAGCGTCACCTGCTCCGGGACGGGATACCATGTTCCCCAGTACAAGTAGGCCGGCAAGAGCATCAAGTTCGTGGCACCATTGATCACCGCTCCGAGCGCCAGCACGCCCACGACGAGCGCGGCCGCGCTCGGTTCCGTCCACTCCCCTCGTAAGCGCCTCGACCCGCGTCGGCTAATTCCACCACGAGCGGCAAGGATCAACCACACGATGAACCCGCCTCCCATGAACACCAGGATGATTAACCGCATCCCGTAAGCCAACGTGCCTCCCGCAGGCCACAGCCGGGTGAGAGCACCCAGGGTGATCTCCGGAAGGAAGCCAACGAAGTAAGACTCGGCCAGACCGCGCGTCGGCAGAACCAACGCGCCGAGGTTGCCTAGGAAGATCCGCTCGCTGTGCGGCAACAATGCGGCGATCTGCCCCAGAGAAAGCCAGGACACATGTTGATCGATGAAGACGGCCAGCGCCGCCCATGCTCCAAAGAGCTTGGCCGTCCCACTGTTCGGGAAGATCCCACCGAATGCAATCCAGGCATAGACCGCCCACGCGGTGAGAATCGCGCCCGCCCCAAGCGCCATCCACGCCGTTCGCCGCAGGCGTTCGCTCAGCCCACCGGGCGAGGCGAACAGGATGGCTGCTCCAAAAAGCAGCGCGATGGCCAGCGCGTTCACCCGGCTCATCACCAGCAGGCCGACCACCAGCCCCTCCACCCAGGCGGCCCGCGGCGATGCCGGGCGAAGCAACCGCCGCGCAACCAGCACGGCACTGGCCACGAGGAGGAAAGCGAAGAGCGCGTTCTCCTTGCCGGTGATGTATAGCCCGGCCAACCCCGGGTTGAACAGCCACACGGCCGGCGCGAGCAGCGCGGCCCAGCCGCGCATCCAGCGCCTCGCCAAAAGGAACAGACCGACGCCGGTCATGCAGTAGAGTAACGCCCCGAGCCCGACCGCTGCGCGCAGAAAGGCGATCTTGTTTGGAACGAAAACAGCCTGGAAGGAGAGCACCAGCATCCACAGCGGTTGGAACCCGTACGTCGGATGCTCCCCGTCGAAGGTAAAGAAGTGACGGGTCGCGAAATCCCACGCCGGCTGCAAGTAGTAGTACGAGTCGTCCTGCAAGCGCTCCAAGGCCAGTTCGCGAAAGTCGGAGACTGCGGCGTAGCGCATGAGCACGACAAACGCAGCGGCAGCCATGACCAGCACCGCGCCCAGCGGCAAGCGCGGGTCGCCCAACCAGCTCCACGCACTGCTGCTCGCACTCCGGCGAGGATCAACACCTACGCTACTCACGCGCCACCTCGCGTGCCGGCTGCGGCCGGTCGAAGCCGCGCAGCCGGCGCTCGAATTCTTCTCCGTCCCAATCGCGCACCAGGAAGCGCGGCAGCCAGTAGGGGTTGCTGCCCCGCACCACCTGCCCCGGCGTGTTGGCGCACGCTTCGCGCAGCCCGAGTTCTCGTGCAAGCGCGACGGTCTGCCGCCCGACGTCCCACGGGCTGCCATAAGGATAGGCGAAGCTTTCAACTTTCCGGTCGAGAATCCTCTCGAGCACCTGCAAGCCTGCCCGCATTTCTGCAGCCTGCGCCTCACGGTCGAGATTGGCCAGAACGAGATGATCGAGACCGTGCGATCCGATCTCGACCAACGGGTGGGCATCCAGCGCGCGCAACTGGTCGCGAGAGAGGAGCCGGTGCTGGCTGCAGGCCACGGGCCGCTCCCCCAGTTGCGCGCGCAACTCCTCGAGCGCGTGCTCACGCTCGGCCGCGTTCAGCGGGCGGAGCAACTGACACACTTCAAGGTAAATGCGCTCCCTTGCCGAATCGGGCCAAGCCAAGTTGTCAGCGGCGGCGGGGTGTGCCTTGCCGGGCGGAGCGGCGCTCCAGCGATACTCGGTGCGGCCGATGTGCAGCACGAATTCGGCGGGCAGGTCGCGGCGTGTGAGGATCGCATGTTGCAGTTCGTCGATGTACAGCTCGCCCCCGCTCTGCACGTGCCCGCCAGATGCATAAACCGTTGCCGGCATCTGCGCCTGCTCGAGCAACGGCAGGGCCTGCGTAAGGTTGTCGGCATAACCATCATCGAAGGTCAGCGCGACGCCGCGGGGCGGTATGTTCCCTGAGCGCAACCCCGCGCTGAGATCGCGCACCGCCACGGGCCGGCCCCACCGCCGCAGCACCTGCAGGTGCTCGGCGAAGTGCTGCGGGCTGACGCACAGGAGATGCGGGTCCGGATGGCCCTCCGCCACGCGATGGTAGAGCAGGATGATGGCTCGATGGGCGAACAACATTGCGGCCTGGCGGGCCGCAACCTGGGTTGCCTGAAGGATCCGCCGCATGCCCGAGACCGCTCTCATCCCGTCTGCCGCCGATCGTCTCCGGTGCCGGTGCTCGACATCGAGAAGGTGCACGGCAGGTTGAGTACGCCTTGCCATTCATCTTGCGGATGAGAGAGAGGCGTGGTGGCCACAATGAGTTCCGGCATGGCCCACCAATCGTCGACCAGGCGGTGCCCCTCGCGCTCGTACAGGCTGGCATGCAGGCGATAGGCCCCCGGCCGCAGCGGCAGCAGCGGTAGTCCGAAGGCGAAGGTGTATCGCCCGGCCGCGAGCTCGAGGTCGCCGCGTCCCTCGTCGTAGGTCGAGCCCGACCACATCAACTGCCCTTCGACATCGAAGATTTCAAACCCGCCGTAGGCCTGCTCGATCTTCTGGCGCACGTCGAGCTGCAACTCAAGGGTCAGCGGGTCGAGCGAGTTGAGGGTGTGAGCATGGGCCTCGTCGTTGGTCGCGATGCGCCAGCCCAGGTAGCGCGCGCGATATTCGGCGGAGGGCGCGGCGGCACCGGCGGCGGTACCTCCCAAGGCCTCGCTCTCATAGCGCGCCACCACTTCGCCAGTGGGGCCCACGGCGCGCACACGGCCGCCATCCAGCCACAGCGTGCGCGTGCACAAACGCCGGATGGAAGTCATCTGGTGGCTGACGAAAAGCACCGTGCGGCCGGATTGGGCCACATCGCCCATGCGGCCCAGGCACTTGCGCTGGAAGGCCAGGTCGCCGACGGCCAGTACCTCGTCCACCAAAAGTATCTCCGGGTCGAGATGCGCCGCTACTGCGAACCCCAGGCGCACGTACATGCCGCTCGAATAGCGCTTCACCGGCATATCGAGGAAGCGTTCGAGCTCCGCAAAGGCCACGATCTCCTCAAAGCGGCGCTGCACTTCGGCACGGCGCAGCCCGAGGATTGCCCCACTGAGGTAGATGTTCTCGCGGCCGGTCAGCTCTCCGTGGAAGCCGGTGCCGACCTCGAGCAGCGCAGCCGTGCGGCCATACAGATCGGCCTCGCCCTGGGTCGGCTCTGTGATGCGCGCCAGCAACTTGAGCAGCGTGCTCTTGCCCACGCCGTTGCGGCCAATCAGCCCGACCACTTCTCCGGGCTGCACCTCGAAAGACACATCGCGCAGGGCCCACAAGTACTCCTCGGGGCGTTCCTTACCTCCGCTGCGCGCACCGCCGCGCCGCCGCTCGAGCCAATCGCTGAGCCCGCCGCGCAGCGTGCCTCCCAGACCGGGAGTGCTTCCCAGCCGGTAACGTTTGCCTAACCCGCGCACGGCAATGGCGGCTCTGGTCATCGTCACACCACGTCCGCCATCGTGCGCTGGGTCTGGGTGAAGACGACCACCCCCGAAACCAGGAGCAGCACGGTTACGCCCAGCGCGACCCACACGCTGGCCCCGGGCGCGGCCGTGCCCAGCAGGCACCAGCGAAATCCCTCGATCACTGCCACCATCGGGTTCAGGCTGTAGAGGATCCGCCACGGCCCGGAGAGCAGCGTGCTCGAATAGACGACCGGCGTGGCGAACATCCACAGTTGCAGAAGGAAGGGGACCAGCACCTGGATATCGCGGTAGTACACATTGAGCGCCGCCAGCCACAACCCCACACCGAGCGCGATGCCCATCGCCAGCAGCAGGAAAGCGGGCAGCAGCACCAGGCTCGGCAGGAGCGGCAGGCGGTAGTACAGCATCAATGCAAAGACGACTAGCAAGGCCGCACCAAAATCCACTAAGCGCGCGAGCAGGCCCGAGACCGGCAAGACCAGGCGCGGGAAGTAGACCTTGGTGACCAACCCGGCATTGCCTACCAGGCTGCCGGCCGCGCCGCCCAGCGACTGCGAGAAGTAATTCCACGGCACGAGCGCGGCGTAGGTGAAGACCGCATAGGGCAGGCCTTCTGAGGGGACTTTGAGCAGCCCGCCGAAAAACAGGGTAAAGACGACCATCGAGAGCAGCGGCTGAAGAATGGCCCACCCGGCGCCGAGCAGCGTCTGCTTGTAGCGAACGCGGATGTCGCGCCAGGCCAGGAAGCCTAATAGCTCGCGGTGCTGCCAGAGCTCCCGCCAGCCCACACCCTGCCAGCCGCGCCGCGCGCGCACCTGCAAATGGGGCACTGCCGCGGATGAAACGGGCTCGGGCGTGGCGTCGGATGAGGCGAGGGACATAGGTTGAGGCTCGAGAGAAGGGGTTGAACTGTCAGTCGGCGCCGGGGCGCGCCCGCGAAAGGTACCAGGCGATCGTTTCCTGCAGCCCGTCATTCAGATGCACCCGTGCGCGGAAGCCGAACTTCTCGAGGGCGCGCGACGTATCCAGGCTGCGCCGCGGTTGGCCGTTGGGCTGGCTGCTATCCCACTCGATGCGGCCGGTGAACCCGGTCAGGCTGGCAATCAGGAGCGCCAACTCGCGAATGCTGATCTCCTCGCCCGAGCCCACGTTGACCGGCTGGTCCTCATCGTACTTCTCGGTCGCGAGCAGGATGGCCTCAGCCGCGTCCTCCACGTAGAGAAACTCGCGGGTCGGCGACCCGTCTCCCCACAGGCGGATGGCGGGCTCACTCAGTCGTTTGGCCTCCAGGGACTTGCGGATGAGCGCCGGGATGACGTGTGACGTGCGTAGGTCGAAGTTGTCTCCCGGCCCGTACAGGTTGACCGGAAGCAGGAAGATCGAGTTGAAGCCGTATTGCGCCCGGTAGGCCTGAGATTGCACCAGCAGCATCTTCTTGGCCAGGCCGTAGGGCGCGTTGGTCTCTTCAGGGTACCCGTTCCACAAGTCTTCTTCTTTGAAGGGGACCGGCGTGTCCTTGGGATAGGCACACACCGTTCCCAGCGCGACGAACTTCTCCACCCCGGCGCGCCAGGATTCGTGCAGCAGTTGCGTGCCCATGATCAAGTTGTCGTAGAAGAAATCCGCCGGGTGGTCGCGATTCGCACCGATACCGCCGACCTTGGCGGCCAGGTGAATCACGACCTGGGGCTGCACGGTGGAGAGCAGCCGCTGAATATCGGCCAGGCGGGTGAGGTTGAATTCCTCGATGATTGGGATGGAAACGTCGCGCGCCCCGCGTTCGCGCAGCTTCGCGGTCACATACTTACCGAGGAACCCGGCACCCCCGGTCACCACAAATCGCGTCTTCTGCCAGTCCATAAGAGTTGTCGAGGATCCTGCAGCGCATTGCGAGAATCGGCCGGCGGCCGTTGCGGGTCTATTCTATCCCATCCCCGGTGCTGGTTCGCGAATGCCCGGCGATATTTCCGGCTGCAACCCGCCTTGGGCCTTCTCCCGGGCGCCTTTGAGCGCGGCCAATACGCCCAACGCCATGACCAGGAATGCCACGATCACGTGACGTGGGTAGTAAGTTTGCGCGACGAAGATGAGGTGCGTCACGAGGAATGGCAAAGGCAGCAGCAACAGCGTCATCACACGCCAACTTGTGCGGCGCGCGGTCCATGCAGCAGCCAGCCAGGCGCTCATGATCAGGTGCGCGAAGATCCCCACCGGGGCCTGCCAGTCGTCGAGCGGCACGCCGAAGAGCAGCAGCCGCACCTGGTTCCACGCCGCGCTCAGCGCCTGACGGTTGCCGCGCAGCAGGCCAGCCCATTGCTCTGGGCCAAGCACCAGGTTGAAGGATGCGACAGGGCCCGCGCTAACCACAGACGCGTTGCCGTACACGACGGTGTGTAGCAGGAAAAGAAGGAAGGGTACGCCGAAGGCTGCCCACGCCAGAATCCACTTGATCCAACGCTGCCGAGAACAGACGAGCAGGGCCGCGGCCAACACGAGCACGTTGCCTGGCATTTGGTTGGTTCGGGTTAACGACCCCAGCCCTAACAGGAATGCGCCCACGAGCAGATCACGATTCCGCGACCCAGCGAACAAGAGCGGAAAGGCCCAAAACATGGCACTCCAGGCCGGATACTCCGAAAGACCATCCCGCACAATGCGCGCGATGTAATATCCAGTCACGCCCAATAACGCTGCCCCCGCCAACAGCCACACTGCGCCGCGCGGACCGTTCAGGCGAGCAAGTCGGAATCGATCGAGTGCGAAGAACACACCCCCGAGCGCAACGAGAAGCATCGCCGATCCATAAATTACATCGCCGTCACCGAACAAAACATGTTCTCCGAACTTGATGTACCGGTACAAGAACTTGTAGAAGTAGACTTCTTCCCCCCCCTGCAGCGAACCCATCTGCAGGATGGCCCTGGCCTGCGACTCATACACCAGGTTGTCATTGCCCGCGCTGCGCATAGAAACGTAGTCCCAGCTCGGGTAGGCCTGACGCATCGTTGCCACGGCCAGCGCCGCGAGTGCGAGGTAGATGACGAGCGGTGAGAGGCGCCGCCAGCGTGCGTGGACCACAAGCAGCAGCATGGCGAGGCCCGCGAAGCTGACCTGCAGTAGTGGCAAGCCCCCAAAGGCACGCTGGACATAATCCACACGCGCCGGTGGGAGAAGGCAGAGCGCGACGGCCGCACCCGCCATGACGATCACAACCAGCAATTCGCGCCCCGCGATGATCGCCAGAGCCAGCGCGCCGGCGATCACCAGCAAACCGAGGGCCAGGTCGACCGCGAGGGCTATCGCAGCCCAGAGAGTGGCACGTTGCACCTGGAGCATGGCCGGCGGCGCGCCGTCCGTAACGAGTGAGACACGCAGCGTGGCGCGTGGACCCCACGAGTCTGGATCCTGGCCGCTGCGCGAGCCGTCATCGAAACGGTAGCGCAATTGCATCGTGGAGGTTCCCGCGCTCAGAGGGAATTCGATCAAACGCGCCTCGGCATACGATGGCGCGAGCGGCATGGGCGCACCGGCCACTTGGAGCTCGCCCTCGCCGACGTATTCCACTCGCACCACTCCCGCGGCGCTTACCTCCAACGGGCCGGACCACGAAGCCTCAAAAGGGAGACGCGTGCGCAGCGGCATATCGGGCTGCCAATCGTAGAAATCGAAGCGGCTCGAGTTGAGGAAGCCCAGGTTCCACGTGTCGCCGTCAAAGGCAAGGCTCTGATCGAACCGCGTCACATCGCCGCGGAAGAAGGGGTTGTCGAATGAGCGCTCGCAGTGCGGCGAAATGAGCGGGCCACTGTACCTGGCAATCGGGGCGATACCCGGCCGGTAACATCCCGGCCAGCCATGCATGGGGCCGGCCGCCAGCAGCCCAACCTTGGCAACCAGCACAACGCACAAAGTTAGCCAGGCGACCCACGGGCCGAACCGTAGTCGCTGCAACCGGCGCCACGCCTCGCCGCGCACGTTCGCCCACAGCCCGAGGGGTGCGACGACCAGCAACGCGACGACCTCGAGCGGTGTTGCCAAGGGCAGCCCGTCGAGCCGCATGAGGTTGGATGTGGGCAGGAGCAGAGCCGCGATCAGCCCGAGGGCAAAGAGCAGCGCGGCTTTGTCGGAGGGTTTTTCCATCAGAGTCCGTTGGCTGGAGGCGCGGCGGCGTTCGGATCGCTGGACGTCATCGAGCGGCGAGCCTACTTGACCGCTTCCACGCCTCCACGCAGTTGGCGGGCCAGCTGCTCGCGATCGGCATCGACCATCAGATGCACCAGCTCGCGGAAGCCCGTCTTCGGCTTCCAGCCGAGGACCGCATGCGCTTTGCTTGCGTCGCCGCGCAGCGCATCCACCTCCGAGGGGCGGAAGTAGCGCGTGTCGACTTCGACGCACGCCTGCCAATCGAGCCCCGCATAGGCGAAGGCCTCTTCACCGAACTCACGCACCGAGTGGCTTTCGCCCGTGGCAATGACGAAGTCGTCGGGCGTGTCCTGCTGCAGCATACGCCACATGGCCTCGACGTATTCCGGCGCGTAACCCCAGTCGCGGCGAGCCTCCAGGTTACCCAGGAACAGCTTCTTCTGCACGCCGGCCTCGATCCGCGCCACTGCGCGGGTGATCTTGCGGGTGACGAAAGTTTCGCCGCGGCGCGGGCTTTCGTGGTTGAAGAGAATGCCGTTACAGGCGTGGATGCCGTAGGCCTCGCGGTAATTGACCGTGGTCCAGTAGGCATACACCTTGGCGCAGGCATATGGGCTGCGCGGATAGAAGGGCGTGTTCTCATTCTGCGGCACTTCCTTCGCCCGCCCATACATTTCACTGGAAGAAGCCTGGTAGAACTTACACTTCGGACCGGTCTCGCGGATCGCCTCCAGCAGCCGCACAGTGCCCAACCCGCCGATATCGCCCGTGTACTCGGGCATCTCGAAGCTCACCTTGACGTGGCTCTGGGCTGCCAGGTGATAGACCTCATCCGGCCGCATTCCGTAAAGCAGTTTGACCAGGTTGGTCGAGTCGGAGAGGTCGCCGTAGTGCAGGAAGAGACTGACCCCGTTGACGTGCGGATCGTGGTAGAGATGGTCAATGCGGCTGGTGTTGAAGGTCGAGGCTCGACGGATGATGCCATGCACCTCGTAGCCCTTGGAAAGCAGGAGCTCGGCCAGGTACGATCCATCCTGCCCGGTGATTCCCGTAATGAGCGCCTTGGGTGATGCCATGCGTCCCTTCCCTGCGGCCAGCATTCGGCCGGCTTGCCAGCTAATCTGTCAGATGATAGATCACAACGTAGTTGTCCCGATACACGGGCGTGCCGAGTTCAGGATTGTCGCCGCTGCGCGAGACGTAGTACAGGGGCGGGCGGTGCCGCGCAACGTAGGGCGAGGCGAGCGCGCGTTCGAGCAAGGTGCCGCGCGGGGCGTTGGCCCATAGCGCCTCAATCCCCCGGCCGCCCGCCAGCGTGAAATCGCGTTCACCGGCCGGCTGCTTGGCGACATCGCCGGGGTCGGCGAAACGCATGCGCTCGAGCAAGTGGAACTGATTGGGTTCTCCGGCGAGGCTCTCTTCCACAAAGAGCGCGTCGACCGGCGTATTCTCATGGGCCCAGGTAATATACGCCAGGGACGGCACGCGCGTGCCCGCCGGCGGGATGAGGTACTGTAAGTCCTCGCTGCCCGCGGAGGCGCTCAGGGGCCCCCAGCCTTGCATGAGGCGCAGCGACTCGCCCACACCTCGCCGCGCAAGGTACGCCCACTCGACCCACGGCGAAACCGCCTGGGCCGCGAGCGTCAAGATGAACAAGTAGAGAAGTGTGGCCTTATGCCACGTTCGCAGTGAGCGCCAGTTCAGGTTTGCCAGGAGCGCTGCCGCCGCCAGGACCATCACGATCTGCACCGGCAGCATGCCACGCATGGCGAAGTTCGGCGGCGATAGTAACAACGCGATCGGGATGTAGGCCAGAGGGTAAAGCGCAAGGAATCGCTCCCATCGCCCTGCCCCGCGTCGCGCCGCACGTAACACATTGGCGCAGTAGAGGCCAAAGACGAGCCCCATCTCGACCAGCAGCACCCACGCCGCCACAAGCGGCAGCCCCAGCCAGGTGAGGATCTGGTCCACAATGAGAGCGCGCGGTTGGTCGACTCCGATCAGCCCGCCCAGCACGACTGCGCGGAAGTTGCCCCAGCCGACCGCGCCTCGATTGCCGATGGCCAGGAGCAGCTGCGGCGCGGCTAGCAGCGTAAAGAGCCCAATCCCCAACGCAAGAATCGGCCAGGCCGCTCGACGCCACCACACGCGCCGCCACAGGATGGCCCACACGACCGCAGCCACCGCGAACGATATCCACACGAAGGTGCTCGTCCCGAACATGAACACGGCCGCCAGCGCGATGAGCGACGCGCGCAGTGCGACCCCGCCTCGCACGTGCCGCACCAGGAGCAGAATCAGAATGAAGGCCATGGCGCCGGCCACGTGCTGCGGCACCCACATATAAGAAGTCAACAGGCTGGGTATCTGTGTGCCCGACACCAGCCAGGCGGCACCGGATTGCCACCATTCGTGGAGCGTGGCCCCGGGACCCGTGAAATAGTCGAATCCGCCCACCACCGTGAGCATGGCCACACCGGCCAGGCGCGCTCCCCACGGGCGGATCGCCGCGCGCAACAGGGCATAGGCCACGCCCAGGAAACTCAACAGATTGACGAAAGCGTGGATCGTCAGCACGCGAGCCAGCGATTGACCCGCCAGCGGCCAGGAGGCCAGCGTCGCGGGATAGATCCATGACCAGTAGTAGTACACCAGCGGGGAATCCGGAAAGAGATAGTGCCGCGGCGGCAGTCCGCTCGAAACGATCGAGGTCAATTCCGAGAGATGCCAGTAGATGTCGCTGATGACGGTGGTCGAGACGTCGCTTCCACGCACGAGGAGGTGCAGCCGCGGCAGCATGGCCAGCGCAGCCACAAGGGTGAGCAGCAACGCAACGCCCCAGGTTTCCACGGGGCGTGGCCGCGTCGCGCCTACGCGCGCACGGAACTGGAGAACCGGCTGCCACCTCCGCCACCGCAAAAGGGCGCCCAGCGCGAAGAGCGCCGCCGTGAGAATGGCCAACCCGGTCAATGTCGGACGGAAGGGCACCAGGGCCGCGGCCGTATTGAAAACGAGCGGCACGCCGATGAGCGCCAGGGGCACGGGCAGCAATACATGACCCAGGCGCCCGAGCCCCCGCCAGGCAACGAGGTCGCGCAGCGCCGCACCCGGCAGCCAGTAAGCCGCCAGGATCAAGAGTGCCATTCCAATCGTCTGCGCGATCGAGGCCGCCATGCGTCAGAACAGGCTGAGTTGCTTTGGAGGTTCCGCCGCCGCGGGGGGCGGCGCAGGCGCGGCTTGCTGCGAGGCGCGAATGAGTTCAGGCAATTTGGCGAAATCCTCCACGACCGTGGCTCGCAGGCTGGGCTGGTGCAGCGCCGCGGCCGGATGGAACATGGCCACCACCACCCGCCCATCCACCCGCCGCACCTGGCCGTGCACTGCGCTGATCTTGGCCTCGCCAAAGTAGCGTGCCATCGAGAAGCGCCCCAGGGTGACAATCACCTGCGGGTTGACTGCGGCGATCTGCCGGTCGAGGTACTCGCGGCAGGAATCCATTTCATCGGGCAGCGGGTCGCGGTTCCCCGGCGGGCGGCACTTGACTACATTGCAGATGAAGACCTGCTCGCGCCGGAAGCCAATGCCGGCCAGCAATTCCTCCAATAGCTTGCCGGCGGCCCCGACGAATGGGCGTCCCTGCTCGTTTTCGTGAAAGCCCGGGCCCTCCCCGATGAACATGATTTGCGCGTCCGGCGGTCCCTCGCCGGGCACAGCGTTCTTGCGTGAGCTGTGCAGGCGGCAACGCGTGCATACCGAAACCTCCTGCGCAATCTGAGCAAGGCCACTCGACTCGGTCATTGGCGCTCGTGCCCTTCCCACTCGGCTGTCTTATGTCTTGACATACATTGTCCACTCGCCGAGTGTCCCGTCTTCAGTATAGTTGTCGCGGACCCAATCGGCCCATTCCCGCCATCGCTCAACGACTGCAGGCTCAAGCACCGTATCATGGACTTCACCTCGCCATTCCCCGCTCCACATGCTCTGCAGGGTTGGAATCCCTCCGGGCACCGCGACTGCGGCGTCGATGATAACCTGCGGCGGATTGTCAACCACCTCGTGGGAGAACTCGCGGATCATATCCTCTGTTACGTATCCTGGCATGAAGAGAAAATACTGATGGACGAATCGAGTCGGCGCGTCGTGTCCCGAAACGAAGTTGGCACCCGCCTCGGCACCCCAGATGAGAAGGGTGTCGTCCGGCGCAGTGGTGCGGTCGAGGTAGTTCATCACCGGCTCGAGGGTGTTCGGCCGGGGCGCAGCAAGGGCCTCCCCTGTGCGCACGATATCGCGATAGGCGATCCGGCCAACGGTCAACGAGCCAATGAGTACCGCGAGGGCCACGCCCCCCGCCGAGAGCACACCCTGCGCCGGACGGCGCACCACCAACCTCCACCCTTCCTGGACAAGGTACAGAAGGCTCGCCAGCAAAACCGAGAAGGCGGGCAACAGCGCCAGATAATAGTACATGAAGGAGCGGTGCGGCAAGCTGAGCAGACAGGCCTCCAGTGGAAGAGCAACCAGTGCCCACTTGAGAAGGGCCGGTGGCGGCGAGGCACCCCGCTTGACGGCAAGGAGGCGAAGAGCGGAGGCAATGGCCCCAAGGCCAACCGCAGCCAGGAGTGCCGGATGGAAGAGAGTCAGCATCCGTGCCCAGATTTCCGCATAGGTGTTCTGATCGACAGCCGCGTAGCTCATCGCGTAAAGCACAACAGCCGACCAGTATTCTGGCAGGTAACCCTGAGCGAATGCGATGAGAATGCTCGCGCCGATTGGGACCGCCATCGCGCCGATGAAGACGAGGACCGCCCGGGCAGCGTGTCGATATGCGTGAGCCCTGACAGCCGGGGCAATGAGAATCACCATCGCGGCCAGCATGGCGCCGATGAGGGTTGGCTTGAGCAAGAATGCGATGCCGCCCAGGCCGCCGGCAATCATCCAGGTCTTCCATTCATCTCGGTCTTTGCCGGCCGACACGACAAGAGACATGGCCGCAAGCTGAAGTGGGAGGGCATACTCCTCGGCGATGTTGCCCTCCTTTGTGAGCAGAGGGCGATAGGACATCCAGAGAAGGGTGCCGAAGAGGGCGGGAATGACTCCAAAGGAACGCCGCATGGCCCGGAAGCCGATGACCGCGCCGGCAAGCAGCAGCGCCACCTTGAGCCAGTACACCCCCTCCGCCGAGCCTCCCCCCAGGGCCAGACCCAATGCATTGATGTAGAAGATGAGCGGGGGCTTCTGATCCCATATGTCCAGGTAAGGCAAGCCTCCCTGACGGATGATCTTTCCGGCATAGAGGAATAGGCCCGCGTCGCGCGTGGGCACCGGGAAATAGGATGGGGAAAATGGGATCAAGACGGCCACCAAGAAGGCGAGCAGGGCCAGGAGGACAATGCCCTCGATGATCGATGGCCCGCCGAAGTGGCGTGGTTGGGTCGACCGTGGGATTGTGCGAATGCTCATACCAGTCTGCAAAGCATTTCGACGAGGCGATCTTCAGCGCAGTTCAACATTCCGCCAGGGAGCCATCGGCGGCCTATTCGTCAGGCAGTATTCGACTCCGTAGTTCACGAGAATAGCGCTTGGTTGTCCTCCACCCAACGGTACAGGCGGGCCAGACCTTCCGCCGGGGCGATCCGCGGCCGCCACCCGAGGTCACGTTCTGCCTTGCGGATGTCGCTCACGTAGATGCGCTGGTCGCCCGGGCGCCAGTCGCCCCACTGCACCGGGAGCGTGCGTTCGGCCAGCGCTTCGAGCAACGGTCCCGCGTCGGCCCACACGGCCAGCGTCTTGGAAGGCCCGCCGCCGATGTTGTAGACCTGACCCTGCACGTCGTCGCGGCGCTCCACGGCTCGCTCGAATGATTCCAGCAGGTCCTCGATAAACAACACGTCGCGTACCTGCTTGCCGTCGCCATAGATGGTGATCGGCCGGCCGAGCACGGCCGAGATGACAAAATGAGCCAACCATCCCTGGTCTTCGATGCCGAACTGGCGCTCGCCGTAGATGCAGGATTGGCGGAAGACGACCGTGGGCAACTTGTAGATGCGGGCGTAGTCGCGCACATACTGATCGCCGGCGCCCTTCGAGCACCCATACGGCGAATGAAAATCGAGCGGCCACGTCTCGCTGACCCCGAGCGGCAGATCGGCGTAGGCATAACGGCCTCCGCGCTCCTCCACCGTGGCGCCCTCCATCGCGCCATACACCTTGTTGGTGGAAGTGTAGATCACCAGCGGCCGGGTGCCGGCCCGGCGCGCGGCCTCCAGCACGTTGAAGGTGCCCAGCGCGTTGATCTCGAAGTCCTCGCGCGGATTCTCCACCGAAGAGGTCACCGCTACCTGAGCCGCCAGATGGAAGATGACCTGGCACTCGCGTGCAGCCCGCTCCACACTCTCGGCGTCGCGCACATCGCCGCGCACGAACTCGGCCGAGGGCGACTCGCGGGTGACCCACTCCAGGTTGTGCTCCGACCCGTGACGCGAAAGGTTGTCGAACAGCACGACCTGCGCACCGCGCGCGGCAAAGCGCCGGGACAGATGGCTGCCGATGAACCCGGCCCCGCCCGTCACCAGGATTCGCATACGCCTCCCATGGGATACGACCCGCCCATTACGTAGTCTCCACCGCCGGAAAATCAAACTCGTGGCTCGTCATCAGCAAAGCATCCTCACCGTTGTCGCTGTAATACCCTAGGCGCCGTCCGACCACGGCAAACCCGTGGCGTTCGTACAATCGCTGCGCGACCCGATTGCCCCGACGCACTTCAAGCGTCGCGCTCAAAGCCCCGCGCCAGGCAGCTTCGCGCAGCAGCGCTCGCAGGAGCACCTGACCCATTCCGCGTCCGCGCCAATCCGGGTGGACGGCCAGCGTCGATATGTGCGCCTCATCAATGATGAACCAGTAACCGGCGAAGCCGATGACCTGCGTCCTCGCCTGCTCGGCCTGCACCTCCAGCACCAGGAGATGGGCCGATGGATTCTCCGAAATCTCAAAGTGATAGGTCGTCTCGGGCCACGGATTCGGGAACGAGAGACTGTCGATGGCCATGACCCGCGCGATATCGTCGGCGCGCATGGCGCGGATGGCAAGCCCCGCCACGTCGCCCGAAGCAGGCGAACGGGGCGCCATGCGGGGGGATTCATGCATTCTGCGTGCTCAAGTAGATCGGCACGAGAGGTGCCGCATCCGGCGGCCCATCTCTCAGCCGCAGCCCCGTCAATTCCGCCAGATATCCGGCCCGGCGCAGCGCAGCGGCTGCGGGAGCCACACGCAGATCGCGCCGCGGCGCCAGCACCTCGCGCAACGGGCGCCCGAGCTCGCCAACTACGATGCTTCCGCGAGGAAGCCAGGCCACCAGTTCCGCCCTAGTGAACGAAAGCGCCTCGCCTTCCGCTCGCCAGGCGCGTGATTGCCATCGGTAAAGGCCCGCCGCCACTCGCGCGCGCCCGGCCTGCAACACGGCCGCCAGCACATGATCGCTTTTGGGCTGGGCGTATGCCAACACATCCAGGGTGGGCACGCCGACGACCGGAATACGGTGGCCCAGCGCAAACCCTTGCGCAAAGGCCAAGCCGACCCGCAGCGCGGTGAATGAGCCCGGGCCGAGCGTCACGCCCACGGCGCGCACCGACTCCGCACTCAGGCCCAGCGTGGCGAGCGCCTGGGCCACGAGCGGGCCCAGGGTCACCGTGTGGCGCTGGTGTGCCAGCCAAGCGGATTCCCAAAGCACGGCTTCGCCGTCGCTGAGCGCCGCACCCAGCATGTCGGTCGCCGTGTCGATCGCAAGGATCATCGTCCTATCCAAAGGTCAACCGCCGGAAGCGGTCGAGCAACTGCGGGTAGCGCCCGCCCACCGCTTTCACCCGAATGCCGCGCCGTGTGTCTTCCACCCAGCGCAGTTCAACCCACAGATGGTCGGCCGGCACGAGCGAGCGCACGCGATCCGGCCATTCAATGAGCACGGGCCCTTCCGCTATGAGTTCCTCGAGGTCGAAACCGGGCGCTGTCTGCGTCTCCAATCGGAAGGCATCCAGATGAAACAGGCGCGCGCCGTCCGGGCGAGGGTATTCGTTGACCAGGACGAAGGTGGGGCTGGTGGCCGCGGTCAGCGCGCCCCATCCGCGCACGATGCCTTGAGCCAGCGTGGTCTTGCCCGAGCCAAGGTCGCCCGCCAGGCACACCACATCGCCCGGCTGCAGCAGCTCACCCAATCGGCTGCCCAGGCGCTGGGTCTGGTCCGCGCCGTGGCTCAAGACATCCAGCGTGTTCGCATCGAGGACGGGCACGAGGCGATTATACACGCGCCATTCGATTGCCAGAGCCGCACCGGCGGGCTCGCCCTGCCCCTGGACCCTTGATACCTCTAATGTGATGTACACTTGTGCCCTGGGAGCCCGCGGCTTGGGTGCGGGCCGTCTGCAGGGGGCACACCACCACCGTTTCCGAGGACGCATCCTCATCTCGCACCACGCTGGCAGGAAGCCCCCGTGACCGGATTGCTGGATTCGCGTCGGATTGCCTCTCTCGGCGCCCGCCCTGCGCACTTCCCCGCCGACCTACGTGAGATCGCCGACCTGATCGAATTGTGTTTCTTCGACACGCTGGACGAAGCCGGCCGCCAAATGCTGCAACGGGCACGCGCCATGTCGGGTCTGGGCGGATTGGGTTGGCACACCTATCGCTGGATGGGTAAGGGCGACGAGATGGATTGGTTCCACGGCTTCGTGTGGACCGACGGCGGCAAGATCATCGGCAACGTCAGCCTGGCACCGAGCCATCGCGAGCCGCACACCTGGGCCATTGCCAACGTCTCGGTTCACCCAACCCATCGCCGACGCGGCATCTCTCGCGACCTAACTCGCCTGGCTCTCGACGAGATTCGCCGCCAGGGCGGCCACACGGCCGTGCTGCAGGTCAAGGCCGGCAACCAGGCGGCCATGGCGCTGTATCACGGCCTGGGCTTCCGCGAGGTGACCCAGCGCACCCTGTGGTCTCGCCAAGCGGCGCTCTGTCCCGACATCGCCGGTCAGACGTCGCCGCGCGGGCTGACCCGCCCTTTGCGCCGCACAGGCGCCGAGTGGGAGGAAGAATTCGCATTGGTGTGCCGGGCGTATCCGGAGGGGTTGGCCTGGCGCTGGCCCGTGAGCGAGGCGTGGTTCCGCCCGTCGCTGGCTCGGCGCGCTCTGCGGCTGCTGGCGGGCGAAAGTGAAGAGCATTGGGTTGTGCGTGCGGGCGGCGCAATGGTGGGTTGCCTGATCATCTTGCATCGTCTGGCCGGATGGCAGGCCATTGCGGTGGCCCTGCCCGCCTGGCGCGGCGTGGTCGAAGCGCCCCTGTTGCGCGCCGCGCTGCGCGCCGGCGCCCAGCACCACCCGCTGTCGCTCGAGAGCGCTGTGACCAACGCGGAAGACGCCCTGGCCCGTCTCGGTTTCGCGCGCCATCACACGCTCATCTGGATGGAGAAGCCGCTCGAGGCCCCGGGCCGAATCTAGGCCGGCCGACTCCTGCCGCCGATGGTACGATGCGGGCGCCCGCCGCTTGGAGCGTGGGTGCGTTGCCGCGAAGCATTCTTCTGGAGGTGAACGATGATCCGCTTCATTCTGCGCTGGGCGATCAATGCCATCGCCCTGTATGCCGCGTTGAGGCTGGTGCCCGGCTTGCAAGCCCAGTCGATGACGTGGTTCAACATCGTCTTGCTGGCGCTGATCTTCGGTTTGGTCAACGCCCTCATCCGCCCGGTGCTCAGCCTGGTGACCTGCCCGATGATCGTGCTGACCCTGGGGTTGTTCACTCTGCTGCTGAACACCTTCCTCTTTTGGTTGACCGGCTGGGTCGGTGAGCGCTTCGGCTTCGGCTTCCAGGCCACCGGCTTCCTTCCGCTGTTTCTGGGCGCGCTGGTCGTCAGCCTGGTGAGCTGGATCCTCTCGCAATTGCTCAAGGGCGAACTGCGCTCTCGACCGGCAAGCGATTAGCTGCCTACCGCAAGATGAGGTGGGGCCGCTCTGGCCCAACCCGATCGCTCGAGCGCTTGCCATCAGCGCAGGCTAACCGCCTGCGCGATGCTCCTGGCCACTCCTGCAGGTGGAGCGCGAGGAGTTGCCCGCTCGCCCTGGCAGAATGGCTCGCGTCTTCAGGCGCGCACACCCTTGCGGTCGTCCGCGCGCGGGCAGGCGTGCCCATGCCGCTCGCTCGCATGCTTCCGTAATGCATGCTATGCCCTCCTCCAGATCGGTCGCCACCCCGTACGGCAAGCGGCTGCGCTCATAAGAGCACACCCGTGCGGTGTTGCTTGATTCTCCCTCTCAATCCCGTTACAATTCCGCCGAGATTGGCGCTTGGCACATCTCGCCTCCCATGGCTTTACTCGACGAACTCAACGCCCAACAACGGCAGGCTGTCACCGCCGGTCCGGGCCCGGTGCTGGTTGTTGCCGGGCCGGGCTCCGGCAAGACGCGCGTGCTGGCGTATCGCCTGGCCTACCTCGTGCTCGAGACCGGCCTCAATGCCTCGCGCATCCTGGCGGTCACTTTCACCAACAAAGCCGCGCGCGAGATGCGTTCGCGCGCGGAGAGCTTGCTCGCACGGTCGGTCGACCCCAGCCTGCAGGGCGCCGGGCTGAGGCTGCTCTCCGCCGGCACATTTCACTCGCTGTGCGCGCGCTGGCTGCGGCAAGATGGCGCGGCGCTCGGACTGCCCCGCGATTATGTCATCTACGACGAGGACGACCAGGAGCGCGTGGTGCGCCTGGCCCTCGACGACCTGCTGATCAACGATAAGCAGTACCGCCCCGCGGCCATGCTCGCGGCCATCTCGAAGGCCAAGAACGATATGCTCGGCCCCGAAGCCTTCAGCGACACGACGCCCTGGGAGCGCAACGCGGGTCGGGTCTACACTCGCTATCAGGAATTACTGGCCGCCAATCATGCGGTGGATTTCGACGATCTGCTGCTGCTCGTGGTGCGGCTGTTCGACGAACATCCCGAGCTCCTAGCCCGCTACCAGGAACACTTCCAGCACATTCTGGTCGACGAGTTTCAAGACACGAATGCCGCCCAGTACCGCCTGGTGCGCAGCCTGGCCCTGGCCCATCGCAACTTGTTCGCCGTAGGCGACGCCGATCAATCCATCTACCGCTGGCGTGGCGCCGATTATCGCAACGTCCAGCGATTCCTCGAGGATTTCCCCGAGGCCCGCACCATCTTGCTCGAAGAGAACTACCGCTCCTCCCAGAACATCCTGGATGCGGCCATGGCCGTCATCCGTCGCAACGCGCGCCGCGTCGACAAGCAGCTCTTCACTCAGCGCGGGGCCGGCGTCACCATCACGGTGCACGAGGCCTACAACGAAGACGACGAAGCCCTGTACGTCGTCGAAACCATCGCCACCCTGACGGCCGAGAGCAGCACCGGCCCGGCTGTGCGCCCGGGCGACTGCGCGGTCATGTATCGCACCAATGCGCAATCCCGTGCGCTCGAAGAAGCTTTCTTGCGCGCCAATCTTCCATACAAGCTGGTAGGCGCACAGCGCTTCTATGGACGGCGCGAAGTCAAGGATGCGCTTTCGTATCTGCGCCTGGTGAGCAACCCCGCCGACGGGGTGAGCCTGGCGCGCATCCTCAACGTGCCGGCGCGCGGGCTGGGCGAGCGATCGGCCGATGGATTGTTTGCGCTGGCCGCCGACGAGGGGCGCCCGGCCGGCGAGATTCTGATCGACCTCGGACGCGGCGGCCAGGCCTCCCCGTATGCCGCCGCCTTTCGCGGGCGCGCGCTCGCCAGCCTGATCCGTTTTGGGCAGATGCTTGCCGCATGGCGCGAACAGCGCGCGCAGCTCACACCCGCCGCGCTTGCCCAGCGCGTGCTGGAGGAGGTGAGCTACCGCACTCACGTCGACGACGGCACCCAGGAAGGCGCCGAGCGCTGGGAGAACGTCGAGGAACTGATCGCCGTGGCGCGCGAGTTCGATACGCTGCCGCTCGAGCGCTTTCTCGAAGAGGTGGCCCTGGTGTCCGATCAGGATACGCTCAGCGAGAGCGCCGACGCGCCAACCTTGCTCACCCTCCACGCGGCCAAGGGACTCGAGTTCCCGGTGGTCTTCATCATCGGCCTGGATGAGGGCGTGCTGCCGCATCAGCGCTCGCTCGACGACCCGGAGGCGCTGGCCGAAGAACGCCGCCTGTGCTATGTTGGCATCACCCGCGCCAAGGAGCGCCTGTTCCTGGTGCGTGCGTTCCGCCGCTCGTCGTACGGCGCGGGCGGGGTGTGCGACCCGTCGCGCTTCCTGCGCGATCTTCCGCCCCATCTTCTGGCCCAATCCGCAGCCGCCGAACCCCACGGGGTTGGCTGGGGCCGGCCGGAGCGCGCCGCCTGGGCCTGGGAGCCCGTGCGCCGCCGCTCGGCGGAGGCCCCCGCGCCTGCCGCGCGTTATGCCGCCGGCATGCGCGTCGCGCACACTCTCTTCGGCGAGGGGATGGTGCTCGAATCGCGCGTGCGCGGCGAGGACGAAGAAGTGACCGTGATGTTCGAGCAATCCGGTCTCAAGCGCCTGGATGGGCAAACGGCGCCGCTCACTATCTTGCCCGAGCGCGAGTAGAAGCGGATGCACGCACTCCGCTCACGGGGCCCTCAATGAACATACTGGTGTGCGGCGGGGCGGGTTACATCGGGTCGGCCTGTGCGCGCGTGCTGCTCGAGGCCGGGCACCGCGTCACGGTGTACGACGCGCTGCTCACCGGGCACCGCGCCGCGGTTCCGCACGAGGCCCACTTCGTCGAAGCCAACCTGGCCGACGGGGACCGGCTGCAGCGCACGCTGAGCGAGGGGCGCTTCGAGGCCGTTATGCATTTCGCCGCCTTCATCGAAGCCGGCGAAAGCATGCGCGACCCCGGCAAGTACTTCCTCAATAACATCGGCAACTCGCTCGCCCTGGTCGAGGCCGCCAGCCGCGCGGGCATCCCGCGTCTGGTCTTCTCCTCCACCGCGGCGGTTTACGCCTCCAGCGATGAGCCGCTGCACGAGGCCTCGCCGCTCGGGCCTTCCAATGTGTACGGCCAGACCAAGCTGATGATCGAGCAGGTGCTCGAATGGTATGCCCGGACGCGCGGCCTGCGCTACGCCGCGCTTCGCTACTTCAACGCGGCCGGCGCGCTGCCCGGCATGGGCGAAGACCACCCCGGTGAAAGCCACCTCATCCCGCTCGTGCTGCGCGTGGCCCTCGGTCAGCGCCCGCATGCCGAGATCTACGGCAGCGACTATCCCACCCCCGACGGCACCGCCATCCGCGACTACATCCACATCGAGGATCTGATCTCAGCCCATCTCCTGGCGCTCTCGGCGCTCGAAGGCGAACCGCGCCTGGTCTACAACCTGGGCAACGGCAGCGGATATTCGGTGCGCCAGGTGATCGAGGTCGCGCGTCGCGTGACTGGCCATCCCATTCCGGCGGTCGAATCGCCGCGCCGTGCCGGCGACGCGGCGCGTCTGGTGGCCGCCTCCGAAAAGATACGGGGCGAGTTGGGCTGGTCTCCACGCCATCCACACCTCGAGGATATGGTGCGCAGCGCGTGGGAATGGCATCGCGCGCACCCCAAGGGTTACGCGGGCGCATAGCCCGCCGACAATCTTGCCGAGCGGATCTTGCCCGCAATCCGATTTCTACGACCTCGGGAAGTTAAGAAGCTTTCGAAGAGGCGCGGGCAGATGCGACACGCGCCGCCCGCACGCGCCGCGGCTATAATTCCACCACCACGCAACTCCCCTGCAGCACGTCAAATAACTGGCGGAGGCAGCCATGCCCGAAGCGGTCATCGTCGAAGCAGTTCGCACGCCCATCGGCCGTCACGGTGGAGCGCTCAAGGATGTGCGCCCCGACGATCTGGCGGCGCTGGTGCTCGCAGAAGTGCTGCGCCGCGCCGGCGTGCACGCCGAGGCTATCGAGGAAGTCTATCTGGGCTGCGCCAACCAGGCCGGCGAAGATAATCGCAACGTGGCGCGCATGGCACTGCTGCTGGCGGGCTTCCCGGTGGAGGTGGCCGCGGTCACTTTCAACCGTCTGTGTGCCTCGGGCCTGGCGGCGGTCAACGCCGCGGTGCGCGCCATCAAAGCCGGCGAGGGCGAGGCCTATGTCGCCGGCGGCGTCGAGAGTATGTCGCGCGCTCCGTGGGCCGTGCCCAAGGCCGAGCGCGGCTTCCCCTTCGGCAACCTCACCATGTGGGATACCACCCTCGGCTGGCGCTTCCCCAACCCGCTGATGAAAGAGAAGTACGGCATCGATTCGATGGGCGAGACCGCCGAGAACATTGCCCAGCAGCGCCCGCATCTGACGCGCGAGAAACAGGATGCCTTTGCCCTCGAGAGCCAGCGCCGGGCGATCGCCGCCATCGACGGCGGTCGCTTCGCCGAAGAGATCGTGGCGGTGGTCATCCCCCAACCCAAAGGTGAGCCGTTGCAGGTGGCGGTGGACGAACACCCGCGGCGCGACGCCTCGCCCGAGGGCCTGGCCAAGCTCAAGCCCGCCTTCCGCAGCGGCGGCTCCGTCACCGCCGGCAACTCGTCCGGCCTCAACGACGGAGCCGCGGCGCTGCTCGTGATGAGCCGCGAGCGCGCGGCGGCGCTGGGCGTGAAGCCCCTGGTGCGTGTACTGGCCTCGGCGGCCGCGGGAGTCGAGCCGCGGGTCATGGGCCTCGGCCCGGTTCCGGCCACGCGCAAGGCACTGGCGCGCGCCGGGCTGCAGCTCGACCAGATCGGGCTGGTCGAGCTGAATGAGGCTTTCGCGGTGCAGGCCCTGGCCGTGATGGAAGACCTGGGCCTTCGTCACGAAATCACCAATGTCAACGGCGGGGCGATTGCCCTCGGCCACCCGCTTGGGTGCTCGGGCGCGCGGGTGCTGACCACGCTCATCCACGAAATGCGCCGCCGCGCGCCACACGATAAGCGGCCGTACTACGGCCTGGCCACGTTGTGTGTCGGCGTCGGCCAGGGCGAGGCCACGATCGTCGAGTGGATTGGGGAATGATGTACGGGCGTGTCGGGGCGGGTCTGAGGCCCGCCACTTGCAGAAGAGATGGTGACAGCCCTGCGACCCCCGCCCTTTACCCCTCGCCCGGCGACTACGCGGCGTGGTGTGCAAGAGTTGCCCGGGGGAGAGGCAAGGTCTTCTTCAAGGAGACGGGGCCCTAAGGCCCCCTTCTCCTTGGTTTCCTCACCCCCTCTCCGCCACGCCCCGCCACGGCGAAATGAGCCTCTCGGCGGAGAGGGGGCAGGGGATGAGGTAGAGGACTATTTATCCGTAGCCTTCTACGGGCCCGCCCTCGCACCAGCCTCCAAAACAACAAACGCCGCCATCGTCTCCGATGGCGGCGTACTGTTTCCTGGTTGCACGATCTGCGCTACACGGTCTACGCAGTCTTCCCCTTGCGTGAGCGTCGCGACGCCCAGCGGATGATGAAGAACAGCGGTAGGCCGAACAGGACGAGCAGCGGGATGCCGCAGATGCCCACGTAAATCAGCACGTCCACCAGGTTCTGCAACCCGCGGATGAGCGACTGCAGCGCCTGGCGCGCCGTGCCGGTCGGATGCCAGCCGCCGATTTGCAGCGGTTGGGTGGGGATGAAAGGCATCAGCTCGACACTGATCGCCGCATAGGCCGCCGATTCCTCATAGTACCGAATCTGGCCTTGCATGACCTCGATCTCGCTGCGAATCTGGGTCAGCTGATTGAAGACATACATCACGTCTTCGGTCTTGGTGGCGGAGGCCAGAATCTCACGCAGTTGGGCTTCGGCCGCCTGCAGGTTGCGCAGGCGCGATTGCAGGTCGGTGTACTCGGCGGTCACATCCTGACCCGAGATATTCCGGCTGCGCACCTCGACCGCCAGCGCTTCCAATTGCTTGAGTACCGCATCCAGCTTCTCAGCCGGGACGCGCACGGTGATGTTGCCCTGGTTGACCGGGTGGTCGAGTTCCGCGTAGGTGGTCTCGTAAATGTAAGAGTTGACCACAAAGCCGCCGGCAGCCACGGTCATCGCGCCGATCTCTTCGGCCGTCTTGGCTGGGTCGTTGACCACCAGTGTGCGCGAGGCGTTGCGCAGGACAATTCGATCGGCGCTCGCCGCTGCGCCGGTGGTCTGCGCTTCCTTGCCCGATTCGGCCAAGCGCAGCTCGGGCCCGTTGGCGGCCGAATCGGCCCGGCCGAACACTTCGCCCGGGGCGCCCGGAGCGACTGATTCGACAATCCCTTGGCGCGCCGCGGCGGACGCGCAGGCACCCACGAGCAGAGCCATCGCGGCCAGTGCCAGCATCCATCTCTTCATCTTTCCTCCTCATCCGTGACGAAAGGCGTGTTGGGGTTCTGAGGATGAGACGTCCGCCGCGGCGGCGGAGTTCCCTCAAGGTCTGGCGGGTTTACCAGCCTTCGGCCAGGCGCAAAACCAGGCGTGCGGGCATGCCTTGTTCGCGCATGCGGACCTGTACCGCGCGCACATCGTAGCCCACTCGCCGCCATTCCCAAGTCAGGCGGTCGGTGTCGAGCAACGCATAGCTGGCGCGTGGATCCTGGTCGCGCGGTTGGCCGGCCGACCCAGGATTGAGGATCGTCCGCTCCGGGCCGAGTTGAATGAGCGGCGATTGGGGTGGCAGATGCAGCGAGCAGCGCCCGCTGCGTCCATCGAGGCGGAAGGCCAGCGCTACATGGCTGTGGCCCACCAGGCAGAATGGGGTTTCGTAGAAGGCAAACGCGTTGCGCGCGCGTTCCGAATCGAGCAGGTACTCCCACAGCGGACGGCGCGGGCTGCCGTGCACCAGTGTGAAATCGCCTTCCACCAACCGCTCGGGCAGCCCTCGCAACCAGGCGGCGTTTTCCTCACTCAGGCTTTCGCGCGTCCACTCCAGCGCCTGGCGCGCCTCCGGGTTGAAGGCTTCCAGATCGATCTGACCCAGCGCGGCCTTGTCGTGGTTGCCGGCCAGGCACACCAGATCCGGCAGCTCGCGCATGCGGTCCGCGCAGCCATTCGGGTCCGGCCCGTAGCCTACCAGATCGCCAAGGCACCAGACCACTTCATAGAGGCCTGCATCTGCGAGCACCGCCTCCAGCGCGTCGAGGTTGGCGTGAATGTCGGAGAGGACAAGGACTCGCATGGCGCCTTATGCTACATCAGGATGAGTGCTTCGGCAATGCCGTTGCGCATGCCCGCGGCTCGAGCCGGCTGCACTCCCCCCAATAAGCAAGACAAGCCTTCGGGTGAGGGGGGCACCCAAAGACCTGTCTTAACGGTCGAGTATACCAGAGTCGCCCCGGAAAGCAAGCGCCAAGGTGCCCGGCACAGGCTGTCTCGAACAACGATGCGCGTCGATTGCGCGCGTCCCTCTCGCCATGGAATCGTCATCTTTCTGCAATCTTAATTTGGACGTTAGAGCGCGCGCCGGTAGACGCGATGGTTCTTGTAGGCGCGCCCGCCCACGTTCTCCAGGTCGTGCCGCATGTTCGAGGCTGACTCCGCCACCTGGGTGAGGTCTGCCTCTCGGAACTTGAACTCGCCGATGGTCTTCTCTATTTCGGAGTAGAGCAGCGCATTGCCGCCAATGCCTTGATATTCGGGCAGGATGCCCGCCCCGTTCAGCGACACCCATTTCGTGCGGCGCATCTCGAGCATCACGTCCACAAGGCCAAACGGCAGCAAGTGACCGCGCGCGCGCTGCAGCGCCGCCGACACATCGGGGAAGGCCAGCAGGAACCCGACCACCTCGTCCTGGTGGGTAATGATCTTGATCAGCCGGTAGTCGGCCACCAGCATCAGGTTGTCCGTTAGGAATTTCACCTCGCGCTCGGTGAGCGGGTAATACTCCCAGTTCTTAACGAAGGTCTGATTGTAGGCCCGGCCGATGCGTCCGGCCCAGCCGATGAGCTCCTTCTTGCTCTTGAAGCGCTGCACGGTGAGCGTTCCCTTGCGCTGCACGCGCTCGGCAATACGGTGAATGCGTTCCGGCAAGTGGAAGGCCTCTGCACTCAGGTAACAGGAGACGAAATCCACTTCTTTTGTGAAGCCCAAGGCCTCTACCAGGCGCGGGTAGTAGGCGTAGTTGTAGTTCATCATGCTCATCATCTGCCGGTGCTCGAACCCCTCCACCTGCAGACCGTACCCATCGAACGAGCTGAAGCCCTTGGGGCCCACGACGTATTTGAGCCCGCGCGCGCGCGCCCACTCGAAAACGCGTTCAAACAACGCTCCGGCGACCTCCAGATCATCGATACAATCGAAAAGATAGAACTCCGCCTCCCGCGTGCCATGATACTCGTTGAAATGCCGGTTCTCGAGCGCAGCAATGCGCCCCACATCGCGTCCGTCGCGCACGGCGATGAAGAAATCCGCATCCGAATGCTCGTAGTAAGGATGCTTCTCGCGGTTGAGCTGCATCTCCGCATCCATGAAGAGCGGCGGCACCCATTGTGGATGGTTGGCATACAGGTCGAACTGGATCCGGATGAAGCGGCGCACCTGGGCCCGCGACCGCGTGTCGATCTTATCCACCTTGAGCATGAGGCCTCCCTTGGGGGGAAAAATGGGCGCGCGATTGGGGCGTGGGTTGCGCGGCGGCGGCCAAAGCGAGCACCCTCGCTGCCGGCACCCACTCGAGTTCCCTATCGAATGTACGGGCGAACGACGAGGCGGCCGCCTCGGCCACCTGCTCGAGGCGCGGGACGCCGCTGCCCAGGAGCTCTTCCATCGAAACCGACGGCGAGCCCTGAAGCCCGCAGCCGATGATGAGATCCCAGTCATCCATCTGCGGCGCGACGTTCAACGCAAACCCATGCTGGCTCACGCCGGCGGCACTGACTTTCACCCCGATGGCGGCAATCTTGGCCGGGGCCAGACGCTTGGCGGGCGGGCAGGATGGGCAGCGCGAAGCCATGTCCGGTTGGACCCACACGCCGGTCAGGCCCCGCCGCTGGCCCGCGACAATACCGAAGCGCGCCAAGGTGTCGATGAGCGCGGCCTCCAGCCGGCGCACGTAAGCGACGTAATCGGCCTGCGGCAGCCGCCCGGAATTGTCGAGCGTCCCCAGTGCCAGGATCGGGTAGCCCACCAACTGGCCCGGGCCGTGGTAGGTCACATCGCCGCCGCGGTCCACCCAATGCACCTCGATGCCGCGCCGCTGGCATTCCTGCGGGTCGATGAGAAGATTCTCCGCGTGCCCCGAGCGGCCGAAGGTGAACACCGGTGGATGCTCGAGCAGCAGCAGCGTGTCGCGGGCCTCGCCCGTGGCGCGCAGGGCCGCCAGCGCTCGTTGAGCTTGCAGCGCCGCGAGATACGGCACCCGCCCCAGCCATGTCGCCGCGAGCGGATCCGGGTTCATCACGAACGCCTATGCGGCTCGAACATGCCTAGCCGGTCGATTCGTCATGGTGGCACCGGCTCAGGTGTGAATGTAGCCGCCCGCTAAACCATGGGCGGCTTCCATCAATACTTCGCTCAGCGTCGGGTGGGCGTGGACATTGCGCGCGATCTCCTCCGCCGTGAGCTCCATGCGTTGGGCCAGCGTCAGCTCGGGCAGCAGTTCGGTCACCTCCGGGCCGATCATGTGCGCGCCCAGGATTTCGCCATAGCGCGCTTCGCTGATGATCTTGACCCAGCCGGTGTAGTCGCCCAGCCCCAGGGCCTTGCCGTTTGCCTGGAACGGGAAGCGGCCCACCTTCACTTCCAGCCCGCGCGCCTTGGCCTGCGCCTCGGTAAGGCCAAAGGCGGCCACTTGCGGCTGCGAGTAGATGGCGCGCGGCATCATCTCGTAGTCGAGGGTTACGCTCGGATGGCCGGCGATGTTTTCGGCGCACACGATGCCCATCGCCGAGCCCACGTGAGCCAGCATCAACTTGCCGGTGACGTCGCCGATGGCCCAGACCCCTGACACATTTGTGGCCATGCGCTCATCGACCAGCACCCGTCCCTTCTCCATCTGAACACCCAGCGCCTCCAACCCCAGATCTTCGGAGGCCGGGCGGAAGCCGACGGCCACCAGCACCTGCTCCGCCTCGAGCGTCTCGCGTTTGTCGCCCGCCGCCAGGGTGACTTTCACCCGCTCGGCCTCGCTCTGGATGGACTCCACCCGCGCGCCCGTGCGCACCTGGATCCCGAGTTTGACGAACGCCTTGCCCAGCTCCGCACTCACTTCTTCATCTTCAAGCGGCGCCAGACGGGGCAGCATCTCGACCACCGTGACCTGGCTGCCGTACGAATTCCAGATGGTCGCGAACTCGAGGCCGATCGGGCCCGCGCCGACAATGACCGCCGAACTCGGCAGGCTTTCCTGCAGGATGGCCTCGCGGTACGTCAGCACTCGGCGCCCGTCGGCCGCCGCGCCGGGAATCATCACCGGGCGCGCGCCGGTCGCGACGACGATGTTGCGAGCGGCCAGACGCGATGTTTTCCCGTCGGCCGAGGTCAGTTCCACCTGCCCGGGCGCACCGACCCGCGCCGTTCCCAGGTGGACGTCGATCTTGTTCTTGCGCATGAGGAATTCGACGCCCTTGACCAGGCGGGCCGAGGCCTGGCGCGAGCGCTTGACGGCGGCTGCGTAGTCGAAGGTCAGGCCCTGGGCTTCGAAGCCGAACTCCTTGCCGCGGTGACGCACGGTATGAATGACCTCCGCATTGCGCAAGAGGGCCTTGGAGGGAATGCAGCCGACGTTCAGACATACCCCACCCAGCCATTCTCGATCGACCACCGCCGTGCGCAGGCCGAGCTGTGCAGCCCGAATAGCGCACACATAGCCGGCCGGGCCCGCACCGATCACGAGCACATCGTAGCTTGTCGACGCATCGCTCACCGCTCACTCCTTGATCCGCTCCGAGAACGTTGCCCGCGAACGGGCAGTGGCGGGGATTATAATTCCATTCGAGGCCTTAACATGCGCATCCTGCGATCACTCCTGCTCGCCTTTTGGCTGACGTTCACGGTGCTGCCGGCGGTCTCGGCCCAAAACGACGGCGTTCTCTGGCTGACGGCCGAAGGCGCGGTGACTCCGGCAATGTCGGTGTACATTCAGCGCGGCTTGCGCGAGGCCCAGACGCGCGGCGCCGAGTTGGTGGTGTTGCAGCTCAATACTCCCGGCGGCCAAGTGAGCATCATGGAAGATATCGTCCGTGCGCTGCGCGCCAGTCCGTTGCCGGTGGTGGTGTATGTGGCGCCGCGCGGGGCGATGGCCGGCAGCGCCGGCACAGTCATCACCTTGGCCGGGCATTTGGCGGCGATGGCACCCGAGACCGCCATTGGCGCAGCCAGCCCGGTCGGGCCGCAAGGGGAGGACCTTGGGCAGACTCTCGAAGCCAAGACCAAAGAGATCCTCAAGGCCATGGCCCGCTCGCTGGCCGAGGGCCGTCCTCCCCAGGCTATCCGGCTGATCGAAAGCACGATCGATGAGGCGCGCGCGGTCACGGCCGCTGAAGCTTTGCAGGCCGGCATGGTGGACATTGTGGCAGCCGACCGCGCCGACCTGTTGCGCCAACTCGACGGGCGGCAGGTTACGACCGCTGCGGGCGGCGTGACCCTTCGAACTCAGGGCGTCACCGTCGAGGAGATGCCCCACACCATCACCGAGCAACTTTTGCAGCTCCTCACCAACCCGAACATCGTCTTCTTGCTGCTGGCGGTCGGCGCCCAAGCGGTGCTCATCGAACTCTCCAGCCCGGGTGGCTGGGTGTCGGGCTTCGTGGGCGTGATTTGCCTGGCCCTTGCCTTTTACGGCATGGGCATCCTTTCGGTCAACTGGTTTGGCCTGGTCTTTATCGTTACCGCTTTCGTCCTCTTCCTGCTGGATATCAAAGCGCCCACCCATGGCGCGCTCACCGTGGCCGGGTTGGGTTCGTTCATCGCCGGTGCGCTGGTCCTGTTCAATTCACCCGGCACTCCGGATGTCCAACACGTCTCGGTGCCGCTCGTGGTCGGAACCGCACTGGTGACCGCGGCGATCTTCTTCGCCGCGGTCACGGCCGCCGTGCGCGCTCACCGGCGGCCGGTGCTCACCGGCCGCGCGACGCTCATCGGCCAGCGCGGCGAGGTGCGCACTGCACTCACACCGCACGGCCTGATCCAGGCCGGCGGCGAATTGTGGTCGGCCCAACTGACCGACCCGGCCGAGCGTGCCGCCCCCGGCGAGTGGGTCGAGGTAACCGGCACGCGAGGGCTCCAACTTCTGGTGCGCAAGGTTCAACATGGGTTCATCCAAGAAGAACATTCTGCTCACGAATGACGATGGCATCCGCTCGCCCGGCTTGTGGGCGGCGGCCAAGGCCCTCGCGTCGCTCGGTTTCGTCACCGTCGCCGCGCCGGTCGAACAGTGGTCCGGCGCCGGGCGCAGCATGCCGCCCCACACGCGCGGCACAATCCACGAGGAACAGGTAGAGGTCGATGGGCAAGCATGGCAGGTCTACGCCGTGGCCGGCACGCCGGCTCAGGCGGTGGAACATGCCGTGTGGGAAGTCATGCCCACCCGCCCGGATCTGGTCGTCGCCGGAATCAACTACGGCGAAAACATCGGCAGCGGGGTGACGATTTCAGGCACGGTCGGGGCGGCACTGGAGGCTGCTTCGCTGGGCATCCCCAGCTTGGCGATTTCGCTGGAGGTCGATCCGCGCGATCATCTGTCGCTGGCCGATCACGTCGACTTCAGCGCGGCGGCTCACTTCGCCGCGTTGTTTGCGCAGCGCCTGCTCGATGGCCTGCAAGCCACCGACCTGGACGTGCTCAAGGTGGAGGTCCCCGCCACAGCGACGCCGGCCACGCCGTGGCAGGTATGTCGCGTCTCGCGCACGCGCTACTATATTCCGGTCGTCCCGGCCGAACCCGACAGCGATAAGCCGCGCCGCCTGTGGTATCGTGCCCAGCTCGATCCGAATCTGGAACCCGACTCGGATGTATATGTGCTGCGCGTGCTGCAACAGGTGGCTGTCACGCCGCTCAGCCTGGATCTCACCTCGCGCTTGGATCTGAGCCAATTGACGCACACGCTGCAGAACGAAAAGCACTCGTAGCCCAGCGGGCAAGCGGACAAGACGATTGCGGCCCTCCCCGTTGGGGAGGGCCGCTTCTTGTTTGGGCACAGGTTGAGCTCGGTGGGCGGAGGCAGGCTGACAGAGATGAGGGTTACGTCTTGGCGGGCTGCTCCGCCGCACCCATGGCGCGGGTTTTCTTCGTGCGCTGATAGTGACGGCGCGCCTTGGCGCGGTTGCCGCAATCGTCCATCGCGCACCATCGCCGCGTGTGGTTGCGGCTGGTGTCGATGAACAGCCATCCGCAACCGCGGTCATCCTGGCATTGGCCCACGCGCGATGCAAGATCCGAGGTGAGCACGTCGGCGGCCGATCGCATCACCGGCCACAGGACGCGCTCAAGCGCGTCCGGGCTCTCTGCCCATCCCCAGGTGAAGCCGGCCGGGCCGGGCCGCAGGCGGGCTTGCCCGAGAGAGTCGGCCAGCCCAGCATTCAGCAGATCGAGCGCTGCGCCAGGTGCAGGCTTGTCGTGGGCCAGGCTGCTGAAAACCCGATAGATCGCCTCTCGCAACTCGACCGCCCGGCGCAGAATGCGGACGGCCTCCCGCGGACGCCGCCCAGCTTCGAGCGAGAGCGCCCGGGCTTCCTTCTCACCGAGGACGCCCCTGCGTTTGGCCCAGGCCAGCAGTTCGGTGTAGCCCGTCAATCGTTCCTGGGGATGATCGCTGGCATGCCACTCGGCCGTGTTAGCAAAATCCAAACACAAGGCTCCAGCCGGGGAACCTGTGTTTTCGGCAGGTTTCGGCTCGATTCTCGGGTTCATGCTCCTCCAAGAATAACCCTCAAATGTTGCTTGACAGGTTACATGGCTCGGTGTAGGATGTAACCGTCTTAATGAGTTTAGCAGGTTATGATGGGCAAGTCAAGCGGCCGCCGGGGAGCGGCGGCGCGAGCCAAGGGAGGTGGGGTTTGTTGTTCAGCGAGGTAACCCAGCTCATGCAGCATGAACACTACCTGGATCTGCTGCGGCAAGCCGAACAGGAGCGATTGCTGGCAGCCGCCTTTGCGCGCCCGCCGCGCCGGCGAGGCGCGCGTCGCGCGGCAGCTCGCCTGCTGCGCTATGCCGCACGCCTGGCGCTGCGCACTTCGGAGGCGCTCAGCCCGTTAAGCGATGGCCGAGCCGACTACGAGGCGGCCGGGCTGCTGTGATGTGCATGCTACAGGCCAGTGCGCCCACGCCTGGAAAGCGAGAAGGAACGGCCCGGCGTGGCAATCGCAGCTCCATCGTCGGGTGGACTGCGGCTCGCAGGCAAGATGGCAGGGCACGTCAGCCGAGATAGCCGGGGAGTGCGTTGCCGCTTCGCGACGCAACATGACCCGCAACGGCAATCGCATTGGATGCAGGGGATGAATCACATGATCGCTCGCATTTGGAGAGGCACGACCCGCACCCAGGACGAAAGTGCGTACCTGGCTTACCTGCAACAGACCGGCGTGCGTGAGTGCCGGGCCACACCCGGCAACCGGGGCGTGTTCATCTTCCACCAGCCGGCGGCCGACGGGACGCGTTTTATGTTCATCTCATTGTGGGAAGACGAAACCGCCATACGCGCCTTTGCCGGTGACGACATCACGCGGGCGGTCTATTATCCTGAGGACCGACGCTTCCTGCTTGCCCTCGAGCCGACCGTCGAGCATTACGAGGCCCTCTCCTTCGGATGAGAGGGCCTCGCGAACCCTTGCCGTGGGGAGGCGGGATAGGCGTTAGCCGTGGGGAGGCACACTCGGCGCCGGGGGAATGGCCCCCTGCGCAAGCACTTCGAGCATCGCCGCGTGCACGCGGCCGTTCGTGGCCAGGAGAGTCAGGTCCTCTCGCAGGATGTCGGCTCCGCCGTGAACGTTGGTCACGCGACCGCCGGCCTCCTCGATCAGAAGCGCGCCTGCAGCCACGTCCCATGGGCTGAGCTGCAGATCCCAATAGCCCTCAAAGCGCCCCGCGGCCAGGTAGGCCAGGTCGAGCGCCGCCGAACCCAGGCGCCGCACACCCTGGCAGCGCATCGCGAAACGGCCGTAGTGATCGAGATTGTTGAAGCGCGTGGTCGCCATATCATAGGGAAACCCGGTGACCAAAAGGCTGCGTCCCAATTCGTCGACCTGCGAAACCCGCAACCGCCGCTCATCGAGATAGGCCCCCGCGCCGCGTTCCGCCCAATAGGTTTCGTCCCGCAAGGGGTCGTAAACGATTCCCAGGCGCAGCCCGGCCGAATCCATGAGCGCCATGGTCACGGAAAAGATCGGAATGCCGTGCGTGAAATTGGTCGTCCCGTCCAGCGGGTCAACGATCCAGGTTCGTTCAGCCTGCAGGCCGTTTGAACCGCTTTCCTCCGAGAGCAGAGCATCATCGGGATAGGCGCGGCGGATGGCCTCCAAGATCCAGGCCTCCGAACGCCGGTCGAATTCGGTCACCAGGTCGACCGGGCCCTTGTGCTCCACGTGCATCGCGGTGCCATACCCCTCACGTAGGATCTCCCCGGCTTCATGCACCAGGCGGATCATCAAGTCCATCTCGCGGCTGTGCTGCATAACCTCCACCTTGTCGGTCGCGCGGCTTACGGGGTGCGCCACAGGCTGATTGATTCGATGTGGTACGTTTGCGGAAAGAGGTCGATCGGGATGAGCGCGGCCAGGCTGTACCCGGCCGCCTGCAGCGCTCGCCCATCGCGTGCGAGGGTCGAAGGATCGCACGACACGTAGACGATGCGCCGCGGTGCGAGGCCCACCAGCCCGGCCAGGGCCTCCCGGTCTATGCCCGCACGCGGCGGGTCCACCACAGCCACCTGGGGCCGCATCTCCAAGTGAGGCAGGACGGCCGCGGCAGTGGCCTCATACAATTCGACGTTGTCGAAGGAGGCCAGGTTGTCTTCGAAATCGGCCGCCGCCCAGGGCGAGGCTTCAACGGCCACGACGCGTGCTGCCCGTGTCGCCAGGAATGCACTGAACAACCCTACGCCACTGTACACGTCCAGCACCGTATCTCCCGCGCCGACTTCCGCCAGCAGCATGACCTGCTCGACGAGCGTCGGAAGCAGGCCGGTGTTGACCTGGAAGAAACTGCCGGGCGAGACGACGTAACTCGGGCCGCTCACCGAAAAATGAAGCGCCTCCTGGCCCACGAGAATATCGCTCCGGCCGCCTGGCGCAATCCAGGCCACCGACAGCGAACGCTCGACCTCCACCTCGGGCATGCCGGCCTGGTCGCCCTCCAGCATCAGCATTGCCTCGCCCTCGTTGTCGGCGCGCAGCCCCACCTGAGTGATGCCTTGCGCCTCGCGCAAATCCAGGGCGGGCCAGATTTCGCCCAGCCCGGGCTCCGGCAAATGGCATTCGCGGATGGGCAGCACGTGCCGTGAGCCCTGGCGCATATAACCCAGACATCCGTCCGCCGCCAGGGAGAACTGAACATGGTTGCGGTAGTTCCATTCCGCCGGGGAGGCGATCGCATCCCGTAGCGGAGGTGCCTCGAGCCCACCCAATCGGCGGAGTTGCTCGCGTAGCACGTCGCTCTTGGCAGCGAGTTGCGCCGCGTAGTGCATGTGCTGGAGGTGGCATCCGCCGCACTCACCATAATGAGCGCAGCGCGGGGGCACCCGCATCTCGGACGGCCGTAGCACCTCCACCGTGCGGGCGCGCAGATAGCTCGGCCTTTCTTCGGTCACCTGCACGCGCACCTGCTCGCCCGGCAGCGCGCCACGCACGAAGACGCGCCGGCCGTCTGCTGCGCGCGCCAGACACTCGCCGCCGTAGGCATGGGTTTCGATGTGCACTTCGAGGAGCGGGTTGGGCATGGGTGCGTGTCGGGCGGAAGCCTCAGGCGACCGTCGCCGCCTGGCTGTGAGGTTCGCAGCACTGCCGAGGCGCATGGGTCAGCGCAGCCGGCGGCCGGCTCAGGTGCGTCCGCGCGGGTTGAGTTCGATCGACCAGGAAGGAGAATCGCCAGGGGGCATGCGCCGCTGGCGCGAGCTTTCTTCGGGCAGCGAAGCGTTCGGCCCAAGGATGGCGCGCAGGTCGTCCAGGGCGGCCTCATCGTACTCGCAGTTGCTGCACACGTCGCACACCCAGGCCGGGAAATCTGGCACGGTGATCAGCAGCCCATCCAGATGGGCGTAGTACGGCACGCTGCGCGGCCGCAACATGCCCACCTGGCACTCCGCGCACGTCTCGGCCGGTTCTTCCGTCGGCGCGTTCATCTTATCCCTGCCCCCGCGCGTACTCTTGCATGATCTTGACTCCGTTGGAGGTTCCGATGCGGTTGGCACCGGCGCGCACCATGCGTTCCAGATCCGCCCGCGAACGAATGCCGCCGGCCGCTTTGACTCCCACCTGGGGGCCCACGATCGCGCGCATCCGCCGCACGTCGGCCTCCTCGGCGCCGCTCGGGCCGAACCCGGTGGAGGTCTTGACGAACTCCGCGCCCGCCGCCACCGAGAGCAGGCAGGCCGCGGCCTGCTGCGCCGGTGTCAGCAGCGCATTCTCAAAGATCACCTTCAGCAGCGCGCCGCCGGCGTGGGCTACCGCCGCCACCGCAGCGATGTCGCCCGCGACGGCCTCGTAGTCCGCGGCGCGCAACAAACCGATTGCCAGCACCATATCGATCTCGAGTGCCCCATCCTCGATGGCTGCCGCTGTCTCGAGTGCCTTGGCCAGCGAGGCGGCGGCACCCAACGGAAAGCCAACCACCGCGCTCACCTTCACCCCGCTGCCCACCAGATTCCTCGCAGCCCGCTCCACGTGGCTCGAATTCACGCACACGCTGGCGAAGGCGGCCTGCCGCGCTTCCTGACACAGCCTCTCGATATCGGCCGGGGCAGCCTCCGGCTTGAGAATCGTGTGGTCGATAAGCTGCGGCACCTCGCGCGCGATGGGCAACGGATGGTCCTTGGCCGCGGACCGTACAAGTTGATCGAGGTCGCTCGCGCGAGCCTTCGCCGTCAGCGCCGTGCCAGCCGGCACGCGAGTCAGGAATGTGTAGGCGGGTTCGAGCAGCCGCTGCAATTCGCTCAAGGAAACCCGCCTAGGGCGACGTCGTTCCCGCGCTCGCCGCCGCCGTGCGTTGATCGATCAACCCCCACTCGGTGGGCGGCCAGTAAATCAGCCAAGCTTGGCCCACCAGTTCATCGAGCGAGATCGGGCCGAAGGAATGCGAGTCGCGCGAGAAGGCCCGGTTGTCGCCAAGCACAAACAACTGGTCCGCTCCGAGGTCCCAGGATTGATCGGAGGAGGTGAGCCCGACCGCATACGATTCCTGCAGCGGTTCGCCATTGACCCACACATGGCCGCCCACGATTTGCATCTTCTCTCCCGGCAGACCCACCACGCGCTTGATCAAATCCTCGCGGCCCGAGGCCGGCATGCGCAGCACGACCACGTCGCCGCGTTGGGGTGTGTCCCACACGTACGACAGGCGGCTGACGATGATCAGCTCCGAACCGTCGCCGCGAAAGGTGGGC
>DATEAT010000036.1:0-91872 GCA_035288225.1 Anaerolineales bacterium | reverse complement strand
CCCCTCACAGAAAGCGCAAGTTTCTGGCGCGTAATTGATGGATGGCAGTGCCATGGCCCGTCCTCTGTGGGTTGCGGCGAGGCACTCCCCTTCGCCCGCAGGCTCACGTGCGAAGAGTGTGCTCGGCGATCGGCATCTCAGGGGTTAATTATACCCGCGCAGGGCAGGCCCGACATCCTGCATGCGTCAGACGTATTGCCCGCTCCCCACCACAGTTGACCCCAAAGACCATGCGAGGGCCCTCGATGGCGTGGGCGAGGAGCGCGGGACGTCCCGCACTTTCCTGAGAGACGAGATGCCGCCTCCTCGGGCCTCGGCGTTTCAGTCCTCGTACCCTTTCTCCTTTCTTGCCTTGCGGACCTCCTCCACTTTCGCATTGTAGGATGCCGTCAACCTGTCGCTAAGGATCAATCCCGCGACAAGTGCGAGGAGCAGCACGGCAATCCCAATCCCCAGCCACAGCACTGTGAACCCGACGATGAAAGAGTCGACCACTTGGCAAGAGAACCCTAGACCGAGGAGGCCAAACCCAATCCTTGTGTCAATGACTTGCCTCTTGTGATATGCCGCGACAAACACGTTGCTATCAAAGAAGGTACTTGAAAGCAGTCTGATTTCCCTATCACTCGTCGCCAAGTTGGCTTTCAGCAGGAAGAACGCACCCGCGAAGGATAGGACTGCAGCGATGATGTCCAGCCTAAATGGCATATCTCCCTCCTGGCCCAAGTCTACATCGGGTGATCCCTTATGACATGTTCCTGGCGCCAGGAGGAGTTGAATGGGCATAGGCATTTGTACTGGTTTCGTTTCCGCAATGGGTTCGCAATGCTTGGCCGCACTCGGGCAGATATAGACTCTGGGTTGCGGGCGGAGAGGGAATGGACCAAGTCGCAATGCCAACTGCACGGGCCTCCCCAAACGACTCGACATCTTGCTTCCGGGTAGGTAGCCCAAATGTCAATCCAAATTGATCCCCGGACCTTCAAGGCCTATCTTGCCCAGGCAAGATTTCAAACCCACGGCGACAGGTACGAGCGTATCTATGGTCCGTATCTTGTGGTCGCCTTCCCTTCATGCGAACTCCTTTGGCGAATGTTGGCTCTACCCCTTACTATGCGTCTCACTACCTACCCCAACGCGCTTGGCCCCGAGATCTCCTTTCGACCGCAAGTCTCCGACGACCTCCAGGACATTGCCAGCGCTAACTATTCAATGGCGATACATTTTTCGTTGGCTCACGCCGCACTCGAGGCGAGGACTGACTTCTCTCTAGAACTTACTTACGTTCACCTGGCGTCCGCATGCGATCTCGCCGAGACCGTAATGGAAAAATGGTACGTGCTTCTCAACTCCTGCCTCGGCAACCAACTCCCGCCCTTTGCCGCAACCACGCGCGACCAATTCCTGGCAATCGCCGCATCTTGGTACGACGAGGCCTTTCCAGCGTTCTGCGAACACTACCTTGATAGAGGTAAGTCGCCTCCTCTCAAGATCCTTTCGCGAGAAGATTTGGTCAATGAGTATCTCGCGGATCATCCCGCGAGGAAGCCGTTCGCCACAGCCGCCCAGCACATCCGAACCATAAGGAACGTGATCATCCATGATGTGAACTTGGCGAGGGTGTACCAGGGTAACGGTACCGTCCTCATTCCAAAGGCCGAGGTTATTTCTTCTTATCGCCAGTGGAGGGCTGTCGCCGCAGTCAAGAATGACCAAGACAAGATTCGACGCGATTTCATCGAGCAATACTCGCAGGCTGCTGGCCACATGACAGCGTTGCTTTCGGTACTGGAACGCATTTGGCAAAAGATACTCGGCGAGTTCGATCGCGAATTCTATCGACCAGACCCATCTCCCCTCCGCGGCAAGTACGATATTGGCTTCCGTCAAGACCCGCCCATTCTCATTGTCCATCCCGAGGAGATTCCACATCCACAATCCGAAAACGTGCCCCCATCAGGCACATATTCCGGTGGATCCGTCGACTTCTCCACAGGACACTAGCGACTCGCGCGGAGGGCTGGTACATCATCGTCGGTCGAGGCGACCAGATCCGCTGGGTCGGATAGCCCGACGATGGCGCGACAGCAGGTCTGGGAAGAGCTTTTCAGGCTGACGGCAGGTCAAATTCCCCGCGGAGGCCAGGAGGCCCGTCCTGGGCCTTCCTGGAATTTCGGCCAGGTTTCGCCCATGTGAAATAGGGTTGGGCAAAGAGAATCGAATCTCCTTGCGCAGGGTTTTCCCAGGGGCAATCCGGTGGCGAATCGATGTGGACTTAGAGCTCAACCGCGCCCGGGGGCCGCCCCTCTCGGCTCTCGTGTGCGGCTCTGCCCTACAGGGGAGGGGAAGTGAAGCGGTTTCTACTCCTCGCGTGGCTCGCGCTGACAGCTTGCTCGCCCTCTGTGGAAGCGATCCAAACCGCGATCGCTCAAACGGAGTCGGCACGCCCGACGGCGACCATCTCTCCCTCACCCTCTTCGACACCCTCCCCGGCGGTCACGCTCGCGCCTTCGCTCACCCCGACTCTCATACCGACCCCCACCCCATCTGAGACGCCCACCATCACGCTCACGCCCTCCGTGACGTTGCCGTCCAACCTGGCGCTTGCCTGCATCCCGAGGGAAGGCCCGCGGGAGGTGGCGACAGTGGTCTCCATCGTCGACGGGGACACGATCAAAGTTGTGATTGAGGGGAAGCTCTCCTCACTTAGGTACATCGGGATCGACGCACCCGAGGGGGGTGAGCGACTGGCGGTCGAATCCTCGCGTGCCAATTCCGCCCTCGTCATGGGCCAGACTGTGACTCTGATCAGCGATGTGTCAGAGGCCGATAGGTACGGCCGGCTCCTGAGATACGTGGTGGCGGGAGACACGTTCGTGAACCTCGAGCTCGTGCGCAAGGGTTTTGCATCAGCCTACGACTACCCTCCCGACACTGCCTGCTCCTCAGCACTCTCGGCAGCCCAGGAGGCGGTTGTGGCCGCCGGACTTGGACTGTGGGCATTGCCGGCGCCCACGGCAACCCGTCCTGCCGCAACGCTGCGTGCCGGCAACTGCGATCCGTCGTACCCAGGCGTGTGCATTCCGCCGCCGCCCCCGGACCTGGACTGCAAGGACATCCGCTTCAAACGGTTCCGGGTGTTGCCGCCCGATCCGCACCGCTTCGATGCGGACCACGATGGGATAGGCTGCGAGAGTTGACCGCGTAGGCAGTTGTACTGACTTCCTCCGCAACGCACGTGCAACGCTTCTTTCCGGAGGGGATCGATGTACACTACCGATCAAATGTCGCTTGCCTTCCGTGCCGCGAGCCTGCGGAAGTGGGAAGTCTGTGCTGCACGTCCGAATACCCCCAGCGGTGGCGTCACTTACCAGGATTCGCCATGTCGAGCACAATATATGGGGGCGTTGACATCATATGACAAATAGGTTATATTCGAGCCACAAGGGGATGAGGAGTGCGGGAATTACTCTACTTTGAGCCGCGTGCTCCCTTACCCCGGGACTATCTAGCCTCGATCAATCCACGCGATCTGGAGCACATCGACGAGAAGATTCGAGTTCTCTGCAACACTCCCGTCTCTGACTGGGGGTACAAATGGTGCAAGATCCTTGAAGATAGCATCCGGCAGATGAGGCATGGTGATCACCGGGTGCTCTTCTTTGCAACGGAGAGACGGGTGGTCATTGTCCATGCTTGCCGGAAGAAAGGACCAACCATCGCCAGGAAAGACTTGACTCTTGCGCTGGAAAGAATGCATGAGTATCAAGAAGCTGAAAGGACAGGAGACAGAAAATGACCGTGCGGAGCGAAGTCCGACAGACTGAGAAGTCAGCGGGCGCCCGCCTCGCGGCTACGAGAGGCGGCCAAGAGTATATTCGGAGCCGACGACTCAATAGGCCGAGATACGACATCATTATTGAGCTCGTCAACCTGCGTCACCGGCTGGGCCTTACTCAGAAGGATCTTGCCAAGCTAGCACACATGCATCAAAGCAGAATCTCTAAGATCGAATCCGGCGAGTACGATCTTCGCGTCAGCACGCTTGCACAGTTGGCGGACGCGCTCAACGCGGATCTGGAAATAAGACTGGTCCATCAAGTCCCCCGTGAGATCTTCGCGAGGCTCAACGAAGAACTGTGCGCCAAGCCGTCCTCAAAGGTTTGGGCGGCACCTACCAGCGAATCATCCTTGAGGGAAGAGAGGGTCTTCGCCTAGAATGACGAGTCGCCTGGTCTCCCCTATTCCTGCTGAGGGACACCCCTTTCGTATCACCCAGATCTTCTTCTTGTCGATCAGGGTTACGCGATCCCCGACGATCCCCGGGCCTGTTCAAGGACTACCCCTCACTGTCGAGATCGCCTATTCCCCTCCGGAGCCTGGTCAGTCCCACGGCGTGCTTCTCCGACTTCGATCGGACAAGGCAGAGACCCAACCCTTGCGCATCCAAGTTGTCGCGAGCGGATTGTTCGATTACCTGGGTGAGGGCCAGCCGACAGACGATGAACTAAATCACTTCCTCAATGACTTCCTCTTGGCCGCAATGACCGCCAGAGTGATCCAGGTCATTGGCAGTCTAACCGCCGAAATGGGAATGCCCCCGGTTTGGGTTGACATGCCTCGAGGCTTCGGAGTAGACATAACCTCACTTCGATCTTCTGCCGAAAAGAAAGAGGGCAACTCCGCTGAGCAGGCGAAACCCGAGGCCACCGAAAACGCGGCATGACAGAGCTTCCACGGCAAGACATAGCCTAGTGAGAGTCCCCTCGTACTGACGAACGCGGCTCCCGCTATATCCACGCATCCAGCCCGTGCTCTTCATGCTCGCGGACCAGGTCCGCGTCGAGCTGCGCAGCGTGTTTCTCGGTCATTTCCAAGCTCGAGTGCCCCAGCAGTCGCTGAAGGGTCAGCAAATTCATCCCCGATCGCAGGCTGAGCGTCGCGAACGTCCTGCGCAGCCCGTGAGGTGAGACAGGGACGCCGGCTCGCTTCGAGATCCGGATGATGGCGGACCGCAGCCCCATCGTGCCAAGCCTGCGGCCGTCGTACGCCTGCCACATCGGATTCTCAGGACGATTCCTCGAGAGAGTGCGCCGGTACCTGAGGAGTGCGCGTCGCGTCTGCGCGCCCACGACCGCGACTCGCGTCTTCCCGCCCTTGCCTCGCTTCACCTCCACCACTCCGTTGTCGAAGTCGAGATTGCCCCAGGTGACGGCGAGCGCCCCCGCCCTCCTCAGACCTGAGTCGGCCAGGAATAGCATGAATGCGCGATCGCGCGCGGTCTTCGCTGCCCGGAGCACTCTTTGCAGTTCCACATGGTCCAGGGAGGGGAGGCGCTTCTGGTCGAGCCGCGGCATCTTGAAAGTGATCCGTTTCGAGATGTAGTCCTCACCCTGGAGGAAGCGCACGAGGGTCCGCACCCCTCGGGCGCGGGCGTGCAGCGATGTGTCTTTGAGTCGGGGCGCAGCCTCAGCATTCCACTCTTTGACGTGCGAGCTCGCGACCTCCTCAGGCTGTTGGGCTTGATCAGTACAACTGCCTATGCGGAGCACCTGACGGGGAAAACAGAAATTCGCCGTGAATGGATTGTGGGGGGCTTCTGGCTAGGGCAGCCGTTGAATTTCCGAGGGTGGGCGCACTGGCAATCTGAGGTCGACCACGTCAGGCGGAGGATTGTTCTTCCGGATGTGCATCTCGCATCACCGCCTTGCCTGGCCGCAGGTCAAGCTCTGACGTGAGCACTGCAAAACTAAACGCCGACGGTGCACGTCGGCGTTGGTGCTGTGGCGCCCTCGGCGGGACTTGAACCCACGACCCCTTGCTCCGCAAGCAAGTGCTCTAATCCAAACTGAGCTACGAGGGCAGATATTCTTCGATCGTGCGCGCGCCGCCGGCGTGAGATTGCCTTGGGCGCGCTGTTGCTCGCAGCGGGGAGGCAGGGATTCGAACCCTGGGTAGAGCTTTAGAGGCCCTACAAGCGCTTAGCAGGCGCCCCCGATCGGCCACTCCGGCACCTCCCCAGATGGCGGAGGGAGAGGGATTCGAACCCCCGGTGAGGTTGCCCCCACAGCTGTTTTCAAGACAGCCGCCTTAGACCACTCGGCCATCCCTCCACTCCAGCGCATGTGGGTCTCCCTCGCCGAGCCCGGAGATTCTACCACATGCCATCGCACAGTGTCAAAACGCCGACGGGATTCGATCTCAGTGCGCCGCTGGCGTCGGCGAAGGTGTGGCCACCAACCTGGCCAGCGCAACCATGAGGATCTCTGGCGGCGCATCCGGCATGCTGGCGATCGTCCGCCAGTCGCGCAGCGCCAATTCAGTTTCGCCGGTCGCGTCGCGAACACGCGCGCGAAGCATCAGCGCCTGGGCCTTCTCGGCCGAGGTCACAGCCAAACGCAGCGCACCCTCGATCTCGCGCAACGCCTCGCGGGGTTGGTTGGTGATCTCGAATGCGCGCGCCGCACCGTAGCGTGATGCAAACACCTTGGTGTCCAGACCGTAGGCTGAATGGAAATCGCGGTAGGCCCCATTGCCATCGTCTACCACCAGATAGGCCTCGCCGCGCGTGAGGTAGGCCTCGATCATCCCCGGCGAGAGAGCGACTGCCTGGCTAAGAATTTCAATCGCCGCATGGGCCTCGCCTTCAGCCAACAGCGCCTGGCCATAGGCCAACCATCCTTGCGGGTCGTCCGGCGCATAGGTGACGTACACCTCGAGCGGGGTCAGCGCCGAAGCGCTCAGCCCGAGATTCATATCGGCCTGACCCAGGATGAAGTAGGACATCGGGATGGTTGGATCAATCAATTGGGCGCGCAGCTCGGCATTGATGGCGCCCTCCTGGTCGTGGTTGAGCAGTGCCAGGCGGCCGCGGGTCACCCACGCCATGGCATGCTGGGGGTCCAGCTGGAAGGCGCGCTGCAGGTCGGCGTCGGCGGCCGAGAGGTCCCCAGCACGGATGTGGAGGGCAGCTCGCTCGACGTAGGCATCGACGAAGGCCGGATCGAGCTCGAGGGCACGATCGACATCGTGCATCACATCCGCCTGCGGATCGCGCAACAGCGTGAGCCGTGCTCGCGCCAGGTAGGCGGGCGCATAGCGCGGATTGGCGTTGAGGGCCTTGGCGATGGACTCGCGCGCCCAATCCAGGTTGCCCATCTGGCGTTGGGCTTCGGCCACCATCTGATAAAGATCGGCCGCGCCGGGATCAGTCACCAGCACTTGGTTGAGATACTGAACCGCCTCTTCCCACCGGTCGCTGCGCATCGCATCCACGCCGATGGCATACGCGGCCACGACCGGGTGGGGCGTGGCCCCGTACAAAGGAGTCGGAGTCTGCTCGACACCGAAGTACTCCGCCATCGAAACGGAACTGGAGAGCGGCACCGAGGGCCGCAAGGTCGGCGAGGCGGCTGGCGTTGCAGAGGCGCTCGGCGTCGGCGTGCGCAGTATGAGGGCCAGGCCCGGCCGCCATATCGATCGCCCCAGCGCCACGGCCCCCCAGATCAACACTCCGCCCGCAGCCACGGCAGCCAGGAGGATCAATGCTCGCATGATGAGCTGCGGTGGAATGCTGACCGCCGCTGAGGCGGGAGCAGATCGGCGGTCAGTCGATCGCGCCAGGCTGTTGGTTGTCGTCGCTGGCCCGGTGCGCTGCCCGGGCGTCGCTTCGGTGCCCTCGCCGAGCAGGCGCAGCCCGGCTCGCGCCGCCGGGTGTTGCGGATCGAGTTTCACCAGGCTCTGAAGGCACTGCGCCCGTTCGCGCTCATTGTCGGCCACCGCGCTCAGCCACAACCAGTACTCCGGGTTCGCCTGGTCTGCGCGCAATAGCCGCCCGAGCAACAGGCGCGCTTGCGCACGCCGACCGGCGCGGGCCGCTGCCACTGCCTCTGCAAACGTATCTTGATCTGGCATTCGCCACCCAGCCGAGGGCGCGTTCCGAGGGATAGGGTCAAGTATAATCGCGAACGGCCGGCGCGCAGGCGGCGCCGGCCGTCACCGGCTGCCATGACTAGCCCCATCCCGACCTCCGCTCGACGCACCACCATCGCCGCCGTGCTCTTCATGCTCGTCACGGGCGCGTGTAGCGGACTGCCTGGATTCGCGACTCCCACCGTCACACCCTTGCCGCCAACGCCCACCTCAACGCCGGAACCTCTGGCGGCCGACGTCAATGGGGAACGGATTACTTTGGACGAGTTCGAGCGCGAGGTGGCGCGCTTCGCGGCGGGCCGAGCCAGCCTGGGCATCGACCTTGCACCCTCCCCTGAAAACCGCAAGGCGGTGCTCCGGGCGATGATCGAAGAGCGGGTGGTGGTCCAGGCGGCGTTGTCGGAAGGCCTGACCGTCGATGGAGCCGCCATCGCCCAGGCGGTGGACCAGGCGCGCGCCGCCCGCGGGGGCGACCCGGCTTTTTCCGAGTGGCTTGCCCAATCAGGTTATACCGTCGAAGAATTCACCCTCGCCCTGAAGCGCCAGATGCTCTCGCGCGCCCTCACCGATCGGATCGTGGAGGGGGTGCCGCCCCAAGGCGAACAGGTGCATGCCGCTCACATCCTGATGTCGTCCCAGGCCCTGGCGGACGAGGTGCGGCTGAACATTGCCAGCGGTGCGGACTTTGCGCAAGCGGCGCGCACTTTCTCCCAGGACTTGAGCACGCGTGCGGGAGGCGGCGATCTGGGGTGGTTCCCGCGGGGCTGGCTGGCGGTTCCGGAGGTTGAGGAGGCTGCCTTCGCCCTGGCCCCGGGGGAGGTCAGCCCGGTCGTCGCTGCCGCCGACGGGTATCATATCGTGCGGACGATAGCCAAGGAAAGCGAGAGGCCGCTGTCGGCCCCGGCGCTGGAGGCGGCCCGGCGGAAGGCGTTGCGCGATTGGATTGACGTAAAGGTCGCTGACGCCCGGGTTCAAGTCTTCGTCGCGTTGCCTTAGGCCGGCCAGCGGCACAGTCCCGAGGAAAGGTCAATACACCATGAGCGATTACTCTCCCGATATCAGCAAATCCGGCCCCGGATGCGGCGGGGTCGCAATGTATATCCTCAGCGCCGTGCTGGTGATCTTCACCATCGGCGCCATCGCGGCCTACGTGGTGTTGTTTGTCAACCCGGATGTGCCCTTCAACCCTTTCAGCGAGCCCACCCTGACGGCGACGGCCGTGGAGCCTATCGGGACGGCCACCGAGGTCATCATCGTTCCGCCGACCTACACGCCTACGTCGCCGGTTGTGCCCAGCGCCACTCAGGCGGTGACACCAACCTCAGCCGTGACCGCGACCGAGGTGCCCACTGCGACCTCTGAACCGGCCCCGCCCACCACGCCCTCACCCACACCCTTCCCGCTCGTGCTGCAGCCAAGCGGGGTCAAAGCCGCGCAGGGGTTCAAGGGATGTTCGTGGACCGGGATTTCGGGTCAGATCTTCGGCCCCAACAACGGCGCACCCATTTCCTACCTGCTTGTCCACCTCGAAGGCATGTGGAACAGCCGCGCCTTCGATCAGGACGCCATCACCGGCAGCGCGCCCGAGTACGGCCCGGGCGGTTACGAGTTCAACCTGGGCACGCAGGCCGTAGCCTCCGATCGCACGCTGTGGGTCCAGGCTGTCGACGCGGCGGGCATGCCGCTCTCCGAGCAGGTGTACCTGACGACCTACGCCGACTGCGAGCACAACTTGCTCATCGTCAACTTCAATCAGGTGCGTTGAGAAATGCGGCTGGTATAATCGCCGCGTGAACCAGCCCAGCGAGTGGGATGTATTTCTCGCCCGACACCCCGAAGCTCACATCCTACAGACGCGCGAATGGGGTGAACTGAAATCCCGCTTCGGCTGGCAAGCACATCCGGTCATCGAGAGTGAGGCAGGCGCCCTGGTACTTCTGCGGCGCCTGCCTTTGGGTCTCAGCCTGGCCTACATTCCTCGCGGGCCCCTGCCCGCCTCCGAACTGTCTCTGGCCGAATTGCTGCCGGCACTCGACAGGATGCTGCAGAGCCGGCGGGTCGTGGCGCTGCTCGTCGAACCCGACCTGCAGGACGCGCAATCGGTGCGCGCCGGCCTTACACGCCTCAACCTGCAACCAAGCCGGCTCAGCGTGCAGCCGCCGCGTACGATCGTCGTGGACCTGTCGGGCAGCGAAGACGATATCCTGGCACGCATGAAGCAGAAGACCCGCTACAACATCAACCTCGCCATGCGCCACGGGGTGACGGTGCGTGCCGGTGACGACACGCGAGGCTTCTACACCCTCTTGCAGGAAACGACCGCACGCGACGAGTTTGCCGCACATTCGCCGGCGTACTACAAGGCGGCTTACGAGTTGTTCTCGGAAAACAATCGGGTTCGGCTGCTCTTCGCAGAGCATGAGGGGCGCCCGCTGGCGGCGCTCATGGTCTTCGCCATGGGTAAACGAGCATGGTACTTCTACGGCGCGTCGAGCAGCGAATCGCGGCAGCAAATGGCCCCTTACCTCCTGCAGTGGGAGGCGATGCGCTGGGCCCGGTCACGGGGCTGCACATCCTACGACATGTGGGGCGTTCCCGACTTTGACGAGCAGACCCTGGAGAGCGGCTTCACATCCCGATCGGACGGCTTGTGGGGCGTGTATCGCTTCAAGCGCGGGTTCGGCGGACGCTTAGAGCGTACCGTTGGCACGTGGCAACGCGTGTACGCTCCCGCCGTGTTCCGGGCCATGATGCTCGTGCTTCGCCTGCGGCGCATGGAGGCCGTGTGATCCGCGCCACCCCGGTTACCTCCGCACAAGCGTGGCACACCGCGGTCAGTTCTCTCCCTGCGGCGAACTTCATGCAAGCCTGGGAATGGGGGGAATTCAAAGCGCGTTACGGATGGCAGCCCACGCGCTGGGTTTGGGTGGACGAGGCCGATCCGGCGATGATCGCTTTGGCGGCGGCCCAGGTGCTCGAGCGCAGCTTGAGCCTTGGGCCGCTCACCTTTTCCGTCGCCTATGTGCCCAAAGGCCCGTTGCTGTCCACTCACGATGAGCCGAGTCTGGAACGGGTGCTGGCCGACCTCGAAGCCCAGGCCCGCATCCGGCGGGCGATACAAATCAAAATCGATCCGGACGTTCCGCAGGCATCCCGCGGCGCTGAGGATGCTCTGGAACAGACACACGCCGAAGGTGAGCGCTTTGCCGCGCTCCTTGCGCGGCGCGGCTGGCGCCCCTCGCCTGAGCAGGTTCAGTTCCGCAGCACCGTGGTGCTCGACCTCGCACCAACCGAGGACGCCTTGCTGGCCGCGATGAAGCAGAAAACCCGCTACAACATCCGACTGGCCGCGCGCAAGGGAGTTGTCGTGCGCCATGGGGCTTTGGCCGACTTGCCTATGCTATACCGCATGTACGCGGCCACGGCTCACCGGGATGGGTTCATCATTCGCGATGAGGCCTACTACGATGCGGCCTGGGGGGCTTTCATCCGCGCGGGATTGGCCCATGCCTTCATCGCCGAATCGGAAGGCACTCCGATTGCCGCCGTCATCGTGTTTTCCTATGCGCGCCGGGCGTGGTACGTATACGGCATGTCGATCGAGATCGACCGCGAGAAAATGCCCAATCATCTTCTCCAGTGGGAAGCGATGCGCTGGGCACGCGCCCAGGGATGCACGACCTACGACTTGTGGGGCGCGCCCGACACACCCAACCCACAGGACCCGCTATGGGGCGTCTTCAACTTCAAGCAGGGCTTCGGCGGCCGTTTCGTTCGCCATCTGGGCGCCTGGGATTTCGCCCCCAACCGTGCCCTGTACACCGCGTACGCGCTCATCCTTCCGCGCGTGCTGGGGCTGATGCGCCTCGCGGCCCGCGGCCGCATCCGGCGGTCGGCTTTGAGCGAGGGCGGTCTGGCTGGGGGGTAGATCTCCGGCGCGCCTCTCGCGCTGTTCTTGCCGCACACGACCGGATAACTGGAATCGGTGTATCTCGGGGCACGCCAGTGGTGCGATTGAGGCGCCCCTTGGGCTCACCATCCAAACTGGATAAGGATGCCCAGCGCCGCCTGTTCGTCGGTGCCGGACTTCTCAACCATGCATAGGCAATCGGAACTCGGAGAGGCTCTCCATGAATGACATTCGCTTAGCGAGGGTGCCGCTGGCAGCCCTGCCCACGCCGGTTGAGGAGTTGCCGCGGCTTAGCCGGCACCTCGGCTGCCGCATCTACATCAAGCGCGACGACCTGACCGGCCTCGCGATGGGCGGCAACAAGACTCGTAAGCTTGAATACCTGGTGGCCGACGCAATCTCGACCGGCGCCAAGACATTGCTCACCGCCGGCGCACCGCAATCCAACCACTGCCGGCAGACAGCGGCCGCGGCAGCTCGCATGGGCCTGCGCTGCGTGCTCATTCTCTCCGGTGAGAAGTCCCAGGCGCAGACCTCCACGGGCAACATGTTGCTCGACACGCTGCTCGGTGCGGAGATCGTTTGGACGGAGGGCATGGGTCGCGATGAAATGATGGACCGGGTGCTCGAAAGAGAGAACCAGGCCGGCCATCAACCCTATCTCATTCCGTACGGCGGCTCGAATCCAATTGGTGCCGCCGCCTACGCCGTGGCCATGCTGGAATTCGCGGCTCAACAGGTTGAGGTTGAATGGGTGGTCTTTGCCACCTCCTCCGGGGGCACCCAGGCTGGGCTGGCGTTGGGAGCCCGCCTGGCCGGTCTCAAGGCTCGCCTGCACGGGATCAGCGTCGATAAGCCCTCCTTGCCGTTCCGCGATCAGGTAGCCGACCTCGCCAGCCGCACTGCCGAAAAGGTTGGGGCCGAATCCCGCTTTCGGCCTGAGGAGTTGATTGTGGATGACCGCTTTGTCGGCGCGGGCTACGGCAAGCCGGATGCGCTCGAGCTGGGAGCCATCACGCTATTCGCGCGCATGGAGGGCATGCTGCTCGATCCGGTTTATACCGGTCGCGCAGCTGGGGGCATGTTGTCGATGATACGCACGCGCGAGATTCCGCCTGGCGCGCGTGTGCTCTTCTGGCATACAGGAGGCACGCCCGCGCTATGGGCTTACTCCGCACAACTGGCGGCCGTCGGCGGGTGAGCGCGGGCTGACATTTGATCGCTTCTTCCTCGCAAGTCCCTCAGGTTCCACGCGAATAGAAGACCTACTTTGCCTCGGAGCCAACCGAACGAATGGGCCTTGCAGCCTCGGCCTCTTGGCGAATCGCGCCCTTGGCCATCAATGCTCCGGCAAAGACGGGCAGCCGCTCCGAAGCAAGCGGATGCAATGGCATGAATCCAGGCCAAAAACAAGATGTGATTACTTGCAAACTCGATCTCTCGTAGTGGCTATGCGCAGATGGCCCGTAACTGCACGTCGCGTGACGTTCCAGAGTCCCTTACGGAATCCCCATCGCGCCTAGGGCCGGGCCGAGTTGAGTCCGCGCCGATCGACCCGCTCTCTTCAATCTAATCGCATCGCCCTGGCGACGCACGCCATTGCGACGCATACCCCGCTCCGCGAAACGCGAGCGGCGGCGCTCAAGACCGCGTAGGTTGATTCATGTCTAACTCGCAGGCCAAAAACCAGACCTCCCCGACGCCGATCGGACGTCAGGGAGGTCTGGAGGTTGACCCTGAGCGAGAGGAGGCTCAAGGCATCATGTGCTCGGGAACACCCCCGCGGCAATTACACGAGAGGCGGAACCCGCTTCCACTGCCCACGTATTCCCCCATTCGCGGCCTCCGCAGCACCTACTGGCGCGGGCGCCGCAGGAAGGCCGGAACGTCCAGGTCCTCAACCGACATCTGTTGAGTCCGCGCCATGGATTCGGCGAAGGCGGGCACTTTGGCAAGCCGTGCGCCGGCTGCCGGCGCCATGAGCTGGGCCGTCGCGGCAGCGCGCGCAGTGGATTTCGCCGCCGGCCGTTCGAGCTTGCGCGGCATGGCCGTGCGCTCGAATCCGGTGGCGATGACCGTGATGCGGATCTCGTCGCCCATGGTCGGGTCGATGACCGCGCCGAAGATCAAGTTGACATCCGGGTGGGCCGTCTCTTTGATGATCGCGGCCGCATCGTTCACCTCGAACAGGCTCAAGTCCGGCCCGCCGGTGACGTTGAACAAGATGCCCCGTGCACCGTCAATGGTGATGTCGAGCAATTGGCTCGAGATGGCCATCTCGGCCGCCTTGCGCGCGCGGTCCTCGCCCGCGGCGCGGCCGACGGCCATCAGGGCCGCGCCGCCCTCCGACATGATCGTCCGCACGTCGGCGAAGTCGAGGTTGATCAGGCCAGGGACGGTGATGAGTTCCGAGATGCCCTGGATGCCTTGGCGCAGCACGTCGTCGGCCAGCTTGAAGGACTCCTGCAGGCTGGCCCGCTTTTCGACCAGTTGCAGCAATCGGTCATTGGGAATGACAATCAGCGTATCGACATGCTCCTTGAGCTTGCCGATTCCGCCCTCGGCCGATTGCGACCGCCGCGAGCCTTCGAAGCTAAAGGGGCGGGTGACCACGCCGATGGCCAGTGCGCCCACTTCCTTGGAGATCTGGGCCACGATCGGCATGGCGCCGGTACCGGTCCCACCGCCCATGCCGCCGGTGATGAAGACCATGTCGGCGCCCTTGATCACCTCGTACAGCTCCTCCGCCGACTCCTCGGCGGACTTGCGACCGACATCCGGGTTGCCCCCGGCCCCCAGACCGCGGGTGATCTTCTCGCCGATTCGAACGCGGGTGCTCGCGTTCGACAGGAGCAGGGCCTGTGCATCTGTGTTGACCGAGATGAATTCGATCCCCGCCAACCCTTCTGCGATCATGCGATTGACCGCATTCTGACCGGCGCCACCTACCCCGATGACTTTGATGCGAGCGAACGTCTCGACCTGTTGAACGGAAGCCATGGATCCTCCTCTCGAAATGTGCCCGTGCTGCCTGGCCATGGGCGAACCCATTCCTCTCGACCGGGCGCCGCGGGCCTAAGGTGCAAGCCGCTTCAGAAAATCCTTGATCTGCCCCCAATCGACCGAGGGGCGCTCTCCACGTCCGCGGCGGCGAGGGGCCGGCACCGCCGGACCCTCGTTGACCGCGACATGTTGCAGCCACAGCAACAGACCCACGCTGGTTGAATAGGCGGGGCTGCTCAGTTGATCCACCAAACCGCGCAATTCGCCGGGGCCCGCAACCCGCACGGGCATATTAAGGATGTCGGCTGCCAAACGGCGCGCACCCGGCAATCGGCTGCCGCCGCCGGTGAGCACGATGCCCGCCGGCAAGTAGTTGACCGCACCCACCCGCTCGATCTCTTGCAGCACCAGCGAGAACACCTCTTCCATGCGCGGCTGGATGATGGCTACCAGGTCCGCCCGCTGGACTTCCACCGGAGCTTCCTCGCCGAAGGGCCGAACCAAGAAGCTCTCCCCAGGCTGAATCTCGGAAGGGATGGCGTGCCCATGAGTCAACTTGACCGTTTCGGCCACCTCGCCCGGCATGCGTAACCCATGGGCGATATCCGAGGTGACGTGATTGCCGCCGATCGGAAGCACGGCCGTATGGCTCACCGTTCCCTCGTGGAAGAGGGCGATGTCGGTTGTCCCGCCGCCAATGTCCACAACGCCCGCGCCCATGTCGCGCTCGGTATCCCGCAGCACCGCCTCGGCCGAGGCTAGCGGGTTGAGCACGAAGCCTTCCACCTCCACACCGCAGGCCTGGACGCACTGGGCCAGGTTCTGCAGCGCGGTCGTGGCGGCGGTAATGATGTGGGTTTCCACTTCCAGGCGGAAGCCGTGCATCCCCACCGGATTGCGGATGCCCTCCTGCCCATCCACTACGAAACCGCGCGGCAAGACATGCACCACCTGGCGGTCGTAGGGAACGGCGATGGCGCGTGCGGCCTCATTGGCGCGCGCGACGTCCTCGGCAGAGATCACATCGCCCGAGACGCCCACCACGCCGCGACTGTTGATCGACGAGACTTGCGCCCCGGCCAGGCTCACGACGGCCGAGGCAATCTCGTAGCCGGCGGTACGTTGGGCCTTCTCGATCGAAGCCGAAATGGCGCGCGCCGCATCCTCGACGTTGACGACCACACCCTTGCGCAACCCGCGCGAGGGCTCGATCCCCACGCCGATGATCTGCAGGCCGCCGTCCTCGGTCTCCTGCGCCACCAGGGTGCAGATTTTGGTCGTGCCCACATCAATGCCGGTAAACAGATTCGCAGTCATGCGCTTCCTTGAGGCCAGCCAGGCTACTGGTGGTAATACGGCTGGCGCAGGTCCTCCACGCTCACCCATCGCGGGGTCACGCCCCGCGCCAGGATGCCCGAGATAACTCGCTGATAGAGATCCGCCTTCCGGCCGATGTCTGCGGCCGTGCCGAAATACACCGCCCACCCGCGCGGGTCGTGCAGCCCCAGGCCACGGCGGGCGTCGTAGACCACCGGAGCCATTTCGGGGAAAGCGGCCATGAGTTGCAGCGCACCCGATACCACCTGCGGATCCACCGACGGCTGCGAGTTCAGGCGCACCTCGGGGCCGGCCTCGGGCACGTCGACCGCGACCAAGCCTGCGCGATCGCCGGGTGCCACGAAGAACACGCCCTCGGCGTCCACCCAGTAGCGCGTGGCGCCTTGCTGCCAGGCGAGGATCGGCACCCGCTCTTCGACGGTGAGGGTGACCCGATTGGGCCAGCCGATGTTCATCCGCACTTGGCGCACGCCGGGGTTGGCCCCGACGAGCGCTCGGTTTACCTCGAGCGGCGAGAGGCTGAACACGTTCTCGCCCTCCACGCCCGATGCGCCGGCAACCATCTCGGCCGGCAGATAGAGGTTGCCCCGCACGGTGGGCGCTCCGGCCTCGAAAACGGCCCCCGAGAGGAAGAACAGCATGCCTGCACCGCAAATCAGAGCCAGGGCGATCGCCAGCGTGCGTGCATTGAAGGTGAGCGGAATACCCGGCAGGCTGACTTCGACTCCCGGCTGGCCGAGGGCTATATCGTAGCGGCGGCGGGCGCGCGAAACCGGTGCGCGTCGCGGCGGTTCCCACGTCGTGCGGGTCGTGCTGGCATACGTTTGGCGCGCGGCGCGCGCCGTCCGCCCCTGCCGCTTCTGGCGGAGTTGACTGGCGCGCCCGACACTCTCTCGACGAAGACCGATTTGACTCATGCGACGTCTGCCCTAACGTTTCGATGCGGGCGATGCGCTTTCGTACGACCGCTCATTGCGCACATTCTCCGCATGTCGTTGAAAACCAAGTTCAATGAGTTTGTCCAGGAGCTGCGGATACGGGATGCCCGTGGCCTCCCACAGTTTCGGATACATGCTGATCTGGGTAAACCCAGGCAGCGTGTTGGCTTCGTTGACCCACAACGCCTGCGACTCTCGGTCGAGCAGGAAATCGACCCGGGCCATGCCTGCGCAGTCGATCGCCTTGCAGACACGCACCGCCAGTTCTTGTGCCTCGCGGGTCTTCTCAGGCGCGAGGGGGGCCGGGATGATCAACCGTGAGCTGTCGTCGATGTACTTCGACTCATACGAGTAGAAATCCCGGCTGGGGATTACTTCGCCCGGCAGCGAGGCCCGCGGGTCGTCGTTGCCAAGCACGCTGACCTCGATTTCGCGGGCATTGATCCCGCGCTCGATGAGCACGCGCCGGTCGTAGCGTGCGGCGTCGAGCAATCCCTCGCTCAGATCGGAGCGATTGGCGCAGCGGGAAACACCCACCGACGAGCCGAGGTTGGCCGGTTTGGTGAAGAGCGGATAGGACGAAACGGCCTCGGCTTTGCGCACGACACCTTCCATGTCTCGTTCGATGTCGCGCCGCAAGACCAGCGCATATTCCGGCACCGGGATGCTACAGGCCCGCATCAGGTCCTTGAACAGCCCCTTGTCCATTGCAACCGATGAAGCCAGCACACCTGCGCCAACGTAAGGCATCTCTGCCATCTCGAGCAACCCCTGCAAGGTGCCATCCTCGCCAAATGTCCCGTGGAGGATGGGGAAGAGAATGTCGATCCGATCGGCCAGATGCAGCACTATTTCCTTCGGGTCTCCGGCCGCCTCGTACCCCCACAGGCCGCTCGATCCCGGTTCGGGGAAAAACACTGCCCTGCGCCCGCCCGAAGCGCGCTGCTTGAGCAGCTCGAGCACTCCCTCGCCGACGATCCACTGCCCCTGATGCGTTATCCCGATTTCGACAATGTCGTACTTGCCGCGATCGAGCCGGGAAAGGATCGAGGCGGCCGACATCAGGGAGACTTCATGCTCCCCGGACCGCCCGCCGAACATCACTCCCACACGCACCTTAGGCATGCTGCGCTCCAACTGCCAGGTCTCCCCATTCGCCGATCAGTTCAATTTCGGGTTCGAGCATCACGCCGAACTTATCTTGCACGGTCGAGCGGGCCAGGTCCATCAACGCTTTGACATCGGCCGCCTTGGCCTGTCCGGTGTTGACGAAAAAGTTGGCATGCACCGTCGATATCTCCGCCTCCCCCATTCGCTTGCCCTTCAGCCCCGCCGCTTCAATGAGCCTCCCGGCATAATCATCGGGCGGGTTCTTGAACATTGAGCCCATGCTGGCGCCCGGGGGCTGGGTCTCGCGGCGCTTGGCATTCAGCGCTTCCACTCGCGCAAGCGCATCGGCCGGCGGACAGGATGCTACGAGAAACTCCGCCGAAAGCACGACACCCGATCCGCGTTCGCGCTTCAACGTGCTCGAACGATAGCTGTAGCCCAGGTCTTTGGCCGTGACCCTGGCTACAAGAGCGGTGGAATTCGGCGCCACCTGCTGATTTCCACGTTGCAAGATAGTGGCCATATGAAGGGAAGTGCTCATATCCCCGCCAAACGCACCCGCATTGCCGACCACCGCCCCACCCACAGTCCCCGGAACGGTGGCTGCCCACTCAATCCCGCTCCAGCCCTTCTGAGCTGCGGCTCGCGCAATGCCGCCGAGTGAAGCGCCCGATTCCGCCCACAACGTGCAGCGCGTGCTGTCGTCGGCCAATGGCCGGAATTCGACCCGCTTGGCGTGATTGAGAATGACGACCTCCCGGCACCCGCGGTCCGAGATGAGCACATTCGACCCGGCTCCCAGCATGATGAAGGGCAGCTCGGCCACCCACAGCCGGGTCACGATGTCCGCCAGATCGTCCGCCGACCGGGCAATGAGCAAGCCATCGGCCGGACCGCCGATGCGGGCCGAGGCATATCGTGCAAGTGCCACTCCCGATTGGAGCTTCTCCCCGAAAAGCGCCTGCAGCCGGGTCTGGCGCTCGCTGCTCACGCTCGCCCCCCGGCCCGATCCGCGCGCGAGTTTTCGCTGTGAGCGGCATGCGACAGGTGCTGCATAACCCGCTCGCCCACCCGGTTCCCGTCGCCGGCACTCAGAGTGATCAGCACCTCGTGCTGACCGAGTCGCTGCAGCAGGTCCTCCACTGCATCCGACTCACCCTCGTGATAGCGGGCGTCCCGGTGTTGCATCGCCTGCACCACCGTCCGCGCCGAGAAGCTGGGGTCGTCATCTTCGCGGGAGCGGTACACCGGCAGTACCAGGACGTGATCGGCGTCTTCGAATGATTCCGCAAACTCGGACTGCAGCGTACGCGTTCGCGAAAAGGTGTGCGGCTGCCAGACCGCCCACACCGAACGCCCTGGAAAACGGTCGTGGGCGGCCGCCAGCGTGGCGCGGATTTCGCTTGGATGGTGAGCGTAGTCGTCGACGAATACGACTCCGCGTGCTTCGGCGCGCACTTCGAAGCGCCGTCCGGCGCCGCTGAACTTGGCCAGCGCACCGGCGGCCACCGCAAACTCCACCCCACACAGGTCGGCGACACACAGCGCCGCCAGCGCGTTGCGAATGTTGTGCAGGCCCGGCAGGCGGGTCACCGCCCGCCCGACAGCGCGTGCCTCCGCGCCACGCGCCGGACGGCGCAGCACGACGAACTCGCTGCCACCTTCGGCCGAGCGCTCCCAGTGAGCGGCGGTCCAGTCGGCCTCGGGCGCATCCACGCCGTAAACCTGGACTCTGCGTGAGCCGGCCTGGCGCACCGCCTCAAGCACACCGCTCGCGTCGCCGCACGCCACCACCCAGCCCATCGGCGCCAGCCGGGCGAGGAACGCGTTGAAAGCCGCCTGCACGTCGGCCAGCGTGGGGAAGCAGTCCGGGTGGTCGTGTTCGATGTTGGTGATGACCTCCAGCCACGGCACCAGTCCGAGGAAAGCGTGGTCATACTCGTCGGCCTCGATGACGAAGAACTCGCCCTGCCCAGCGCGGGCATTCGCTCCGCCGAAGTCCGGCAGTACGCCACCCACGACAAAAGAGGGCGCCAGGCCCGCCTCCGCCAAGATGAAGCTGATGAGGCCGGTAGTGGTCGTCTTGCCATGCGTTCCGGCTATGGCAATCGTCTTGTAACCCTTGGTGAGTTCACCCAGGAACTCCGACCGCCTGTAAACCGGCACCCCAGCCTGCAGGGCCGCCACAACCTCGGGGTTGTCGCTGCGGATGGCCGAAGAAATGACCAGCGCCTCGGCACCGGCCACGTGCTCGGCCAGGTGACCGACCGAAACTTGCGCGCCGAGCCCGGCCAACACCTGCAGCATGGGCGAGTCGCTTTCGTCCGATCCGCTCACCGCGTGCCCGCGCTCAATGAGCACGCGCGCGATGGCCGAGAGCCCTGAACCGCCGATGCCGACGAAGTGGTATCGCATCGCCTCACACGAAGATTACGATGACGAACACGAACGCAATGGCAACCGCCACCAGCAACCACGCCTCCCCCAGCAACATGGGAGGCATGTAGCGCATCAGCGCGACCACCTGCGGATCGGTCGCCGTCTGCCGGGCGAATTCCATACCGGCGAAGGGATAGCCTGCCTGATGCAGGAAGAGCCACAGGCTTCCGAAGAGAAGCGCGCCGTTCACCGCTCCGATGACCATGCCTAGAAGCCAATCTTGCATATGTTCACGAATGAAGCGATTGCCCGGCAGCCACGGAAGGCGTGGCGTGAGATAGCCGAAGTACGCCAGCCCGCCAAACACGCCCGCCTTGACCCAAAAGAGGTCTACTAGACGCAGCGACTCGAGGAGGTTCTGGGCATACTTCCCGAGCAGCAGGTTCACGAACAAGGCCAGCACCAAGCTGAACGCCACCAGCAGCTCCTTGGCCCAGCCGCGTAGAGAACCGACTAGGGCGAAGACCAAGACCATGAACCAGAAGACGAGGCCGATGCTCATGCCCGGGCGCCCTCGGTTTTCGCAAGTGAAATGAACTCTCGGGCGATGCGATCCGCCGCATCCGAGCGCGCCAAGCGTGTGGCCGAACGGCGCATTGCACTCAGGCGCGAGGGATTGGCTTTGAGCTCGAGCACGGTTGAGCGCAGCGCGGTTTCGAGGGCCTCATCCTCCAGCAGCAGCGCGGCACCGCGGCCCACCAGGTAGTCCGCATTCACCTTCTGGTAGCGCCAGGCATGCGGATACGGCACGAGCACGGCCGGCAGACCAAACAACGGATATTCGCCGAGCACCGAGGCGCCCGCTCGCGAGACCACAAGATCTGCCGCGGCGAGAGCTAAACCCATTGCTTCGTGGACATAGGGTGCCGGGTGGTACCGGGACCGGACGTTCGCCGGCAAGGACATGGCCGCTTGCTCCACTTCGGCCCAATCCAAGGCACCGCTTACGTGGACCACGTGCATCTCACGCAACAGATCGGGCAGGCACGCCAAGAGTGCACGGTTGATACTGCGTGCGCCACGACTCCCGCCGAGCACGAGCAACACGAAATCATCGTCTCGCCAACCTTGTTGCGCTCGCGCGGCTAGGCGCTCGGCATGCATGAGGTCCTCGCGCACCGGATAGCCGGTGGTCGTGCTGGCTGCACGAGAGGGCAAATAGCGCCGCGAGTCGTCCGTCACGAGCGCAATCCTTTGCGCGAAACGTCCAATCACCCGCAAGGCCAGCGCCGGCTCGACATCTGGAATGAACGCGAGAATCGGCACCCGGTGAAGGCGGGCAGCCAAGGCCACGGGCACGCCCACGTAGCCGCCGGTGACGAGCAATGCGTCCGGACGCAGCCTGCGCACCAGCGCGGCTGCCTGCGCCAGACCGCGCAGCGCTTGCCAGGCGTTGCCCGGCAAACGCCGCCAGCCCACGCCATGAAGGCCGGCTGCTGGAATGAGTTCCAGACGCAACCCGCTGCGCGGCACCAAGTCCTCCTCCATTCCGCCGTGTCCGCCCACCCAGATCACCTCGGCCTGCGGGTGGCTACGACGCACGGCCTGGGCGACGGCCAGACCGGGGTAGATGCCCCCGCCCGTCCCCCCAGCGCTGATCAGTAGACGCATTGACCTTCTCTGGTTGCGGCCGATGGTGATCGGCGCGCGAAACGTTGAGCACGAGCCCCATCGCCGCCATGGTCATCACCAGGTTCGAGCCGCCATAACTGAAGAAGGGCAGCGCGTTCCCGGCAAAGGGCAATAGGGCGAGGATGGTCATGATGTTGACCAGGGCCTCCACCGCGATCCAGGTTGTCATGCCGGCCGCGAACATCAACCCAAGCGAGTCCGGAGCCTTGACCGCAATGCGGTAGCCCCGCCAGATGAGCAGAGCGAAGAGCACCAGCACCACCAGGGCTCCCACGAAACCCAGCTCCTCGGCGACAACAGCAAAGACGCTATCGGTGTGCGCGGCCGGCAACGAAAAATACTTGAACCGGCTGGCCCCGGCTCCGACGCCGATCAGGCCGCCGCTCGAGATGGCCGAGAGCGCTTCGAAGATATGCAGGTTTGATTCGCGAATGTCGCGCCAACCGGCCAGGTATTCCTCGATACGTGCAGGGCGGATGACCAGCGCCAACACCAGGCCGCCCGCCGCCATGACCACCGTGGCCAGTGCCACGTTGCGATAGCCGCCTCCGCCCAGGAAAAACATTGCCATGCCCAAGATGACCACGGTCGCGGCTGCACTGATATCGGGTTCCATCAGAATGAGGCCGGCAAACGCGCCGATCAGTACCGCGTAGGGCACGATCCCCAACGAAAGGTTGTCGAGCACTTGCGACTTGGAGACCAGCCACACGCCCAGGTAGATCACGGTAGCGAATTTGGCCACTTCGGAGGCCTGCACCGAGTCGTTGAACAGGCCACGTCGGACAGGCGAATCCCAGTTGACCACGACCACGGCAATCAACATGACCACGGTCAGCATCCCGACCGGCAGTGCCCAGCGCTGCCAACGGTGGTAGTCGATGCGGAAGGTGATCGCCATCATCACCAGACCGATCAGCCCCCACACCAACTGGCGAGAGAACAGGTACCACACCGAATGCGTGGGCGAGAGGCTGTACGAGGCTCCCCAGCTGCTGGAGGCAACCGTCATCAAGCCCAGGATGATCAGCGCCAGCACCAGCAGGAGCATGATGTGGTCAAACCCCAGGTCCGCGCCGCGCATGCGCTCGCGGAAGAGCTTGTTCATCGCTTCCCCTTTCCTTGCAGCCCGCGCACCAGCAACCGGTAATGCTCGCCCCGCTCTTCGAAATCGCGATACTGGTCGAAGCTCGTGCCGCCCGGGGCGAGAAGCACCACCTCTCCGGGCTTGGCCACCCGCGCGGCGTAGCCCACCGCCTGCCCTAATTCTGCGAAGGCGGAAACAGTGCGCGGCCGTGCGTCGGGCGCAATCTCCCCCAGTGCCCGGCGGATGAGCGGCGCAGCCTCGCCAAAGAGCACCAGGTGCTCCACCTGGGATCGCACCACCTGAGCCCACTCCTCCCACGGCAGTTGTTTATCGCGCCCGCCGGCCAACAAGACGATCGGCTGGTCGAAGGAGCGCATGGCGGCAATAGCCCGCTCGGGCGCTGTTGCGATCGAGTCGTTGTACCAGTCCACGCCCTCGATGGAGGCCACATGCTCCAGGCGGTGCGGCACCCCGCGAAACCCGGGAATGGCTTGGGCCATCGATTGTGGGGAGAAGCCCGCGGCCAGGGCGATGGCGCAGGCGGCCACCGCGTTGGCCAGATTGTGGCGCCCGCGAAGTTGAACACTGGCTGCGGGGAGGACTCGCGTGGTCTCCCCGCGCAAAGAAAGGCAAATCCATTCCCCTTCCAGAAACGCGGCGGCGCCCCATTCGGGCTGCAGACTGCGTTCGATCGAGAAGTAAGTCAGCCCCCCGCGCACGCGGCCCGCAAGTGCCCGTGTTTCCGGGCTGTCCCAGCCCAGGACCGCCGCGTCTTGCGCGTGCTGGAATTCGAGGATGCGGGACTTCGCATTGCGGTACGCATCCATCGTCCCGTGCCGGTCGAGATGGTTGGGCGAGAGGTTGAGCACGGCCGCCACTTGCGGGCTGTGGGTCATGACCTCCAATTGGAAGCTGGAAAGCTCCATCACCGCCACGTCGCCCGACTGCATTTCGGCTGCCTCATTCAGCAGCGGGTTGCCGATATTGCCCCCGACCCACGCCGCGTGGATTTCGCCTCGGGCGGCAGCGGCGCGCGCCATCTCACCGACGAGGGAAGTCGTGGTGGTCTTGCCGGCCGACCCGGTAATGCCCACCACTCGAGCGGGAGAGATCTCGAGGAAGAGCTGCGAATCGTTGGTGATGCGCAGGCCTCGCTTTCGTGCGGCCTCGACGATCGGCAGGTCGCCCGGGATACCGCCGGAAAGATGCAAGAGCGATGCGCCTTCCAGCATCTCAAGCGGGTGTCCGCCGAATTCGAAGTGCACATCAAGCCCATGCAGCGCCATGCGCTCCCTTTCGAGGGCGTGCGCCGGCTGGCGGTCGCTTACGACCACCGGCACACCCTGCGCGGCAAAGTAGCGCGCCGTCGCCACGCCCTGGCGGCCCAGCCCGAGAACCACCACATGCGGCAAGTGTCCACGCTCGCGGCTCACGATTCGCCCAGTTCCGCAGGTTAGCCCGCGACCTGCACGGTCGATTTCACACTGCGCGGCGCTGGGATGGGCATCACCGGCAACTGCTCTTCGACTCCGAGCCAGAAGTGATTCGGCAGCACCGTCCGCGAAGCGCGCACCGTCAATCCGGCGACGCATTGCTCGCGCTTCGAAGCTTTGGCCTCGGCGGCCCGTCCCCCGTTGGCCATGGTGCTGGGGTGCACGTAACAGGTGTTGGCTGGCCGGCCGTACTTCTGCGCGTAGTAGCGCGCTGCCCGCTCGAGCCGATCTTGCAACGACCGCTGCGCTTCACCATCAAACCAGAGCATTCCGAGTTCCATGGGAGCCTCCTTACGAATCTGCAGGGAGCCTCATCCCTGCAACTTAGGCAACCGCGAGAGCCACACCCACCATGGCCGCCAGCAGTCCAATCAACCAGAAGCGCTGCACCACCTGGGTCTCGCTCCAACCCAAGAGCTCGAAGTGATGATGCAGCGGAGCCATTTTGAACAAGCGCTTGCCCTTTGACCAGCGGAAGTAGGCCACCTGCAGGATGTCGCTCATCGTCTCGCTGACCGGAACGATCGCAATGAGCGGCAAGATGGGCCACTGGGCGGTCATGAGCGCCACCACGCCCAGGAGCGCGCCCACCGCCAGGGAACCGGTATCGCCCATGAACAATTCGGCGGGGTGTGCGTTGTACCAAAGGAAGGCGAACAGCGCCCCGACCACGGTGAAGCAGAACCGCACTAAGAAGACTTGCCCCTGCAATGCGGCGATGATGGCGAACGCCACGAAGGCGGTCGCCGCCGTCAGCCCGGCCAGCCCATCCAACCCGTCGCTGATGTTGACCGCATTCGAGGAGGCCACGATAACGAAGGCCGCCACTGGCAGATACCATAGGCCCAGGTCGAAGTAGCCGGGCACGCCGGGCAGGAACACACCCGGGACTTGCAGTACGTACTTCAGCCCTGCGGCGGCAATCAGGGCCACTACCGACTGAGCCAGGAATTTCTCTCGTGCGCGGAGCGGCCGGTTGTGCAGGCCGAGCCAGTCGTCCACCGCCCCCAAGAGAGCAAAGGCCACCATCACACCCAGCGGCAAAAGGATCGAGCGCCCGATGAGCGACCGCCCGAGAATGGGCACGGTGTTGAGAAGTAGCGTGATCACCACCACCGGGATGACGATCATCAGCCCGCCCATGGTCGGCGTACCCAGCTTGGTCTGGTGGCTGCGCGGCCCGTCGAGCCGGATCTGCTTGCCCACCCGCCAGTAGCGCAGGATGCGCAGCAGTGGGCCGCCCCAGATCACGGTCAGGGCGAATGTGATCCCGCCTAAGCTGAGCGCCATCGACATGCCGTGAGTCACGCGTCCATCTCCAAAGCCGCAACCAGAGAGTCGAGGCGCAATGCATGCGAGCCCTTGATCAGCACCACGTCGCCTTCGCGTACCTGTTGCTGCAGGAAGGCCTGGGCCTCCTCGGCTGAGGCAACGGTCGCGATGCGGACGGAGGAGAGGCCTTGCAGCTGCGCCTCCTCGGCGATCCAGCGCGCCCGCGTGCCCACCGTCACCAGAATATCGGCTGCTTGCGCCGCACGAGCCCCGACCATACGGTGTCCGCGCTCCTCAAACTCGCCGAGTTCAAGCATGTCGCCCAATACCGCAATGTGCCGGCCTTCGATTTCCACCAACAGGTTGAGCGCAGCGATCATTGAATCGGGCGAGGCATTGTAGGTGTCGTCGATGATGAGCGAGTTGTTGGGGCCGGTCACCGTCATCAGCCGCAATTGGGTGGAGGGTGCCTGCAGCCCATCCAGGATTTCCTGCCACGTCAGCCCTTCCACCAGCCCGACCGCAGCCGCCCGCAGCGCCGTATGCACCGAGTGCTGACCGAGAAGCGGAACCCGCAGGTGGAGCGTCTCACGCCGCGTGTGAACCTGGAAGTGCATCCCCTCCAGGCCCAGGCTCTTGACATCGCTCGCCCAAAGGTCGGCCTGCGGCTCCAGTCCGAAAGTGAACACGCGGGCGCGGGTCAGGCCGCGCATTGCCATCACCCGTTCGTCATCGGCGTTGAGCACAGCCACGCCGTCCTCCGGCAGCGCCTCGACGAGTTCCGCCTTGCCCTGCGCGATTGCCTCCAGGCTCCCCGCCCGCTCCAGATGCACCGGTCCGATCATCGTCACCACGCCCACCTGCGGTGCGGCAATATCGCACAACAACGCCACGTCGCCCGGGACGTAGAAGCCCATTTCCAGCACGGCATATCGGTGGGCGCGAGTCGCCTTGAGCAGGGTGAGCGGCAAGCCGATCTCGTTGTTGAAACTACTCTCGCTTGAAAGGGTGGGCGCGTGCGAGGCCAAGACACTCGCCACGAGTTCCTTGGTGGTGGACTTGCCCACGCTGCCCGTGATGCCGATGACCCTCAGCCCCTCCAGCTGGCGACGCCAATGCCGGGCGGCCGCCTGCAACGCTTTGAGCACGTCCTCGACGCAGACGCACAGGTGCAGCGCGGCGCGCCCTCCGCCCACCGGCTGCGTTGCGGGCAAACCGGCGCCTGGGCGTAGGTCCAGGGTGGCGAAGCCCGGGATCTCGCGCTCGACCAACGCCACTGCCGCGCCGCGCTCGAAGGCATCGGCCACGAATTCGTGGCCGTCCGTGCGTTCGCCGCGCAACGCCACGAACAGGCAGCCTGGGATCGCCAGCCGCGAATCGACGACCGCGTCCGTCAGCACCTGGCGAGTGAGGGCGCTGTGAGTGTAGGCGGTGGCCGCCTGTCCCGTGAGCGCCTCGATCAGAATCCCAAGCGTCAGCATCGTCTGCCCTTGACCATCGCCCTAGGGCGTGGCCGCCAACTGCTGCCGAACCTGGTCCGGCGGGATGCCCAGAATGGCAAAGACCCGCGGTGCCAGCTTGGCAAAGAGGGGCGCCGCCGTCACCGACCCGAACTGGCGGTCCCCCTCCGAGGTTGGCTCATCGATGCGAATCAGAATCAGAATCTGCGGATCGTCGACCGGCCCCCAGCCCACGAAAGAGGCTACGGTCTTGGTGTTGATGTAGGGCGGGATATCGGCCGTACCGGTCTTGCCGGCCACGCGGTAACCGGGGACCAATGCGGCGGATTGTTCGACTTCGAGCGAACGGGCCAACATTTCGTTGAGTATGCTCGCGGTGCGAGCGGAGATCGGTTGGCTGAGTGCCACCGGACGCACCGGTTGCACCACACCGTTGGGGCGGACAACGCTGCGTACGACGTGTGGCGCCATCATGACACCATCGTTGGCCACGGCCGAGATCGCCACCGCAATCTGCAACGGGGTGACCGATACACCCTGACCGAAGGCATTGGTGGCCAGAGTCGAGTCGGTCCAATCCAGGTCGCCGGGCCGGCGCAGGTCGCCGCTTCGTTCGGGTAAGTCGACGCCGGAGGCACGCCCGATCCAGAAGCGGTCCATATAGTCGTAGTAGAGCTGGGGGCCGAGGCGGGAGGCGACCCACGCCAGGCAGGTGTTGATCGAGTTCTGCATGCAGCCGGTCATGTCTTGAACGCCAAAAGGCCGCGACCGCCAGTTGTGAACGACCACGCCGCCATACTCGAAGTAACCCTCGTCGACGAAGATGGTGTCCGGTGCAACCGTCGCGGAATCCAGGGCGGCGGCCATGGTGAGTACTTTGAAGATGGAGCCTGGCTCATACGGCGCTCCAACGTTGAGCGAGGTGACCTGGCCCTGCGGGTCGTTTGGCAACCGCCCCTTCGTGTGGAAGGCTTCCTCGAATCCCTCCGGGCGAGTGAGGTCCGCCGCAGGATAGTCCGCCATCGCCAGGATTTCGCCCGTGTGAGGGGCGATGACCAGAATCGAGCCGCGCGACGCCTCGCCCGCCTCAATCCCCTCGCGCAGAATGGCCTCGGCTTCGGCCTGGATCTCGCGATCGATCGTCAGCAGCAGGTCGGCCGGAGGCTGCGCGCGATCCATGTTGCGGGTGATCTCGACCGGCACGACCGTCCACAAAATATCCTCGCGCGCTCCCTGGAGTATGTCGTTGTAGTAACTCTCCACGCCCCAATCGCCGGTTTCAAGGTAGAAGCGCACCACCCCGTTCTCGCCGCGATCGCCCGCCCGGTCGCCGGACTGCCGGCTGTACCCCACGACCTCCGATGCCAGCGAAGCCTGCGGAAAGTCGCGCGCGAACCACGCCTCGGTCCGCAAATCACCGAGTATCGGGTTGTAGTGGTAGGCGCCGTTGGCATCCGGCAACTCGCCCTGGGCGATGAGCAGGCGCGTTTCCTGGGCCTCCTCCAGCCAAAGCGGGATCGCCTGCACCTGGCCCGCAACCTCCACCGCATCCACCGCCAGCGTGCACGTTCGTAGGCGCAGGCGTCCCTGAGTTTGTTCGCGCAACGTTTGATCCAATTGCTGCAGCGATTGCGTGACGCCGGGGATATTGACCGTCACACCCGTCGTCTGCATGAACTCGGCAAGGACCCGCGCCAGGGTCACGGGCGGCTGCCCCTCGTTCCCCGCCGCCGGCGTTTCCTCCGCCCACAAATAGGTCTGGCAATTGTCAAGATAGACGCGGAAGTGGCTGAGGTTTCCTGCCAGCAGGCCGCCGTTGCGGTCGAAGATCCGGCCTCGGGGTGTCTCGATGTGGCGCGTGATCGGGTAGGGTGATGTGTACAACGCCTCACGCGCCTGGCTGGGCCAGATCTGGAAGCGCGCGAGTTGAAGAACGCTGGCGGCCAGAGGCACCAGCAGCACAGCCCCCGCGATCTTCACCCGCGTGCCCAGCGCAGTGGTCACGGCTGCCCTCCGCCGCGCAGCGCGCGCACCACCCACTCGAGCAGGGTCTCTCGGTAGGCCGGCGCGAGCGAAATGCCCTCGTCGACATAGAGAATGCGCGACGGTCCGAGGTACGAAGGAGTGGCTTCGATCGAGGCCGGCACCTGGATGAAAGTCATCTCCCGCGGATCGACGGGTTCGAAGCCAAGCTCGTGCGCCCTATCGAAGTACCAGGTCACGCCGTTAAGCTGGGCCAGGTTCACTTGCTGGGCCTCAATCCGGCGCATCAGCGTGTCGCGCTCGCCGATGAGCCGCTGTACTTGCAGCCCGGCCTCAGCCGCCTGGGCGCCCGTAAAAATGAACAGGCTAAGGGCGGCTGCGATTCCCAGCACCGCCGCCAGGCCGATTGCCAAGGCGCGCGTCTGCATGCGCCAGGGCGCCTCGCGATACGCTCGCACCCGTGGCGGACCGGGCCGTGGGGCGCGGGCTGGGTTCATGCGCCTGTCCTCGCGCCACGGATTGGGCTTACGCCTTCGCCCGCGACGGACACGCGTTCGGCGACCCGCAGCCTGGCGCTGCGTGCGCGCGGGTTGGCCGCGGCCTCACCCCGCGATGGGCGGATCGGCTTCGGAGTCAGATCGCGCAACACGGCCGGTGCCGGAACCTGCGCAGGCCAAGGGACTGTCGTGCTCACCGCGCGGCCCGCAAGCCCGCGCAGCGTCTGCTTGACAATGCGATCTTCCAGCGAATGGAAAGAGATCACCGCCACCCGGCCACCCACGTTGAGCGCGCGTACAACTTCCGGTAACCCTGCCTTGAGTTCACCCAGCTCGTCGTTCACGGCAATGCGCAACGCTTGGAAGGTGCGCGTCGCGGGATGGATGCGTGAATGGCCGGCGGCCGGAGTGCGCCGCGATGCAGCCGCCACGATTTCGGCCAGCTCGCGCGTGGACCGGATCGGCCGCGCGCGAACGATGGCGCGTGCGATGCTCCGGCTGTTGCGCTCCTCACCGAACTCCCACAAGAGCTGCACCAGCTCGTGCTCCACCAGGTGATTGACCAAGTCCTCGGCTGTCTCCGCCTGCCCCGCTCGGTCAAAGCGCATGTCGAGCGCCCCATCCGCCACGAAGGAGAAGCCGCGCTCCGCCTCCGCCAACTGCGGCGACGAGAGACCCAAGTCGAGCACTGCCCCGTCAACGCCCTGCCACCCGAGCGCGGCGAGGATTTCGTTCACGGCCCGAAAGGAGGCCTGCCGCAACACGGCGCGCGCGCCGAATGACGCCAGGCGCTGCCCTGCACGGTGAACGGCCTCACCATCCCTATCTAGAGCGAGCAGCAGCCCATCGGGCGAGGAAGCTTCCAGCAAGCCCTGTGCGTGGCCGCCCGCCCCAAGCGTTCCATCCAGATAGCGCCCGCCCGGCCGCGGTTCGAGACAGGTCAGGATTTCACTGTACAGGACAGGCACATGCCCGTGGTTTGCGGCTGCGTAGGGGCGGGTCGCGTTCTGGTGAGGGTCTGCCTCACTCACGTTCGCCGCCGATCGCCAGGTCGAGCGAGGCGAAGCGTTGCGAGTTGGCCTCGGCATTGTTGAGTGAGGCCGATTGGTCCACCCACTTCGTCGCATCCCAGATTTCTAGATACTGACCGGCGCCGACGATGACGATCGCTTCGCCGAGTTGGGCATAGGCGCGAAGATAGGGCGGGATGAGGACTCGGCCAACGGAGTCCAGCGTCACATCGGCCGCACCGCCGAAGAGCAGGCGATTGAGCGCACGATTGGCGGGTTCGGTTGTGCTCAGCCGCTGGGCTTTGGACTCGAGCAGTCGGAATGTTTCGAGGGGATACACGAGCAGGCACGATTCGAACCCACGCGTGACGACCGCCCCGCCAGCGAAGCCCGCGCGCAGGCGTGAGGGGATGGTCATGCGCCCCTTGTCATCGACGTTGTGGGTGTACTCGCCAAGGAACATTTGTTCTATTCGCCTCTTAAGCAGCAGACGCCGGATGTCCGGCGTCACACCACTTCATTCCACTTTGCCCCACAAGCACCCACAGTATATGCGCATTGCCCCACCGGGGCAAGTGTCAAGGGAATGTTTTAAGGCTTGCGTCAGGAAGATGGTCGGACGGGTTGTGGCAGTCGATCGAGGAGGTTTTGCCGTGAACGGCAGAGCGGCGGCTTGCGCCACCGCTCGTCGTGCGTGCCCAAGTCGGCCTATAAGCCGCGTTCTGTGGGTCGAGGCAGCCAAGCCCTCGGCCCGGCGGTCATCTCTCTCGGCGCGGCGTTGCCGACGCGCTCTAGCAGCCTACCCGAGGCTGAGCGGATCGAGCCGATCCGCACCGCACGGCGGACCGTGCAGTTCGCCTCTGTTTGGCCTTGCTCCCGATGGGGGTTGCCTGGCCGCCGACATTGCTGCCGGCGCCGGTGGTCTCTTACACCACCGTTTCACCCTCGCCGCGCATAACGCGGCACTGCGCTTCTCTGTGGCCCTATTCCGGCAGGTCACCCCGCCCCGGGGATTACCCGGCATCGTGCTCTCAGGAGCGCGGACTTTCCTCGAACGGCTGCTCTTAGCCCGGGGGCACTTGCCCCGGACGGCAACAGTCGTCGCGATCGCCCGGCCAACTTGGGCACGTCGTCTAGTGTAAGCGTTCGTTCGAGGCGGGTCAAGCCGTGGGCCCGGTACGGCAGGTGCCCCCGCACCCCTCGAGCCAGGCGCGGGTCGATTCCCTAGGGCACGGACGGGGAAGGCAGCGCGAGTTGATTGGCGAAGGTCGAGCAGGTACAGGCGCTGATCATATCCAGGAATCGCGTGAGCGTCCCAAGGTAAGCCTCGCCGCTAGACCCCGCCACCCAATTGCTCAGGGTGAAGGGTAGCGGACCGGCGGCAGGAATCCATTCTCCGTTGTAGCGGCGGGCGAGGTGAACATGCGAGCCTGTGGCGCGGCCTCCCTCACATGAGGGATGACCGAGGTGATCGCCGCGCGAGACGTGGCTCCCTTGAGCCACTCTCCCCTCGGTCTCGAGATGGAAATAGAAGACCACCCACCCCGTGCGTTCATCGCCATCCCCATCCAGATCGAGCACGACGGTGGCTAGTTCGCTACGCGTAACGACGCCCTCGGCCACCGCCACGACCCACTCCGGGCTGGAGATGCACCCGCTCACCGTCGACGGCGGCGCGAAATCAAGCGCTCCCCAAGGCAGGCTGTCGCCCCAGGTAGGATGGGGGCCACCGGTATAAGCCCAAACCTTGCCGGGCTCGAACGGCAGTGCCAACTCCGGTTGGGTCAAGTCGCCCGGGATGAGTGCTTGATCGTTCACAAACGGGTCCCCGAACATTGCTCGATAGGTCAAGACGAATCCTTGCACACCGGCGGCTTCGTCGAATTCCTCTTGGCCGAACCACTGAGCCAACAGGTACTGAACTGCCACGGTGCCGGCGTTTTGCCATGGGTCGGGGCGTGTCACGCGGCCGTCAGCGAGCACAATCTCTTGCAGGGAGCCGTCTCGCCAGCCGTAGTATCCGTTGTTCAGCATTTCGGAGGCCCAGTAGAGTTGGCCAGTGAGACCTTTCCACTCTGCATCCAAGGTCCCAAGCGGAAAAAGGACTTGCTGCGTTGTAAGCGCACGGCGAGTGAGCGCTGACGACCTGTATTCGAGCAGCGCAAGCAGGAGCCGCGGATTGACCGAATATCGCTCGGCAACCTTTTCAACCACCTGCCACCCTTCACGGAACCCGCCCAGCGTATAGGCGCGAAACGAGGCCAAGTACCCGCCTCGCCCCTCTACCTCACGCGCCAGATCCCACCCCGCGCGCGGCGGGCCATTCACCACCTCGCCGTCGGGGAGTATGTGAAAGGGAGTTCCGGTGAAGGGTGCAAAGTAGGTGGGCACACGCAGCACTTGACCGGGCGAAAGAGTCGAAACCTTGCGCGGCAGGGCCGGGTTGGCGCTACGGATAGCCGCGATCGTCGTGTTGAAATGGGCGGCCACAGCCTCCAATGTGTCACCGGGTTGGGCCGCGTAGGGCATGATCTGCCCTGGCACGATCGGAAGGCGCGTGGGCAAAGGCGTTGCGGCCGCAGCGGGTGTCGGCAGGGTTTGAGTGTCACCGCCCGACGGGGTACCGGGGCGTACGGCCTCCTCCGGCAGGCAGGCGGAGAGAAGGACCATTGCGGCCAGTAGGCACGTGCGCACGAACGAAGAGGTACGAAAGGGGAAAAGGTTCATTCCGGGTCCGCCGCGTCAGCGCCACACGAGCGTGTCGCTCGAGGCACAACGGCAGGCGACGGCCATGTCCCCGCCCCGTACCAGCGCGCCCTCGTAAGGCTGGCTACCCGCCTGCGCCCGCCAGCCGCTCAAGACAAAGGGCAATGGTCCGTCTGCCAGCATCCACTCGCCATTGAATTTGCGCGCCAGGTGCAGGTGAGTCCCGGTGGCCACGCCGCCCTCGCACGAGGGATGGCCGATGTAGTCGCCTGCCTCAAGGCGAGCCCCGGCCGCAACCCGGTTGGCGCTGGCAACGTGCAGGTAGAGCAGGTTCCACCCGGTTTGCTCCTGCCCGTCTCCGTCCAAGTCGAGAACCACGACGCCGTTCTCGCTGCGCACCACCTGCCCCGGCGCGGACGCCGTCACCCACAAATCCGACATAGCGCAGCCGCTGATGCTGGTGGGCGGCGCGAAGTCGAGCGCGGCGCGCGCTCCGTCGCGTTCCCACGCCCCGTGCGGCCCGCCGGTAAACGACCAGCGCTGCCCCGCGAAGAACGGAAGATTCAACTCCGGCTGGGTCAGCGTGGGGTAGTAGAGCGGTTCAAAGCGGTCGACTCGGGCAAAGGGATCGCCAAACAGGCCGCGATACGTCGCCAAGAACGACTGGACGTCGCTCAGCCAATCCGCCTCGTCCGTTGCATCCACGGAGAAGAAGTAGAGGATGGCCACGGTTCCGGCATTGAGTTCTGGCGCCAGCCGCAGCCGCGATCCGTCGCGAAAGCCAAGCTCAAGCAGGCTAGCATCTCGCCAGCCGTAGTAGCCAATCCCTAGGCGGTTGGTCGCCTGAATGAGCTGCGCCGCAAACCCCGCGGCGGACGCATCGTAGATGCCGAAGGGATAGTTGAGCGCGTCGCCGGATGGCGAGGGATCTGTCACCCATCCGCCGAAGTGTTCGAGCAGCGCCAGCAGCAGGCGCGGGTTCACCGAATTGTCGAGGGCCAGGCGCTTGAGCGCAGCCGATGCGCTGCCCGACCCGTTCTCGGCCTGAGCGTGCGAAAGGTAGCCTCGCTTCTCGCGGGCGAAGGCGGCGACGTCGAACGCAGCCGCGCTGGCGGAAAAGACAACTTCACTGTCGGGCATGAACTCGTCGCTTGCAGTCGTCCGCCCGAGGCGCACAGGCACAACCACCTGCAGCCCCGGATTGAGCAGCCCTTGCGGGGGCGCGTTGCCCTGGAGTACCTGAATGTCGTTGGGTGTCACGCCGAAGCGGATGGCAAGTGCATTGAGTGTGTCGCCGGCTTGCACCCGGTAGACGATGGGCAGGCTGGACGTCGCAACTTGGGTGGGAGTCGCCGGGAAGGTTGGCGAGGCAGGCGGGACGAGAGTCCAGATCGTGGTCGCGCTGGGCAATGGCGCCGCTGTGGCGCTGGGCGCCGGCGGGGTGTTCGTGGGTGGCACGCGGCTCGGCGTGAGTGTTGCCGGGGCCGCCACGGTCGGCAGCGGAGTTCCCTCACCCGGCAGGAGAATCCCCTGGCGGGCGCAGGCGAGGCTTACCACCGCAATCGCGGCGGCGGCAATGCGCCAGGCACTCCGCTTCATTGCATGCGCTGGCAAAAGGGACTCCCATCTCTAGGGGGTAATGGCATTCGATGAAGCGCGGCATTCGCAGGCTTCCATGCGCGTGCCGCCGTGCGAGAGGGTTCCATCATACTCCCGACCCAAACCGGCGGAGATCCATCCGCCAATCGCAAAAGGCAGCGCGCCATCCGCCGCTATCCATTCGCCGTTGAATTTGCGAGCAAGGTGCAAGTGGGTGCCGGTCGACACACCGCCCTCACATGAAGGATGACCGATGCGGTCTCCGGTTTGCAGGTACTTCCCGAAGGGCACGCGATCGTGCGAGGCGATATGCATGTAGAAGATGACCCAGCCGGTTTGTTCGTGCCCGTCCCCGTCCAGGTCCTGCACCACGGCGCCTTCATCGCTACGCACAATGAGGCCCGGCGCAGCGGCTACGACCCAATCACTGCTGGTAGAACACCCGAGCGGCACGCTGCCGGGTGCGAAGTCGAGAGCGCCCCAGGCCGAGCCGGTGTCCCACGCGCCGTGCGGCCCGCCGGTGAAATACCACGTATGTCCATTCTCGAAGGGCAGGCGCAACTCGGGTTGGGTGAGGTCGGGCGGCACGAGCGGTTCAAAGGCCCAGTCGAACGGGTAGCCGAAGAAAGTTTCATAGGTGGCAAACAAACCCTGCTCGCCCACTGCCCGCTCCCACTCGCCGCGCGAGAAGAGCTGCGCCATGAGCTGCTGAACCGCAGCCGTTCCGGCATTTATCCCTGGGCCTGCGCGGACCGCGCTGCCGTCGCCGAACGTCCAGTAGTCCGACCCTCCGGCACGCCAGGAATAGAACCCGCGATTGAGTTCATTCGCCGCCCAGGTCAATTGGCGATACAAGCCATCGCGTCCCGAGAGATAGACAATTGGAAACCCCTGGCGAAAGGCGGACGGGCTGCGGTTGGTGACCCACCCGCCTGTATATTCCAACACGGCCAGCAGCAGGCGTGGGTTGACAGAGTAGCGTTGGCTGACGAGCTCAACAATCTCCGCGCCGCTGCGATCTCGCCCGTCCACGGTCGAGCCGTACGTCGCAAGATATCCGCCCTGCGAGTCCACGAATCCTTGGATATCGAAATCCATCGCCCCGGGCCCGAACACCAATTCGGAATCGGGGATGATTTTGTAACTCGGCCCTGGCTGCTCCGAATCCGGCATGGGTATTTCCACGTGCTGACCGATTTCCAGGCGAGACGGATCGAGAGTTGGGTTGCGCGCCTGCAGCGCCGCAAGGCTCACCCCGAAGCGAACGGCGATGGCGCCCAGTGTGTCTCCGGGTTGGACGGCGTACGACGCGGGATGTGGCGCGAGGTTGAGCGAAGCGCGAACTGGGTCGGGGGTCGGGGTGCGCCGGGCAGAGGCAAGCGGCTGGAAAGCCGTCGGTCCGGAAGGAACAGAATCCACGAAGGGCAGAGGCAAATTGCGTATAGGTAACGGTACGCCGCTGCGCGAGCAGGCCAGGCCGGCGAGCCAAAGCGCAGCTGCGAGGGCTGCCGCCCGCGCTGCCAGTCGGTATCTCGTCATCCTCGCCACCTCCCTGTTCCCAGTGCAGCAGGAGGCGTGCCAGGCGGGACTCCCTTACGGCAGGCCCGATTATCGGGGTCGCAGCAGCACCTATTGATATTTGGCCGCGCGGCAGGTATCATTACGGGGATAAGGTGGGCGGCCTCATTCAACAAAAAGGTCGGTGTCCGACCCGGCACACCGACCCGAACCGGCCTGAATGTGAGGCTAGCCCGTCTTCACCAGCGTGCGGATGCACTTGGTGCACAGCACCTTCTGTACCGTCCGCCGGCCTTCGAGCACACTGACCTTCTGCAGGTTCGGCCGGAACGCGCGGCGAGTCGCCCGGTTCGAGAAGCTGCGATTGTGCCCGAAGCTGAGCGCCTTGCCGCAATGTGCACACTTGGCCATGACGTGAGATCCCTTTCCGTCTACTTGGTCGAATGACTTTTCAATCTTACCATACCGTCCGGCGCCCGACAAGGACGCACGGGGGGCGTTGCGCGGCAGGGGCCATCACGGATGACTACGACTGAACTCACTTCCCTGGGATCCATCTGCATCTCGCGCCGCGCCATCGCGACGCTGGCGAGCCATGCGGCACAGGCCTCATACGGCGTGGTCGGCATGGCCGCCCACCGCATGATCGATACGTGGATCAGCCCGATCGCCCGCGACCCACGGCAAGGGGTGCAGGTCACGGTCGAGGCGGATGGTCTGATTCTCGACGTCTACGTCGTCCTCGAATACGGCCTGCGCATCACGACTGTCACGCGCAGCATGGCGGATGCTGTTCAGTATCACGTGCAACGGGCGTTCGGGGTGCCGGTGCGCGCCGTCCATGTTCACGTGCAGGGCCTTCGCGTCAGCAACCCGGATTGACTCCAACCCAGGACGCAGGATTGAATTGCGGATGATGACAGCGAGAAAGCGGCCGTCGCAGGGGTCGGCGAGCGGCACGCCCCCCGAACCCGAAACCATCGACGGTCACCTCCTTCGTCATTTGGCCAAGGCCAGTCTTGCATGGCTAGGCGTCAATCAACAGCTGGTCAACGCGCTCAACGTCTTCCCAGTGCCGGATGGCGACACCGGCACCAACATGCTGTTGACCATGCAGGCCGCCTGCCAAGAGATGGGCGAGACGCGCGAAGCGAATGCCGGCAAGGTGGCTCACACCCTGGCCCACGGCGCGCTGATGGGCGCACGCGGCAACTCGGGAGTCATCCTTTCGCAATTATGGCGCGGTCTTTCGCGCAGCCTCGACCAGTTGGCGGAAGTCGATTCGCCCGCGCTGGCGCGCGCGCTGGCTGCGGCGCGCGATATGGCATATCAGGGCGTGGTGCGCCCGGTGGAAGGGACCATCCTGACCGTGGCGACGGATGTGGCCCGAGAGGCGCAGGCCGCCGCGGACGCAGGGGCCAAGCCCGTAGCGCTCCTCGAACGCGTCGTGGCAGCTGCCGACGAGTCCGTTCTGCGTACGCCCGAACTCCTGCCGGTGCTTCGGGAAGCCGGCGTAGTCGACTCGGGCGGCAAAGGATTGTTCTTCATCCTGGAAGGCATGTTGCGCTTCGCTAAGGGGCAGGCCCTCGACCAGCCCACGATTACCGTGCAGCCCCTCTCGGCCCTCAACCTGCGCCAGGTCGAGGAGTCGGTCGAAGCGGGACAGGACTTCGAAGTGGTCATCGATTTCCGACCGGGCGAGCCGCTCAACCTGGACAGCTTCTATGCCCGCCTGCAGGAGATGGGGACGTCCATCCAGGTTGGGCAAGGCGACGAGTTCTACCGTCTCCATATTCATGTTCCCACCGACAAGCGCTACGAACCCATCGACTACGTGATGAGTCTCGGCTCGGTCACGAAGATCGCGGTGGAGAACTTGCAGGTGCAATTGGCCGAGCGATCGCAAGAAGCCGCGGGCCGCGAAGCGCTGCGTTTGGCCACGGTGGTGCCCGGACAGTTGGCCGCGGTGGCCGTCGCGCCCGGCCCGGGCATTGCCCGCGTGTTTGCCAGCCTGGGTGTGGCGGCGGTTATCGCGGGGGGGCAGACGATGAACCCCAGCACGCAGGAAATCCTCAACGCCTTTGAGAACCTGCCCACCGACCGCGTGCTGATCTTGCCCAACAACAAGAACATCCAACTCGCCGCCGACCAGGCACGCGAACTGACGGTGAAACAGGTGCGGGTCATCCCCTCGCGCACCATCCCCCAAGGGATTGCCAGCATGCTCGCCTTCGCCAGCGACGGGGATCTAGAGGCAGTGACCCAGGCTATGACTCAGGCGCTGAACGCGGTCGAAAGCGGCGAGATCACCCTGGCCACACGCAACGTGGAACTCGATGGGGTGCACGTCAGCGAAGGCCAGGTCATCGGTTTGCACAACGGCACTCTGGTCGTCAGCGGCGATAGCATCGAAACCGCGCTGCTCGAATTACTCGAACACATGCACGCGGCGCAGCACGAGCTGATCACGCTCTACTACGGCAGCGACCTGAGCGGGACCCAGGCCAACCAGATCACGGATCAGGTGCGCAAGCGCTACACCTCGGTGGAGGTGGAACTGCACGAGGGTGGGCAACCGCATTACCCCTTTATCCTTTCGGTGGAATAGCCCGGCCGGGTGAAGGTAGCGCCGGCCGGTACAGGGGAGATATGAGCAGATTGCGCGTGGTCACAGACAGTACGGTGTGGCTGGCCGACCCGCAATTCGCGGCCAAGCACAATACGGTCATCCTGCCCCTAACTATCCATCTGGGTACCCGCTCGTACCTCGACGGTAGCGAAATCTCCGCTGGCGATTTGCAGCCGGCCGCCGGCACGCCGAGCGTGCTGCCGGTGGTGGCCTCGCCCAGCGTGGACACCTACACCTCGGTCCTGGAGAGCCTGACCCATTGCTCCTCCGACATCCTGTGCCTGCATGTTTCCGGCAAACTGTGCCGCACGGTGCGCAACGCGCGCGCCGCGAGCGAGACCTTGATGGGGCGGACGAACATCGCGGTCATCGACTCGCTCACCACCTCCGCAGGTCTGGGACTCCTGGTCGAAGAAGCCACGCGCCTGGCAGATGACGGCGCTTCACTGGACGACGTCGTACGCCACATTCGCTACCTGATTCCCCGCCTGTACGCCGTCGTGCTGGTTGAGGATTTGGCCTACCTGCAGCGTGCCGGACATCTGAGCCGTTCGCAGGTTCTGCTCGGCGAAATGATGGGCATCAAACCGTTCCTTTCACTGGAAGACGGCAGCTTCGTCCCGCTGGAGAAGGTGCGCACGCGCGAGCAGGCCATTGAGAAACTGATCGAATTCGTCGGCGAGTTCACGCACTTGCGCCAATTGGCCGTCTTGCAGGGCTCCGACCACCTCCAATCCGACGTGGAATTGCTGATCGAACGGGTACGGGAGATCTTTCCCACCTGCCCGATTGTGATCGCGCGCCTGAGCGCCTCGGTGGCCTCGCTGCTGGGACCGCGCGCGCTGGGCCTGGTGGCCTACGATATGCCCGCCGCCTAGGCCACGGAGGCTCCTATGCCCACGGGCATCGTCACCGACAGCACGGCAGACATCCCTGCGGCCGAAGCCGAGCGGCTGGGCATCCAGGTCGTGCCCGCGGTGATCGTGATGGACGGCACGGCACTGCGCGAGGGCATCGACATCACGCGCAGCCAGATGTACGAACGCATCCCAGATCTCGCCCGCCTGCCCACCACCGCCGCGCCTTCCAGTGGTACGTTTGAAGAGGCCTACCACCGTCTGTTCGCGCGGGGGGTAAGCGAGATTCTCTCAATCCACATTTCCTCTAAGTTGAGCGGCATGACGAATGCGGCACTGGTTGCCGCCCAGAAGTTCCGCGGCAAGGTGCATCTTTTCGACAGCGAACAGGTCTCGCTCGGCCTGGGTTTTCAGGTGATGGCCGCGGCCGAAGCAGCCCTACGCGGCGCGACGGCCGTTCAGCTGCTCCAGTTCCTCGATCAAATCAAACCTCGCGCACAGCTGATTGCGATGGTCGATCGTCTGGAGAATCTGCGCCGCAGCGGGCGGATCTCCTGGCTGCGCGCCGAGCTGGGCAGCCTGCTGCAAGTCCGGCTGGTGGTCACGGTGGCCGAAGGTACGGTGCGCAAGCTCTCAGAAGTGCGCACGCGAGCCCGCGGTCTGCTGCACCTGGTGGAGGTGGCGCGCAGCTGGGGCGTGATGGAGCGGCTGGCTGTGCTGCATGTGGGCGCCGAGAACGAGGCCCGCGGGCTGCTGGAGCATCTGGCGGCGCTGCCCGGCCTGGAAACCTTGTTTGGCACGGGCACCCCTTGGCTTGTCGAAGCCACGCCGGTCATTGGCATTCACACCGGGCAAGGGGCGGTGGGGCTGGCAGGCATTCGGCGCGCCTAGCCCCGCGGTCCGCGTCGGCAGGCGGCTCCCCGCGTATAATCCATCTTCATGAATTCTGCCCTCGAACGACTCAGCAAGATCATCAGCCTTGAGGCCGAACGCGGCTACGACAACCGCGCCGTGATGGGCGGCTTGGAGCGCATCCTGGAGAGTTGGACGCAGGAGGCCCAGGCCGGAGGTCTGCCTGCGCGCGCCATCCAACTTGTGGAGAGCCGGCTGCGCGATTACGACCGCCTCTCGCCCGCTTCGCGCGAAGAAATGTTGCGCGGCCTGTGGCACAACCTGAGCGGCACGCAGGCGGTGGAGCCAGCGGATGGGTCGGTCCCCACCCATGCGACCCCTTCACGCCCGACGATGTCGGCTTCGGCGCCTGCCCCCTTGACTGCAGCCGTTGAGCCCGCCGCTTCCACGAGTGAAGACGCCCCCTCACCCTCTCGAGCGGAGCACGCCCAGCTTCAGCCGCCGGGCGAGCCGCCGGCGCGCGATCTGTCGGCGCTCAAGTCCCCGCTCACCGTCATCAAAGGGGTGGGGCCTCAAACGGCGCAGACTATGGAACGCCTTGGGCTCTTCAACCTGGGCGATCTGCTGTGGTTCCTTCCACGCCGCTTCGTCGATTATTCGAGCCTCAAACCCATCAATCGGCTATGGTATGGCGAGGTGGTCACCGTGATCGGTGCGCTCGACTCGGTCGAGACTCGCCGCACCCGTGGTGGGCAGCGGGTCATCGTCGAAGCCGTGGTGAGCGACGGCAGCGGCGCGATGCGCGTCACCTGGTTCAACCAGCCCTGGCTGGCCCAGCGCTTCCGCAAGGGGGATATGCTGGCGCTTTCCGGGCGCATCGATCAATACCTGGGCCGCCTGACAATGACCAGCCCGGAGTGGGAGCTGGTGGAGCGCCAGCAATTACACACCCGACGTATCGTCCCAATCTACGGCCTGACCTCCGGCCTGTATCAGAAATCGATGCGGCGCATGATGGAGAGCACCGTCCGCTACTGGGCCCCACGCATGCCCGAGCCGCTGCCGAGCGATCTGCTCAAGAATGGCGGGTGGATGGGGATGAGTGCGGCGCTGCAGCAGGCGCATTTCCCGGACTCATGGGAGAGCCTGCGCGCAGCTCAGCGCCGGTTGGCCTTTGACGAACTGCTGTGCCTGCAAATCGGCGTGCTGCAACAGAAGGCCGATTGGGAGCAAACGCAAGCCACCTCGTTTCCCGCCCCGGAGAACTTGGCCGAGTGGAAATCCGGTTTGGGCTATGCGCTGACGGCGGCTCAGGAGCGCGCCTTGGGAGAGATACTGGCCGATCTGGCGTCGGGTCGGCCGATGAACCGCTTGCTGCAGGGTGACGTCGGATCGGGAAAAACAGCCGTTGCCGCCGGCGCGGCGTATGTCGTGGCCTGCCACCAAGGCCAGGTGGCCATACTGGCACCCACGAGCATCTTGGCCGAGCAGCACTTCCGCACCTTCACACGCTTCTTGACCGGAGAGGCGGACAACCCCGGCGAGTCTTCGGCCTACCCCGTGCGCCGTGACGAGATCGCTTTGCTGCTTGGCTCCACACCCGAAAGCGAAAAGGCCGCCATCCGCGAGGGTCTGGCCGCGGGAAAGATAAGGGTAGTGATCGGTACCCACGCGCTACTCGAACCGACCGTGAAATTCGCCCACCTGGACCTGGCGGTAATTGACGAGCAACACCGCTTCGGCGTAGAGCAGCGCGCCGCGCTGCGAGCCAAGGGCGGCACGCCGCATCTGCTGGTAATGACGGCCACTCCCATCCCGCGTTCGTTGGCGCTGACAGTGTATGGCGATCTGGACCTGGCGCTGCTGGATGAGATGCCCCCGGGGCGCGAGCCGACCACGACGCGGGTGATGCTGCCCACCGAGCGCGAGCGAGCCTATGCCTACATCATTGGCCAACTGCGCCAAGGGCGACAGGCCTTCATCATCTGCCCGCTGGTTGAAGAATCCGAAACGACCGAGGCGGCCTCGGCGGTAGAGGAACACCAGCGCCTGCAAAAAGAGGTGTTCCCCGATTGGCAGCTGGGCTTGCTCCACGGCCGGCTGAAGGCGGATGAGAAAGAGAACGTGATGCGGCGCTTCCGCGACGGCGAGGTGCACGTGCTGGTGAGCACCTCCGTGGTGGAGGTGGGCGTCGACATTCCGAACGCCACGGTGATGATGGTCGAGGGGGCCAACCGGTTCGGGCTGGCTCAACTGCACCAATTCCGCGGCCGCGTAGGACGCGGGCCTTATGCGTCCTCTTGCCTGCTGGTTGCCGATTCCGAGAACGAGGCCGACAATGAACGGCTGAAGGCCATGGAGGAGACCCACGACGGTTTCATCCTGGCCGAACGCGATCTCGAACAGCGCGGCCCGGGCGACTTTCTCGGCACGCGGCAATCTGGATACGCCGACCTGCGCCTGGCCAAGCTGACCGACCTGCAACTTATCGAACAGGCACGCGCTGCCGCCCGACGGCTGTATGAGGCCGATCCGCGCCTTGAGCGTCCGGAGCACCAACTCCTGGCCGAGCGACTGGCCGCCTTGTGGATGCCCGGACAAGGAGATGTGTCCTGATGGTCCGCGCCGTCTTCCCAGGAACCTTCGACCCGATCCACCACGGCCACATCGACATTGCGCAACGGGCCGCGCGCCTCTTCGAGGAAGTGGTTGTGGCGGTATACGACCGCCCGCTCAAGAGCCTCCTCTTCAGCCCGGAAGAGCGCCTGGACCTGGTGCGGCGCTCACTGGCGGGGCAGGACCGCTTCCGGGTGACCGGTTACAGCGGCCTGACGGTGGAGTTCTGCCGCAGCATCAACGCCCAAGTGATCGTGCGCGGCCTGAGGGTGTTTTCGGATTTCGAACACGAATTCCGAATGGCTCTCGCCAACCATCGCCTGGTGAGCGGGATCGAGGTCATGGCGCTCATCACCAGCGAGGAACACACCTTCCTTTCATCGAGCACCGTGCGTGAGATCGCCATGCTGGGCGGCGACGTCAGCAGCATGGTGCCGCCGCATGTTGCGACCGCCCTCACCCGCCGTTTCGCCGAATTGGGCGAGGAAGGCCAGCGCCTCGTGCCCATGACCTCTTTGCGCGACTGACCGGTTTGGTCAAGGGGCCGCGCGGCGCGCACGATAAGGCGCCGAATTGACGGCCGATACAATTCAGTGTACGCTTGCATGGAACGTTGCAGGCGGTCGGTGCAAGGCGGGGAACCGTGACAGTCGGCCGCCGTGCGCCGGTGAGTGCCGGCCACGTATCCCTTGCGCAGGCCCCCGGGTCGGAGGCAGCCATGGACATCCTTCACCTCGTCGATCGGTTGGAGGAGCTGTTCAACAGTGGCCGACATTTCCCTTTCACCAACGACACGATCGTCAACGAGGATCGATTCCTCGAACTGATCGACCAGCTGCGTGTGACCATCCCCGAAGAGGTCAAGAAGGCGCAGCAGGTGCTGGCCCAACGCGACCGGCTTCTCGCTCAGGCTCAGGAGGAATCGCAGCGAACGGTTGAGCTGGGGCGCCAGCGGATCGAGACGCTCGTGACGCAGGACGCGATCACGACCGCCGCCCAATCGCGCGCCGAGCTGATCCTCACCCAAGCGCGCCAGGAGGCGGAAGGCATGCGCCGAGACGCCGACGAGTACGTGCTCGAATCGCTTTCCAAGCTCGAAGCCGAAATCACCCACCTGCTCTCGCAGGTGCGCAACGGAATCGCCAAGATCAACAGCGAACGTGGGGGTCTCACCCCGCCGGACTTCCCCGCAGGCAAGAGCTAGCGCCGCCAAGCCCGATCGCCGGCGCCTCCTTCATCCTTCGCACGATTCAATTGAGTGGCGGAGCAGGTCTCTCGTTACGCCGGGCATCGTTGCGTGAACGACCGCGCAACACGCCGCCGCGCCTCAACCCCTGCGACCGAATTGGCGTTCGAGCAGGTCGACGGAAAGGTGGACCATCGTCGGCCGTCCATGCGGGCAGGTGCGCGGTGAGTCGCAGGCCTCGAGCCGCGAGACAAGATCCTCCTGCTCGCTGGAGCTGAGCGTCTGGCCACCCTTCACCGCCACGCGCTTGCAGATGCGGGCGATGAGGCGTCGCTCCTTTTCGCGGGCCAGGGGTGTTTCGTCTTCCTCGAATTCCTCAACCACCGCGCGCACCGCCTGCACCGGATCTGCCCCCTGCACCAGTTGCGGAACAGCGCGCACCTGGAAGCTCGAGCCGCCAAACGGTTGAATATCGAAGCCGAGGCGTTGCAGTGTTTCCAGCTCGGCCTGGAGCAGGCCGGCCTGCGCGGCGGGCACCTCGAAGACCACCGGAGCGAGCATCGGCTGCGAAATGCGATGTTCATCCCGCTCGCGAAGGAATTGTTCGAACAACACGCGCTCGTGCGCCGCATGCTGATCGATCAGGTACAGGCCATCGGGCCCTTCGGCTACGATGTAGGTCGTGCCCACCTGGCCGATCACTCGCAGAAGCGGAAGGTGGACATGCGGCAGCACCGCGCTGGCGGGAAGCGAGATCGGGGCTGGCGGCGCGCCGGAGTCGGTTGCGGGTGCTGCTTGAAGGGATGATCGATCTGGCCAGGCGATCGCCGCGGATGGCTCAACGTGGGCCACCCACCCCGCCCCGCGCCAGTCGGAGGCGGCCGCGGCGACGCCCGCGCCTGAGTGCATGAGTGTGGTGCGCAATGTGCGCTGCACGGCCGAGAAGACGCGTTCTGCGGAACGGAAGCGGACCTCGCTCTTGGCCGGGTGAACGTTGACATCCACGTCTTCCGTGGGCAACGCGATGAAGACCGCCGCCATCGGGTAGCGGCCGATCATCAGCAAAGTGTGGTAAGCCTGGACGACGGCCGCCGTCAGCGCCGCATCCTGTATCCAGCGGCCATTGACGAAGAGGATGATCTCCTTGCGGTTGGAGCGAGTGAGACTGGGCGGGCTGGCGAATCCGCTGACGATGATGTCGCCCGCCACGGGCGGCGGCTGAAGCTCGAGCATCTGCCGCGCTTCGTCGAGCCCGAATACGCTGGCCAAGGCCTCGCGCCTGTCACCGCTGCCGCTCGAGCGCAGCGCCGGCCGCCCGCCAACATCCAGCGCGAAACGCACCTGGGGGTAAGCCAGAGCGTAGCGCGAGACCACCAGTTCGATTTGCCGTCGCTCCGTAAGTTCGGACTTGAGAAACTTCAGTCGCGCGGGTACGGCGAAAAACAGATCTTCCACGGTTACCGTGGTGCCGGGCGGCGCACCGACAGGTTGAACTGCGCCACCGCTGCCCCCCTCAACATGCACCTGCGCGCCCTTGGCCTCGTCCGCGCTGCGGCTGGCCAGCGTCACGCGTGCGACAGAGGCAATCGAGGCCAGCGCTTCGCCGCGAAAGCCGAGGGTGGTGATGTGTTCGAGGTCTTCGGCCTGCGCCAGTTTGCTCGTGGCGTGTCGCGCCAGGGCCAGGGTGATTTCGGCCGAGGGGATTCCGCGGCCGTCGTCGGTGACACGAATGCGCCGAGTGCCGGCGGCCTCAATCTCGACGGCAATGCTCCGCGCACCGGCATCCAGCGCGTTTTCGAGCAGTTCCTTGACGACCGAGGCCGGCCGCTCGACGACCTCGCCCGCGGCGATCTTTGCGGTCAGCTCAGGCGGCAACAGGCGGATAGGCATCAGGACTCGCGCAGAAAGAGGAAGATGTCGTTACCGGCGGAGTGCGCTTGAGGCTTGAGAGGCGCGCTCCCGCGGCAGTCTGGGCCGCTACTCGCCAAACTCAAGTTCAAAATCCGCCTGATCGTTCCAGGTTTCGGTCGGGACCAATTCGATCTCGCCGAACAGCTCGAATTGACGGGCCACGACTTGGCGCCGCTTGACCAGTTCCAGCATCGCCAGAAAGGCCACCACCACTTCCATCTTGGTTTGGAAGCCACGGATAACCCGGTGGAAGGCAGCTTTCCCATCGGCGCGGATCGCATCGGCGATGCGGCGGATCTGTTCGCGAATGGTCACCTTGGGCGCGCTGACCATCAGGTTGAGGGGCGGCGGCTCGGGCGCGCGGGAGAGCACCGTGGCCGCGGCACGAGTCAGGTCGGCGAGGGTCACCGTGCTCAGGTCGAAGCGCGGCGGCACGCGCGGGGGCGGCGCCAGACGAACGTAGCTGCGCAGCCCCAACTGCTCGCGATAGTGAAGAAACTCGGCCGAGCGCTTGAAGGCACGGTAGAGGCGCAACAGGCGGGCGAGCTCTTCGCCCGGATCCTCTTCCCCCACTTCGCGCTGCGGCGGCCGCGGGAGCAGGGCCTCGCTCTTGATCTGCAACAGGCGGGCGGCAATGACCAGAAAGCCGACCACTTCTTCCAGGTGGCGTTCCTGCATCGATGCCAGATAGCCCAAGAACTGGTCCGTGACCTGGGCTAGGGCCACACGCGTGATATCCAGCTCGGCCCGCTCGATGAGGTGCAACAGCAAATCGAGCGGCCCCTCAAAAACGGGGAGCTGGACGGTATAGCTCGGGTGGCTCAGGATCGTCTCGGGCATCGACTGCCTCGGTTGAACTCACCCGATTATACAATGCCCATCGCGCCTCGCCGCATGGAGCGATTCGAGCCGCGGGTGCGGACGGGGCGGCGAGCGCATGGGCTGCCCCAAGCCTCTCGACCCTCGCCCCATGCTTCGCGGCGGGCGCGGCCGTAAGGCATGACCGGCGGGCAACACCCGCAGCGGTGGGCGGTCGATCTCGCCGGACATCCGAAGGCTTCTCACACGATGGCCCAAGGGCGTGAGCATGCAACGCGCGGGGTCCGGCAAGGACGAATGGACTGCGGGAGACGTGACCGATATCCCATGTAAGAGACCCAAAACGGCGGCACAATGGGATCACGCTCGCGCATTCGGGCGGGAGCCGCTTCGCCAAGGGGCATACATCACGACCACAGGGACCCGCAGGAGTACACATGCCGCAGCCAATGCACGTAAGCGAAACCGATTTCGAGACTCAGGTACTGCACGCGCCGATGCCGGTCGTGGTGGATTTCTGGGCCCCATGGTGCGGGCCGTGCCGGATGATCGCCCCGGCCCTAGAGAAGTTGGCCGAGGAATTCGACGGCCGGTTGTTGGTGGCCAAAGTCAATACCGACGACAACCAGGGCCTGGCAGAACGATATGACGTCCGCGGCATCCCGACGCTGATCTTTTTCCGCCAGGGCGAGCCGGTGAACCGTCAGATGGGCGCCCTGCCGGAGGCGATGCTGCGTGAGGTTTTTGAGACCTTCCTTACGCCGACGGCCTGAGGCAGGCAAAGCAGCGGCACGAGGCACGTGCCGGGGACGGGGCTGCCGGCTGTTGCCGGTGGGCAACGGCAAACCGGGTCTTGCTGGCGGGCGACGAATGTGCTAGAATCTCAGTAGGTTTCTCTCGGTTGAGGTCGTTGGGTTCAGAAAAGTGGGTGTCCCCCACTTTTCTGCGTAATAGGCGGCCATTCGCCCCTGGACGGAGATAGAAAGAACAATGAAAAGCGAGTTCATCTTGGCCTTCAACGAGGTGCTGGAGCATTACGGCCTGCCTCGCGAGGTGGTGCTCTCAGTGCTTGAGACGGCGCTGGTCAACGCCTATCGCCGCGCGGTCAATGCCTCCAACGCACAACAGGTGGAAGCCAAGGTCGACATCACCAAAGGCACGATCCAGATCTTCGCCGAGAAGGAAATCGTCGAAGACGTTCAGGATGAGCGCACCGAGGTCACCCTGACCGATGCGCAGTTAGTGGACCCAAAGGCCGAGCTGGGCGGGCTGATCCTGGTGGAGAGCACGCCCAAGGATTTCGGGCGCATCGCCACGCAGACTGCGAAGCAGATCGTCCATCAACGGCTGCGCGACGCCGAGCGCGACAAGCAGTTTGACGAGTGGTCGGCGCGCAAGGGCGAGATCGTCCACGGGACGATACAAGCGGTGGGCGCGCAAGCGGTGACCGTCACCCTGGGCCGCGCCGAAGCGGTGCTCCCCAAGCGCGAGCAATTGCCCACAGAACGTTATCGACCGCGCGATCGCATCCGCGCATATCTCTTGGACGTTTCGCGAACACCGCGCGGGCCGCAAATCACGCTCTCACGCGCCGATCGCAGCATGCTGCGGCGCCTGCTCGAAGCGGAAGTGCCCGAGATCTACCAAGGCATGGTCGAGATCAAAGGCATCGCCCGCGAGCCGGGCATCCGCTCGAAGGTGGCGGTGACCGCGCTGCAGGCCAACCTCGACCCGGTGGGTGCCTGCGTGGGCATGCGCGGCGGGCGAATCCAGGCCATCGTGCGCGAGCTGCACGACGAGAAGATCGACGTCATCGAGTGGAACCCGGACCCGGCGGCCTTCATTGCCAAGGCGCTCAGCCCGGCGCGGGTGGCCGGGGTGTACCTGGATGACGACCCGCAGCGCGGCAAGACGGCCCTGGTCGTCGTCTCCGAAGACCAACTGAGCCTGGCCATCGGCCGCGAGGGAGTGAACGCGCGGCTGGGGGCCAAGCTGACCGGATGGCGGATCGACATCAAGAGCATCCCGGAAGCGACCTCCGACGCGCTGGCCAAACTAACCAGCGATCCTGGGCTGGCCGAACTCGCCGAGCAGCACGCAGAGCTGGTGAAGCCGGTGAGCGAGGCCTTGGCCAAAAAGGCCGAAGGCCGCCCGCTGCCGCCTGAAGACTACCAAGCCATGGAGCAGTTGGTCAGCCTGGTGGAGTCGGCCCTCTCGCAACAGCGGGAAAGCCGGCGCAAGGCACAGGCGCGGCGGCTGGCCGAGATCCGCAAGAACATCCCCCAGCCGGCGTACGAGATCCCCCTCAGCGAGATTGGGCTCGATGAGCCGCTGGTGGCCGCGCTGACCGGGGCCGGCCTCACCAACATCGCTCAGGCTTTCGAGCAACTGACGCTCGACCCGGATTCGATATTGGGGCTGCCTGAAGTCGGCGCCCGCAGCTTGGAGGATCTACGCTCACGGCTGCAGACTGCGATCCTTTCGGCGAAAGTGGTTGAGCCCGAACCGGTCGCAGTCGAGGTTGCGGCGGAGGCTCCGGATATGGCCGAAGGTGCGCCGGTGGCGGCACAGGCTGCGGGAGCGGAGGGTGCACCCGCCGAGGCTGTGGCTGAGACGACGGAGGCCGGCGAGGCCCCCGCCCTGCCCGGCACCCTGCCTACCGGCGAGGTCGTTGAAGAGGAAGCCGAGGAAGAAGAGGGCGGCACGGGCAAGAAGAAGAAAGGCAAGAAGAAGAAGCAAGTCACCCTTGTTCTCGACCCGGACCTCGGGGTGACCGTGGCCCATCGTACACGCAAGGCCAGCCGCCTGCGCGAATGGGATCCTCCGGAGGAATAGTCTGGCGGCGTGAGCCGCCCGGCGGACGCCATGAGCCTGCGGCGCAAAGGCGCGCCTCGCACCAAACACGTCGCCCAGCGGACGTGCATCGGCTGCCGCGAAGTGCTGCCCAAGCGGACTTTGATGCGCGTGGTGCGGTCGCCGGATGGGCTGCAAGTTGACCCGACAGGCAAGGCGCCCGGCCGGGGCGCGTATCTTCATGACCGGCGCTCGTGCTGGGAGCGCGCGCTTGCCGGCGCGCTTGGGCCGGCCCTGCGAACGGAATTGACCGCGGACGACCGTGAACGCATGCGGGCGATCCTGGCTTCTTTTCCCGTGGAAGAAAGTGACACCGCGCGCGGCACGTGAGCGCCTGCGATGACCATGAGACCGTCCCCAGCGCAACCCAGGCTGCCCTGCCCGCCACACCCGTGCGCGGTTCGGGGCGCACCGAAAGCGAGCCGGGTTATGCCATAAGCCAGGACGCCTCAGGCGCGGGAGCTCCCCCCGGTCCTCGCGGACGCCGGACGGACGCGGTCCCAAGAGGAGGAATGGGATGAGCGACAACGGACACAAAGTGGTGGAACTCCCGGAAACGCTCACCGTTCGCCATTTGGCTGAGCTGATTCACGTCAGCCCCATCGAAGTGATCAAACAGCTCATGGCCAATGGCGTGATGGCGAACATCAACCAGCAAATCGATTTCGATACGGCAGCGGTCATTACCCAGGAATTGGGTTTTGAAGCGCGCCTGCATAAGGAAGAGCTGGAGGCACCGGCCGCCGAGGCCGAGGCGCCGGCCTGGCGCCGCGCCATGGAAGCGGAGGACGCGAGCCAGCTCACCCCACGTCCGCCGGTGGTGACGATTCTCGGGCACGTCGACCACGGCAAGACCTCCCTGCTGGATGCGATTCGCAGCACCGACGTGGCCGGCGGCGAGGCGGGCGGCATTACCCAGCACATCGGCGCCTACCAAGTGCAGCACAAGGAGCGCTTGATCACGTTCCTCGACACCCCCGGCCACGCCGCCTTCACCGCCATGCGCGCCCGCGGAGCGCAGGTGACCGACATCGTCATTCTGGTGGTGGCCGCCGATGACGGCGTGATGCCTCAAACGCGCGAAGCTTATGCGCACGCCAAGGCGGCGGGCGTACCGATCGTGGTCGCCCTCAACAAGATCGACAAGTCGAACGCCAACCCGGATCGGGTGAAGCAGCAACTGGCGGAACTCGGCTTGACGCCGGACGATTGGGGCGGCGACACAATGGTCGTGCCGGTCTCCGCCAAGAAGCGCAGCGGAATCGACGACCTCTTGGAAGCCATCGTGCTCACCGCGGACAACACGCGCATCCTGGCCAACCCGGCCGGGCGGGTCATCGGCAGCGTCATCGAGGCGGAACTCGACCGCGCCAAGGGGCCGATCTCCACCCTGCTGGTTCAGAACGGCACGGTGCACGTGGGCGACGTTCTCGTTGCCGGGACGGCGCACGGCAAGATCCGCGCGATGTTCGACTTCCGCGGTCAGCCCATTCAGGCGGCCACGCCCTCCATGCCCGCCACCGTGCTCGGCCTGGGCGATTTGCCGCAGGCCGGCGATGTGATCGAGGTACTGCCCAGCGACCGCGAAGCGCGCACGCTGGTCTCACAGCGCAAGCTCTCCGCGCGCGAAGCGCAGACCCAGCCCAAGAAGGCGTTGAGCCTGGAACAGGTTTTCGCCAAATTCCAAGCCGGCGAGGTCAAGGAACTCAACCTGATCCTCAAGGCCGACGTGCAGGGATCGCTCGAGCCAATCGTCTCCTCGCTCACGCAACTCGGCAATGCGGACCTCAAAGTGACCCTGCTCTACGCCGAAACCGGCAACATCACCGAGAACGACATCATGCTGGCCTCGGCCTCGAGCGCGATCGTCATCGGGTTCAACGTTCAAGTGGATCACGCCGCCCAGCGTGCCGCCGAAAGCGAACATGTCTCCATCCGTCAGTACGACATCATCTACCGATTGATGGAGGACGTGGAGAAAGCGCTCAAAGGCCTGCTGGGGCCGGAGAAGCGTGAAGTGGTGATCGGGCGGGCCGATGTGCGCGCCATCTTCTCCACTTCGCGCATGGGAAAAGTCGCAGGCTGCGCTGTCCGCGAGGGGGAACTGCGCCGCAATGCGCGGATTCGCGTGATGCGCGGCAGCCAGAAGTTGTTCGAGGGCGAGATCGCCTCCCTGCGCCACGAGAAGGATGACGTTCGCGAAATCCGTCAGGGCTTCGAGTGCGGCGTGGCCGTCAAGGGATTCGAAGGCTTCCAGGCAGGCGATGTTTTGGAATGCATCGTAATGGAAACGGTTTAGGCCCGATGCCAAGTGTTGCCCGCGCTCAGCGCCTGGCCGAACGTATCCGCCAAGAGATCGCCGACCTCATGCTGCGCGACCTGGTGGATCCCCGATTCCAGGGGTTGTCGGTCACGGATGTGCGGGTGGATCGCGAATTCGCCTTTGCCGACGTGTACGTGAGCGCGGTCGAGGCGGAGGCGAGCCGGCGGGAGGAGATCCTCAAGGCCCTGGAACGCGCACGAGGTCACGTTCGCCACGAACTTGTTGCGCGCATCCCGCTGCGCACATTCCCTCAGCTGCGGTTCCATTGGGATCCCACGCCGGAACGCGCCGAGCGGTTGGAGGGTTTGATCGACCGGCTGAAGGACCCTGGCGAAGGCGCGCGCCCCGCGGAGAAACATGGATAAGGGGACCATCGAGCGTGCCCGGCGCGTGCTGCACGAGGCCGGCCACATCCTCCTGCTGACGCACGAACGCCCCGACGGCGACGCGCTCGGGTCACTGCTGGGCATGGCCTGGATGCTTCAGGCGACGGGGAGACGCGTGAGCGCGGTGAGCCGCGACGGCGTGCCGTCATCATTCCGCTTCCTTCCCGGGAGTGAGAGCGTGTTGGACGCGCTTCCGGCGGCGGCCGATGTCTGTGTGCTGCTCGATTGCTCGGATGCCAACCGCGTCGGCGAATTCGCCACAGCGCTTCCGTGCCCCGCATCGGTCAACATCGACCATCATGTGACCAATACGCACTTCGCCGAGGTCAATTTGGTGGATGCCGAGGCTTCGGCGACGGCCGAGGTGGTATGCGAACTGGCCGAGGCACTCGGGCTGGCGCTATCCCCGCAGGCCGCCACCTGCCTCCTGACGGGCCTGGTCAGTGATACCCTCGGTTTCAGAACCTCAAATGTGGGGCTGCGCACGATGGCCAACGCGCGCCAGCTGATGGAGGCCGGAGCCAATCTGCCGGCAATCGTCGAAGCCAGCCTGTACCGGCGCAGCTTCGCGGCGACACGCTACTGGGCGGCCGGGCTGGCCCGTCTGCAACGGGAGGACACGCTGGTGTGGACGGCGCTCAGCCTGGCCGACCGCGCCGCGGCCGGCTACCCCGGGCGAGACGATGCGGACCTGATCAACATCCTGTCCACGATCGAAGGGACGGCGGTGGCTGTGATGTTTGTCGAGCAAGACCTGGAGCGCACCAAAGTGAGTTGGCGGGCACGCAATGGGGCAGACGTCAGCGCGCTGGCCGCCCGCTTTGGCGGAGGCGGCCACCCGGCGGCTGCGGGTGCAACCGTGCAGGGCACATTGGATGACGTGCAAGCGCGGGTTATTGCCGCGACACGCGAGTGGCTGCGCGCGCACACCCCTGCGCTGCCCGGCGGAGGCTAGTCGGTGGCTCGGCCCGCACTCCTGATCGTCGATAAGCCCATCGGCCCCACGTCGCACGATGTGGTCAATATGGTTCGGCGCGGCACGCACATCCGCAAAGCCGGCCATACCGGCACGCTCGACCCCTCAGCAAGCGGCGTGCTGGTAGTTCTGCTCGGCGGAGCCACCCGTTTGGCCGAGTACCTCCTCGAATCCGACAAGGAATACGAAGCCGTCGTGCGTTTCGGGCAATCCACATCGACCCACGATGCGGCCGGGCAAGTCACGGCCTCCGGGCCGGTGGCCTTCACGGGCGATGCGCTCGATCGGGCTTTGGCCTCCTTTGAGGGAGAATCGCTTCAGACGCCTCCAGCCTACTCGGCGGTAAAGATCGAAGGGCGCAAGGCTTACGAGCTGGCGCGCAAGGGCGAGGTGGTCGATCTCGAGCCGCGCATGATTCGCATCTATCGCATCGAGCTGCTGGGCTGGGAGGCGCCGCAGGCACACATCCGGGTGCGCTGCTCGCGCGGCACCTATCTGCGCTCGCTGGCGCGCGATCTAGGCGAGCGGCTGGGGTCGCCCGCGCATCTGGAGTCTCTGCGCCGACTGCGCCTGGGCCCCTTCACGATCGACCAAGCCATTGCCCTTGACGAACTGCGAGCACGCTTCGACCCGCCCACCTGGCCGAGCATTGCGTTACCGGCCACGGCCGTATTGCAAGGCTGGCACCTGCTCGAACTGACCTCCGAACAGGTGGCCCAGGTACAACGCGGCATGGCCGTTGAAGCCGCCGACGCCAAGGGGAGGGCCCAGGCGGTCGACCCCGATGGCGAGTTGGTGGCCATCGTCGAGGCCGATGCCGAGGGGCGGCACTGGCTGCCGCGAAAAGTCCTGACCGTAACTTGAGGTTCGATGCAACACTTCCCAACGCTTGACGGTGTCCGATTGCAGAAAGCTTCCCTGGCGGTGGGGTCGTTCGACGGCGTCCACCGCGGCCACCAGCACTTGGTGCGTTCCATGGTGGCCGAGGCACATGCCCAGGGGGGCACTCCCACCGTGCTCACTTTTTTTCCGCACCCTTCAGTCGTCCTCGGCCGGCGTTCTTCCACCCTGTATCTCACGACGCCCCAAGAACGTGCCGCCTTGCTGGCGAAACTCGGCGTGGAGGTCGTCATCACGCATCCGTTTACCCTCGAGTTCTCGCATACGAGTGCCGCCGATATCATCTCGCGCCTAGTTGCCGACCTGGGGATGCGCTCTCTGTGGGCGGGGATGGATTTTGCCCTGGGTCACAATCGGGAGGGCGGTCGGGAGTACCTCGCTCGCGCGGGCGCCCAATTGGGCTTCGAGGTGCACATCGTCGACCCGCTCATCGAAGACGGGACGCCCATCTCCTCCACCCGCATCCGGCTCGCCCTGAGCGAGGGCGACATGGCTGAGGTCAGTCGCTGCCTCGGACGTCCCTTTGCCCTCACGGGTCAAGTTGTCCACGGCGCGCAACGAGGGGCATCGCTGGGCTTTCCCACGGCCAATGTGGCCGTGTGGGAAGCGCGGGCAGTGCCCGCGCGAGGCGTGTACGCCACGTGGGCCGAGGTGGGCGCGCGGCACCTGCCGAGCGTCACCAACATCGGAGTCCGCCCGACCTTCGCCGGCCAGCCTGAGGGGCAAGTGGTCGAGACTCACATCCTCGATTTCGACGAAGATCTCTACGGTCAGCCTCTGACTGTGAGCTTCGTCGCTCGGCTGCGGGCCGAAACCAAGTTCGCCGGCGTGGAAGCGCTGCTGCAGCAAATTCGCGCAGATATCGAGCAGACCCGCACACTCCTGCGCAGCGCGAGCTGATCGTCGTGAGCCTTCGAGGCTGACCGACAGAGCCGCGGCCGCTGTGCGAACCCGGGACTTCGCGTCAAGGACCGTCAGAGAGGGAGGCGCCATGAGTGGGCAGGACCGGCGCGTATATCTTCTGAGCCCGCGCTCGCTTTCCCCAGAGACCATCGCCGTCGCCTTCGCCAAGACCTCCCGCTCTCCGGAGTCCTTCGACGTTATCGCCTCGGCGCTAAGCGAGGAAGCTTCTGCTCAATTCCACGAACGGTGGGTGGTGGGCTACGGCCACGCCTCGGTGGCCGAACACGCCGTTCTGCACATCGCGCTCGAGAACATCTCGCGCCTGGCCATCGAATGCGTCGAGTCCAACCGCCTGGGTTCCTACACCGAGAAGAGCACGCGCTACCAAGTGTGGGATCGCACGGCCTTCGTGGTGCCCGCGGAGATCCGCGGCTCACCGCTCGACACCCTGTACCGGCAGACGTGCGAGCTCCTGCTCGATACCTACTTGCACTCGCTCGAACCCCTCAAGAAGGTGGCCCAGGCCGCGTTCCCGCGCGAGGACGGCGAAAGCGAGGCGCGCTGGGACGGCCGGATCCGTTCGCGCTACGTGGATGTGGCGCGCTACCTTTTGCCGAGCGCGGTCTTTGCCAACGTGGGCGTGACCCTCAACGCGCGTGCGCTCGAGCATGCCATTCGCAAAATGCTCTCCCACCCCTTGGGCGAGGTGCGCGACATTGGCGAAGATGTGCGCCGGGTGGCCCAGCAGGAGGTGCCGACCCTCGTCAAATACGCCCAGGCCAGCCCGTATCTCGGCCGGATGGCGCAGACGAACCCGGGACCCATGAAGCACGACATCTCGGGCGGGACCGAGGCGGAAGCCTTCGGCCCCGCGGGCGGTGTGTTTCTACGTCATGCGGAGGCAGCCGCAGAAGCGCGCGCGCTGGCGGCGGCCGTCGTCCGCACTGAAGGTCTGGCCTATTCGCAGGCCCTGCGCGCGATGGAGGCCTCTCCCGAGAGGCGCCGCGCCGCCGCTCAGGTGCTGCTGGGGGACATGGGGCAATGGGACCACCCCTCGCGCGAACTTGAGCATGTGACCTACACCGTCGAGGTGGTAGCTGACCAGGGGGCCTACTTCGAGGCCAAGCGCCACCGCATGCTCAGCCTGACCAGCGCGCCGCTCACTTGCGAGCTGGGCTATGTCATTCCGCGGTGGATGGCCGAGGCCCACCTGCTTGATGATTACCGCCGGGTCATGGACGCGGCACGTGACACCTACGAGAAGATCGCCCGCGAGAACCCGGCCCTCGCCGGGTACGTCGTCCCCAACGGGTACTTGCGTCGGTTCCTGATGACTCTCAACCTGCGAGAGGCCTTTCATCTGTGCGAGCTGCGAGCGCGCCCCAATGCGCACTTCGCCATGCGGGTCGTCGCATTACACCTCGCCGAACTCGTGCGCCAGGTCCATCCCCTGCTCGGCGGCCGGATGCGCCTGGAAGACCTGCCGGACTGGAGATCCCTGGAGGCCGACTACTTCCTGTAACCTCGTCTCGATGCTCCATCGACGGGCCGCACGGCATGTCGAGGAATCAAAAGCGGGCGAGGCCTCCGCCGAGGAGACCTCGCCCGCTGCTGTGCGCAACTATCCGCCGACTGGCTTGCGCCTGGCGCAAGCCCCCCGTCCGCCTATTTCGGCGAGCGCGAGGAGATGTACTTGACCGCCTCACCGACGGTCGTGATCTTCTGTGCATCCTCATCGGAGATCTCGGCGCCGAACTTCTCCTCGAAGGCCATGATCAACTCCACCAGGTCGAGCGAGTCCGCACCCAGGTCCTCGCGGAAGCGGGCGGTTTCGGTTACCTTTTCAGACTCAACGCCCAACAGCTCCGCAATGATTGCGCGAACGGATTCGAACGTGGCTTCTGCCATCAGAGTATCCTCCCTTGTGCGGACCACACTGCCGAGATCTGTGCCGGAAATGCCAGAGGGTGTATCTCTCGGGTCCAGGCGGTCGACTGATTCTAAGCGCATGCGCGGTGCGGGTCAAGGACGGGCAGCGCTGTTTGACACCCCTCCGACCGGCTGGTAACATGCATCGGACGGCTGTTTAAGGAACACCAGGCCATGCCCGAAGTTGCGCCGACCGCCTCGCGCAAGGCGGATCACATCCGCATTAATCTCACGCAAGACGTGCAATCTGGGCTGACGACCGGCCTGGAATGCTATCGCTTCGTGCATCAGGCGCTGCCGGAGCGCAACCTGGACGAGGTGGACCTGAGCACGGTCTTCCTGGGCCACGAGTTGCGTGCGCCTCTGCTTGTCTCCTCGATGACCGGCGGGACCGATCAGGCGCACGCCATCAACCGCGTGCTGGCCGAGGCGGCCGAACGCACTGGCATCGCCATGGGCCTGGGTTCACAACGCGTGGCACTCGAAGACGAACGCGCCGCCCGCACCTTTCAGGTTCGCGATGTGGCCCCCACGGCTATGCTGCTGGCTAACTTGGGCGCCGTCCAACTCAACCACGGGGTGGGTGTGCCGGAGTGTCAACGCGCGGTCGAAATGATCCGCGCCGATGCGCTCATTCTGCACCTCAACGCCTTGCAGGAGGCGCTTCAGCCGGAAGGCGACCACGACTTCTCAAACCTGCTTTCGAAGATCGGCCAGGTTTGTCGCGCCCTGCCAGTCCCTGTTGTGGTCAAGGAAGTGGGCTGGGGGATTTCGGTCAAGGTGGCGCGCTGGCTGGCCGATGCGGGCGTGGCGGCCGTGGACGTCGCCGGCGCGGGCGGCACCTCCTGGTCGCAGGTTGAAATGCACCGCACGACCGACCCGGACGTGGCTCGTTTGGCAGGCGACTTCGTCGGCTGGGGGATTCCAACCGCCGAGGCCTTGGTGCAATGTCGGGCCGAGTTACCGTCGCTGCCGTTGATCGCCTCCGGCGGAATCCGCAACGGCATCGAAGCCGCCAAGTGCATTGCCCTCGGCGCAAACCTGGCGGGCAGCGCCCATCCCTTCCTTAAGGCTGCCTCCGTGTCGCTGGAGGCCACGATCAAAGAAATCCGCCTGATGGCTCTGCAGATGCGCATCGCCATGTTCGCCGCCGGCGTGGGCTCAATTGCAGAATTGCAGCGCACACTCCTGATCAAAGAGTAAATCGAATGAGTCTGGTGCAAGAGATGCTGCCTGCCGTCGAACAGGAGCTGCGCGAGGCCGTCCAGCGCTGCGGCTCGCGTCTGGGGTCCGACTTGTCGGAGATGTTGACCTATCACATGGGGTGGTCCGGCCCGGGCGCGGGCTTCGCCGCGACGGGCAAGCGCATCCGGCCCATACTGACGCTGCTCGCCTGCGGCGGCGTATGCGGCGACTGGCGTCGCGCGCTCCCGGTGGCCGCCTCGGTGGAATTCATTCACAACTTCTCACTGGTGCACGACGACATCCAAGACGAAAGCCCGACCCGGCGGGGTCGCGAGACGATCTGGAAGCGCTGGGGCGCCGCTCAGGCGATCAATGCCGGTGATGCGCTCTTCGCGGCCGCCTCATTGGCGGTTTTGGAAAGTGAGCGCGAAGCGCTTGCACCTGCAACGCGGGCCGAAGCGCTCTTGGTGCTCAGCCGCGCCTGCCTGGAATTGACTCACGGGCAGCACCTCGACCTCAGGGCAGAAGACGCCGCCCAAGCCTCGCTCGACTTCTATTGGCAGATGGTGACGGCCAAGACGGGCGCGTTGATCGCTGCCGCGTGCCTGGCAGGTGGCCTTGCCGGAGGAGCCTCCGCCGCGCAAGCCGATACCCTGGCGGACTTCGGACTGCACCTTGGGCTCGCGTTCCAGGTTCGGGACGATGTGCTCGGGCTGTGGGGAGACCCGGCGGTGACCGGCAAGTCGGCCACGACCGACCTCGAGAGCCGCAAGAAGAGCCTGCCGATTTTGTTCGGCCTCGAGCGCTGCGCGGAATTTCGGGCGCTGCTCGCCGAGCCGTTTACCGCCGCGCAGGTGCCGCGGATGCTGGCTGCGCTCGAGACGTGCGGCGCTCGCACATTCGCATTGGCCGAGGGGGCACGCATGACGGAACGCGCCTACGCCGCCATCGGGGGTGCTGCGCTTCTGCCTGAATACGATTCGGCGCTCAGAGAGTTGACGGCATCGCTGCTGACCCGCGATAGGTAACTCGATCGCGAGCCTCAGACAAAGCGGACAAAGACCTGGTTGGCCAGCAGGCGGCCGTGTTCCGTCAGCCGCAGTCGGTCCGGTTCCGCCTGTCGTTCGATCAGCCCGTGACCGAGAAGCTCATCGATTTCGCGCCCGAAACGCCCGTCGGGCGAGACGCCAAATCGCTGCGTGAAGTCGTCGACGGGCACCCCTTCCTCGGTGAGCCGCAACCCCAGCCACATCGACTGACGCATGGCCTCGTCGTTCGAAAGTATCTCGCTGCGCGCCGCCGCGCGTGAGAGGGGCCAGCCGCGTGACGGCCCCGAATTCAAGCGGCGGATGTACGTCGCAGGAGCCAGGACGTTGGAATACCTGCGTCCGTTTACGTAACCGTGCGCCCCGCCCCCCACCCCGAAGTACGGCAGGTTGCGCCAGTATTGAAGATTGTGCCGGCTCGCAAAGCGCCATGCGTCCGGCCCCGCCGTGCGCCGCGCCCAATTGGATATCTCGTATTGGGCAAAGCCGTTCCGCGCCAACTGCTCCCCCGCCTGCTCATACATCTCGGCCGCCAAGTCATCATCCGGCGCTGCGACCCGCCCGGCGCGCACCTCGCGGCGCAGCGGCGTCCCGTGTTCAAGCGTAAGGGCGTAGAGGGAAAGGTGGTCGGGGTCGAAGGCGAGCACGCGCGTGAGCGTCTGCTGCCAAGTATCGAGCGATTGACCCGGAATCCCGTATATCAGATCCAGGCTCAGATTGGCGAACCCGGCGGCCCGCGCGGTGCGGACGCTTGAGACGACCTGGTCGATGCCGTGTTCGCGCTCGAGCACGGCCAATTCGGCGGGGTGAACGGACTGGACGCCCAAGCTGATGCGATTGATTCCGAGGAGGAGCAGTTCCGACAGGTACCCCTCCGTCAACCCATGGGGGTTGGCTTCCAGAGTGATCTCCGCATCGGCCTCGATCGAGAACGAGTGACGGATAGCCCCCATGAGAAGCCCCGCCTGACCGGCCGTGAGCAGCGAGGGAGTCCCTCCGCCGAAGAAGAGGGTGTGCACCGAGGGCCGATCACCCTGGCTGCCGACCTCGCGAATCTCCTTCGACAACGCCTCAACGTAGCTTGGAATGAGGGAGTCCAGGCCGCTGTAGGTGTTGAAATCGCAGTAGCCGCAGCGATGCCGACAGAATGGAATGTGCACGTACAGGCTGTGCATGCGGCGAGTTTACCACTCGATCGCGGCCTCCCCCGAGATTCTCCGAACGAATACGAAGTGCCGCGTGGACTGTGCTAAACTTGCATGTTTGTGCGATGAGCCCCAGTAGGCCTGGCGCGGACGCCCCTCCCGCCACGTCCTGGGGCGCGAAGCATTCGGCCCGTAACTCGCCGCCGGAGGCGCGTGCACATCGCGGCCGGCCGGCACGAAAGGCATCGATGGACGACGTCGCTCTGATCATCGGGCTGGGCAACCCTGGCCGCGAGCACTCCGCAACGCGCCACAATGTCGGGTTTCGCACCGTGGACCATCTGGCCCACAGCCTGGCCCTCTCCTTCTCGCGCCAGCGATTCGAGGCGTTTGTCGCGAGCGGAAACCACCTCGGTCGCAAAGTGATTCTGGCCAAGCCGCAGACCTACATGAACCTGAGTGGCGGATCAGTCGCGGCGTTGGTTCGATTCTTCCAGGTTCCGTTCGAGAACCTGCTGGTGTGCGCGGACGACATCGATTTGCCGCTGGGGACTTTGCGACTGCGTCCCTTTGGGGGTTCGGGCGGTCATCGCGGGCTGCGCTCGATTATTACCGCGCTCGGCAGCCAGTCCTTTCCTCGCCTGCGCATTGGAGTGAGCCGCCCGCCGGGTGTGATGGTTGCGGCGGATTACGTCCTGCAGGACTTCGATCACCAAGAGCAGACAGAGGTGGCCGCCGTCATTGCGCGTGCGAGTGATGCGTTGCGCACCGTTCTCGAGCACGGGCTGGATGCGGCGATGACGCAGTTCAACGGCGACCTGCGGACTGCGGCGGGGGGCAGCGAGTGAATCTGAGCGGGCTGCTCCCGGCCATCGAACAGCTTGCTCCCTTTGAAGCCATGTTGGCGCACCTCCAGGCGGCGAGTTCAACTTCGCCTCGCCCCGCGGGGGCGGCTGCCCTGGGCCTGTTGCGCGCCGCACGCCCGGCGCTTGTGGCCGCATTGGCAGCGCGCTGGCCGGCGCCCGTGTTCGTTCTTGTCGCGCGCAACGAGCGCGCGCTGGCTGTGCGCGACGACCTCGCCGCCTGGAACCCGCAAGCCCGTGTTCTCAACTTCGCCGAGCCCGCAACGCTTTTCTACGAACCCCTGCCCTGGGGCCCGCGTACGATTCGCGAACGCCTGGCCACACTGGCCTCTCTGGCAGACTACAACTTGCCTGCGCGCGAACCGCGCGCCCCGCTCGTCGTGGTGGCCTCGCTCCGCGCCTGGATGACCCCTACCCTGCCGCGGCAGGACTTCCTGCTGGCCTGCCGTCAGCTATCACCCGGCGGGGCGGCCTCGCTGGATAACCTGGTCCGCACCTGGACGGACGTGGGTTACGTCCACGAACCGTTCGTGCTCGAGCCGGGGCAATTCAGCCGGCGCGGCGGCATTCTCGACGTGTGGCCGCCGGCCGAACCTTCGCCAGTGCGCATCGAATTCTTCGGCGGCGAAATCGACACATTGCGCCGCTTCGACCCGGGGACTCAACGATCGACCGAGAAGATCGGCACGGTGAGGGTTGCACCTGCGCGCGAAGTGCTCGAGCGCGACCTCGCCGCGCGCCGCGAGGCGGCGCCTTCCGATTGGCCGATGGTCAACTCGGGCGCGGATACCACGGAGGCGCCCCTCGCGCCGGGACCGGAGTTCTACGCTCCGTGGGTGTACCCGCCTGCCAGCGTGTTGGAGCATCTCCCACCCGGCGCGCTGCTGGTCTTTGACGACTACCAGGAAGCAGAAGACACCTCGGCCGAATGGGAGACTCAGGCGCTTCAATTGCGCGACGAGGCGGAGGCCGCCGGATGGCTGAATGCGCGCGCACCCATGGCGCATCTTACCTGGGATCACCTGCGCGAGGCGACCGAATCGCATGCGACGCTCGTACTGGCCTCTTACCCCGAGGCGGCCGTGCAGATCCCGCTCGGCGAGGCCTTTTCGCCTGGCCCTCGCTTCGGCGGGCAAATCAAACCCCTGCTCGATCATCTCGAAGAATTGGATGATTCCTCCGCGCGCACAATCCTCGTGTCGCGTCAGGCGGCCCGCCTCGCGGAATTGTGGAGCGAGCGCTCTGGAGAGGCACCCCGCACGCTGCTTCCCGACGAACAGGTGATGGAGCTGCCGCCTCCCGGCGCGGCAACCATGACCACCGGCGGCTTGCAGGAAGGGTTCGTGGTTCGCCTGGCGGACGAGACGGCCCTGCACCTCTTGAGCGACGGCGAGATCTTCGGTTGGGTTCGGCCTGAACCTCGCCGGCGTGCGCGGGCCGCGGCATTGCCTCCGGAAGCCGAGTACGCCGATCTCAATCCGGACGATTTCGTTGTGCACATCGAGTACGGCATCGGGCGATTCGCGGGCCTGGTACGCCGCACGGTGGAGCGCACGTCGCGTGAGTATTTGCAGGTGGAGTTCGCCGGGGGCGATCAGGTTTTCGTTCCGGTACATCAGGTGGACCGCCTCACGCGTTATGTCGGTGCCGACGAGCATCCACCCACACTGTCACGGCTCGGCACCGCAGAATGGGGACTGGCACGCGACCGGGCGCGGCATGCCGTCGAAGATATCGCCCGCGAGCTACTCGATCTGTACGCGCGTCGCCAAGCCGCCCAGGGAATCGCGTTCGGCCCCGACACCCCTTGGCAGCAGGAGCTGGAAGCCTCGTTCCCTTACGTCGAGACCGAAGACCAGCTTCTGGCCATCCAAGCCGTCAAACGCGACATGGAATCCACGCGGCCAATGGATCGCTTGATCTGCGGCGACGTGGGCTATGGCAAAACCGAAGTCGCGCTGCGCGCGGCGTTCAAGGCCGTGATGTCTGGGCGTCAGGTGGCGGTGCTCGTTCCCACCACCCTGCTCGCCCAGCAGCACGCACAGACCTTTGCCCAGCGCCTGCTGCCCTTCCCGGCCCGCGTGGAAATGCTCTCACGCTTTCGCACGCCGGCCGAACAGCAGGCCGTGCTTGGCGAATTAGCCGAGGGCCGGGTGGACGTGGTCATCGGCACGCATCGCCTGCTGCAACGAGACGTGCGCTTCAAAGACCTCGGACTGGTGGTCATCGACGAAGAGCAGCGCTTCGGAGTGGCACACAAGGAGTATCTCAAGCAACTGCGCACCGAAGTCGACGTCCTGACTCTCACGGCCACGCCCATCCCGCGCACGTTGTACCTCTCACTCACCGGCGTACGGGATATCTCCACCATCGACACGCCGCCCCAAGAGCGCCTGCCCGTCGTGACAAGCGTGGGTGCCTATTCGGAGGGCGCGGTGCGCAAGGCCATCTTGCGCGAGCTCGATCGCGGCGGGCAAGTGTTTTATGTGCACAATCGCGTCGAGACCATCCTCGCGGCACGCCAGCGCCTGGAGCGGATCATTCCCGAAGCACGGTTGGTGGTCGCCCACGGCCAGATGCACGAACACGAATTGGAGCGAGCCATGGCCGCCTTCTTGGCCCGCGAAGTGGACGTGCTCCTGTGCACTTCGATCATCGAGTCGGGCCTGGATATTCCTTCGGCCAACACGCTGGTGGTCGAGCGGGCCGACACCTTCGGCCTGGCCCAGCTTTACCAATTGCGCGGGCGGGTCGGGCGCAGCGCCATGCGCGGCTACGCCTACTTCTTCACCGAACGCCGCCATCGTCCCACGCCGGAGGCGCACGAGCGACTGCAGACGTTGGCCGAACAAACCGAGTTGGGCGCCGGGTATAGCATCGCCATGCGCGATTTGGAGATTCGCGGCGCGGGCGAGATCCTCGGCGCGCGCCAGCACGGACACATTGCCGCCATCGGTTTCCACCTCTACACGCGCCTTCTGGCCCAGGCCGTCCGTCGCGCGCGCGATCAGCGCGAGGGCGTGCTGCCCGGGCTGGAAGCTGGCCTGGTCAGCGTGGACTTGCCGCTGAACGCCTCCCTCCCCGACGACTACGTGCCCAGCCGCGAAGCGCGCGTGCGGCTCTACCGGCGCATGGCGGACTTGACACGCGAGGGCGAGGTGCTCGCCCTGGCCCAGGAAATGGAGGACCGCTTCGGTGCGCTGCCGGAGGCGGTGGAGCACTTGCTCTACCAGCTGCGGGTCAAGGTGAAAGCGCTGGAGGCCGGCGTCGAGAGCGTGTCGATGGAGAACCGCAACTTGGTGCTGCGCCTGTACCTGCCGCAGGGGCTCGAGCCCGGTGAAGTTCCGGAAGGGATGCGCTACAGCCGGGGTGCGTTGTACCTGCCCGCCGCCGTCCCGGCCACGGAGTGGAAGCCCGCGCTTACGCGTGCCCTAGAGTGGGTGCGAAGGTGGAAAATCTCGGCCGCGTCACGGGGCGGATAGCGACCTGCACCCGGCCGTGGCGCACGGAGGTGACCCGCCTCATGCCTGCAGCCAGGTGAATACACAGGCTGCGCCGCGCCTACCCTTGGGACAGCCTCACAAGACGGTGAGGCTTGCAGGTCGTGCGGCCCGTGCTTATAATCGTCTGAGACCGTGGCGCTCTACCTGCACGGCGTGAAGGAGTCTTCCCTCTGGCCACCGATCCGATGACCGCCCCCCTGGGGCCAGCGCGCACCGGTACCGCCTCGCTCAGCCAGGGGACGGTGCTCGAGAGCCGCTACAGCGTGCTGCGCAAACTCGGGCGCGGCGGGATGAGCGCCGTCTATCAGGCGCGCGACCTGCGCTTCCCCAACATCACCCGCCTGGTGGCGGTGAAGGAGCTTCTCCACTCGAGCCATGATGCCGCCATGCTCGAGGCCGTGCTTTCGAGCTTTGAACGTGAAGCCAACCTGCTGGCCACGCTCACCCACCCGGCCATTCCGCGCATCTACGATTACTTCACCATCGGCGAGCGCTCCTTCCTGGTGATGGAGTACATCACCGGCAGGGATCTGGAGGGCGTCCTCGAGGAGGCTCCGGACGGCCTGCCGGTCGTGAAGGTTGTCGGATGGAGCATCGAGCTGTGCGACGTTCTCCACTACCTGCACAATCACACGCCGCCGATCATCTTCCGCGACATGAAGCCCTCCAACGTCATGATCGATGAGAATGGCATCCTGCGCCTGGTGGATTTCGGGATCGCCAAGCTCTTCGCCCCCGACCACAAGGGCACGATGATCGGCACCGAAGGTTACTCACCGCCCGAGCAATACCGCGGCGAGGCGGGTCCGCTATCCGATGTTTACGCCCTGGGTGCCACGCTCCACCACCTGCTCACGCGGCGCGACCCGCGCCTCGAACCTCCCTTCACCTGGGGCGACCGGCCCATCCCTCAGCTTCGGCCGGAGGTTCCGGCCGCGGTCGTGGCGGTGGTGGAGAAGGCTTTGGCCTACGACGCCAAATCGCGCTTTGCGGATGCGCACTCGATGGGCGAGGCACTCGCCCAATCGATCAACACGACCATCGCGGTGTTTGCGGCCCCCCAGCCGGTGGTGGAGGCCCCCGGTCGCTCGAGCGTCGCCGACCAGCCCGGGGCCCCCAAGGTGGAATGGGTTTTCAAATGCGAAGATGAGGTGCGCGGCACGCCTCTCCTGGCGCGCGACTTGCTGCTGGTTGGCGCTTACGACAACAACCTGTACGCGCTCAACGCCGAGCGTGGGGAGTTTCTGTGGAAGTATCCCACCGAGGGCGGCATCCCCGGGCGGCCGGAGGTGGGCGACGACACGGTTTTTGTTGGCTCGGAAGACCAGCGACTGCACGCCGTCAGCCTGCAGACTGGGCGCATGATGTGGACGTACTACACCGAGCGCCCGATCCGCGCCTCGCCGCGGGTGGCGGTGGAGCACGTCTTTATCGGCTCCGACGACGGAGCACTGCATGCGGTTCAGGCTCTCACCGGCCGGCGGGTCTGGAAGTGCGATACCGGAGCGCCGGTTCGCTCGACAGCCCTGGTAGTAGGTGACCGGATTTACTTCGGCAGCGACTCGGGTGACGTTTATGCGCTCAGTTTGCGCGGCGAGATCAAGTGGCAGTTTCATGCCAAACGGGCGGTACTCTCCTCGCCGGCCGAAGCCGACGGCATGGTCCTGTTCGGTTCGGTGGACTGGGTCTTGTACGCCGTGGATTCGACCTCCGGCTGGGTCATCTGGCGCTTCCGCACCGGGCATTCCATTGTCTCCTCGCCGGCCATTGCCGAAGGCGTGGTGGTCTTCGGCTCCGCCGACGGGCGGATATACGCGGCCGACTTGCGCAGCAGCCGCGAGCGCTGGCGCTTCGAGACGGAAGACCAGGTCACCGGGACGCCACTTATTCACAAGGGACTTGTCTATTGCGGCTCAGTCGACGGCTATCTATACTGTCTAGAGTTGGCCAGCGGCCGCCTGCGATGGAAATTCAAGAGCGGTGGTCCCATCACGGGTGCTCCCGCGGCCAATGAGACCAGTGTTTTTTTCGGTTCGAGCGACCACACGATCTACGCGCTCTCAGCCAATGTCTAAACCAGCCGAGGCTTCATCCTTGTCTCCCGACACTCCACCCCCATCCACCAACGCCCCCGGGTCCGAGAAGACGGCGGCGCTCTCGAGCGGACCGCCGATCTTCCACGTGGGCATCGGCCACGACGTCGGCCGTGTACGCACGGCCAACGAGGATTCGCTCATCGCGCTCACCGGGCTGCAGCAAGCCGACAGCACCCTGCCCTACTTCGGCTTGTTCATTGTGGCCGACGGCATGGGCGGGCACGAGCTGGGCGAGCGTGCCAGCCGCTTGGCCGCGCAAACCTTCGCCCGCCATGTGCTGGCCCACTTCACCACACTCTGGCTCGGCGGATCGGGCGGCGAGGATCAATTATCCATCCAGGAGATACTGGAAGGGGCAATGATCGCGGCCAACCAGTCGGTGCTGCGCCACTTCCCGGGCAGCGGCACGACCCTCACCGCGGCGCTGATGTTCTCCAACCAGCTGTTCCTGGCTCACGTGGGCGACAGCCGCGCTTACATGGTTGGGTCGGAGATCAAGCAGGTCACCCGCGACCACTCGCTGGTGCAGCGTTTGATTGACATCGGCCAGATCACCCCGGATGAAGCAACCCGCTTCGCTCAGCGCAATGTCTTGCTGCGCGCCATCGGGCAGACCGACGAACTCGAGCCGGAGTTCCTGACCCTGCCCTGGGAGCCGGGGGCGCGTCTGATGTTGTGCTCCGACGGCTTGTGGGGCCCGCTGGACGATGCGCGCATCCAGGAGACGATGGCCAACAGCGACACACCGCAAGCGGCGTGCGATGCGCTGGTGCAACTGGCCAACGCCGCCGGCGGACCCGACAACATCTCTGTCATTTGCGTGGAGCTGGCAGGCCTGCGATGACCAGTGCTGCCCCGGCCGAGCCGTTCGTCGTCGACCTCAACCACAGCCGGACTGCGCTACAAGTGCACACCGAGGCGCAGGTCCTCTACACGCACATCGCAGTCCGCCCGCCGGCGCGCGACGACGCGGTGCCCGCCCCGCCACTGAACATGTGCCTGGTGCTCGACCGGTCGACCTCCATGACCGGCGAGCGCCTGGATACCGCCCGCTCGTCGGCGGTCGAAGTCATCCGCCTGCTTCGCCCGCAAGACCGATTCGGCCTGGTGACTTTCAGCGACAAGGCCGAACTCCTCATCCCCTCCGATGCCCACCTCTCCCCGACTGCGGCCAACAGCCGCCTCTCGGAAATCCAGACCAGCGGTGCCACTGAGATTCTCAAGGGGCTGCGGGCCGGCATGGATGAGGTACGCCGCGGGGCGGTCGGCGGAACCATAGATCACTTGATTCTGATCACCGACGGCCGCACCTATGGCGATGAGCAGGCATGCATGGACCTGGCCGACGAAGCTGCGCTCGAAGGTATCGAGATTACGGCGATCGGGGTCGGCGAAGCGTGGAACGACATCTTCCTGGATGCTTTGGCCGCCAAGACGGGCGGCCAAGCTGTCTACATCGAAAACATCTCCACCCTGAACCGGATGCTCAAACAAAAGTTCCGCGAACTCGGGCTGGTCTACGCCGACCAGATATCGTTGGTCATCGACACTGCGCCGGGCGTCATGCTCCAGTCGTCCTTCCGCACCTCGCCCGCGCCCACGCCGCTGCCAGGGGGGACGACGCTGCGACTGGGTTCGCTCTTCAGCGGCACAAGTTTGTCGCTCTTGTTGCAGTTCGTCATTTCCACCATCCCCGAGCCGCTGGCTTCCTTCGAGGTGTGCACGATGCATTTTGGCGCGCATCTGTCGCAGACCAACATGCACCTCAAGTCCTCGTTGGCGCTGTCATTCCCGGTGCTCAAAGAGGCTGCGCCCGCGCCGATCTCGGGGCAGTTGCTCACCGCGGCACGCAGCGTGAACCTGTATCATTTGCAGGAGAAGGCGCTATCCGACGCACGTTCGGGTGACGCCGAACTCGGCACGCGGCGGCTCAACCGTCTGGCGACCCAGCTGTTGGAGATCGGGCAAGGAGAACTTGCGCAGTCGGTGATCGCCGAGGCCGAAGCGTTGGCCCAGGATCACAAGCTGTCCGAGCGCGGGCAGAAGCGAGTGAAGTACGGGACGCGCGCGCTGCTCGAAGCGCACGCGGAGGGGCCGCGATGATCACCTGCCAGCGCTGCAAAGCCTCCCTCTTTTTGGGCACGCTCTTCTGCCCCGAGTGCGGGTTGATGGTGGATGAGGACGCTGCCTCACCGACCGTCTCCTTGCCGGTCGACGAGGTCGAAGAAATCACCACCAAGCCTCGTCAAACGCAGGGCCCGGCGATGCTCACCCGGCAGGATTCGATCGCCGTGCGGGTCATGGGCAGTACGGTTGCAATTCCCCTGCGCGGCCAGCAGGACTACATACTGGGCCGGGCGGAAGCGACCCAGGCCATCCTGCCAGATATCGACCTCAACCGCTACGGTGCCCACGAGAAAGGCGTCTCACGGCTGCACTGCCACCTGCGCTACGAGGGGGATTCGCTCATGGTGGTAGACCTGGGGAGTGCCAACGGCACCTTCCTCAACGGCACGCGTTTGACCCCCGAGAGACCCATGCCCCTCAGTGAGAACGATACGATCAGCCTGGGCAGCCTCAAGGTCCAGGTGTTCCGCAAGGTCTAGCCCCGGAGGCGCGGATGTCGATCACCGTGCTGGTGCATCTGGTCAACGAGGAGGCGGTGATGGCGGAGATGGACGACATGCCGCCTGCCACGGCCACCTTCCTCACCGTCCATCACCCGCGCCGGCGCGACGGCAAGGACCTGCCCTACTTGCAGGAGAATGTCTCCACCGTGATTTGGGCCGCCAGCCGCGTCGCCTTCATCGAGGTGTTGCCGGGCGAGGCCGAAGAGCGGCTGGTGACGTTTGTGCGCGAGTAGCACGATGCCTCCGACGCCGCGCCGACGCATCCTGGTGGTCGATGACGAACCGCGCATGGTTCGCTTCATCCGCCTGAACCTGGAGCACGACGGCTTCCAGGTTTCGGAGGCGCAGAACGGCACCCAGGCGCTCGAGCGGCTGCGCAACGACCTGCCCGACCTAGTGCTGCTGGACGTGATGCTACCCGACATGGACGGCTTCGAAGTGCTGGGAATGATGCGCGAGTTCTCCAGCGTGCCGGTCATCATGGTCACAGCCAAGGGTGAGGAGAACGAACGCGTGCGCGGGCTCGAGATGGGTGCCGACGATTACGTCACCAAACCTTTCAGCCCGCGCGAACTCGTCAGCCGCATCCGCGCCGTGTTGCGCCGGCTGGAGAGCCCTCAGCCCGGCGCGACCGGCCCGCTGGTGATTGACGACCGGTTACGCCTGGATTTCGACCGGCGCGAAGTGTGGGTCGAGGGGAAGCTGGTGCGCTTGCGTCCGACCGAATTCCGCTTGCTTTATCATTTGGTGCAGAACGCGGGTTGGGTGGTGCCCCACGACCAGCTGCTGGCCAAAGTGTGGGGATATGAATACCGCGGCGAGACGCATTACCTGCGCCTGTACATCAACTATCTGCGGCAGAAGCTCGAAAAGGATCCCTCCCACCCGGTTTACATTCTCACCGAGCACGGTGTGGGATACCGCTTTTTCGATTTCCGTCGCGACGTCAGCGCCGCGGCACCTCCGGCTGAGAAGTGAGCAGGAATGACTCGACACGTCAAGGTGCTCGTGACCGGACCTTTTGGAGCGGGAAAATCGCGCCTGGTGAAGACCATTTCCGAAATTGAGGTCGTCTCCACCGAGCGGCGATTGACTCGCGCGGGCGGTGACGGCAAGGACCATACCACCGTAGCCATGGATTACGGCCGGGTCACGTTGGGCGACACGGTGGTGCACCTGACCGGCACTCCCGGCCAGGAGCGATTCGATTTCATGTGGGATATCCTCTCCGCAGAAACCGATGCGGTGCTGCTGGTTGTGGATTCGACTGCGCCCGAAAGCTTCGACGGTGCGCGTGAGCTTCTCGCGCGGTTTGCCGCGCTCCGAGTCCCCTTCATGGTGGCGGCCAACAAGCAGGACATCCCCGGGGCCGCCTCGCTGCGCACGGTGCAGCAGGCGGTGGCGCCCGGAGCGGAGGGCGCCGCATTGCCGTGCGTCGGTACGCGGGCGGCCTCCGTCCGTCAGGTGCTGGCGCGTCTGATCGAGGAGGTTTAGCATGCAGACGCTGCGCCTCCTGATCAAGAGCATGCGGCCGCGTCAGTGGCCGAAGAATATCTTCATCTTCGCCGCGCTCGGCTTCGACCGGCAAATACTGCACCTGGATGCACTGTTGCGGACTACGGGCGGGTTCGTGCTGCTGTGCCTGGCGTCGGGCGTGGTCTATCTCATTAACGACGTCGCCGACCGCAACCAGGACCGGCTGCACCCCGAAAAGCGCAAGCGGCCGATCGCCGCGGGCGAGATCTCGGTGGCTCTGGCGCTCACCGTGTCGGCCGTGCTCGGCCCGCTCTCCGTCGCCCTGGCGTTTCTGTTGAACCCGGTTCTCGGATGGCTGGTTTTCGGCTACTTGCTGCTCAACCTGGCCTATTCGTTCGCGCTCAAGCACGTGCCGATCGTCGATGCCTTGACGGTGGCCGCGGGGTTTGTCATCCGCGTGGCGGCCGGGGTGACCTTGATCGAGGTCGAACGGTTCTCGCCGTGGCTGTACGTATGCACGATCCTGCTCGCGTTGTACATCAGCTTCGGCAAGCGCCGCGCCGAGCTGGCGTTGCTGGTCGACGACGCCTCCAATCACCGCCGCGTGCTGGATGGCTACACCATCCCCTTGCTCGACAGCTACATTCAGATCGTGTCGGCGGCGACAATCGTCGCGTATTCGCTGTACACGTTTTCGGCGCCCAACTTGCCCGCCAATCATTCGATGATGCTGACCGTGCCCTTCGTGGTGTACAGCATCTTCCGCTACCTGTACCTCATCCAGGTGGAAAAGGCCGGCGGTGCGCCCGAGGAAATCGTCATGATGGATCGCCCGCTGCAGGCCGGCGTGGTGTTGTGGGCGGTGTCCGCCATGGGCATCCTCTACCTCCAGCGATGAGTTTCTCGGCCACCGCGTGCGCCAAGGTCATCTTGTTCGGCGAGCACGCGGTCGTCTACGGGCGCCAGGCCGTGGCGCTTCCCCTGCCCGACCTTCGCGCCCGCGCCGAATACCTGCCCGGATCCTCGCCCTTTTCGCTCGACGCGCCTGAGATTGGAGTGACCTCGCCCCTGGCGGCACTTTCCGCCGGCCACCCGCTCAGGGAGACACTGCGAATTGTCTGCGAGCGGCTGGGCCTCGAAGTGCGCAACGGCACGCTGCGCATCTCCTCCGAGATCCCGGTGGCCTCCGGGCTCGGCTCCGGCGCCGCCGTGACCACAGCCATCGTTCGGGCCTTGGCTTCCGCGCACGGCGTCGACCTCGCTCCGGCACAGGTCTCGGCCATCGTTTTCGAGGCGGAAGCCGTCTATCACGGCACGCCTTCGGGCATAGACAACTCGGTCATCGCCCTCGAGCGGCCGATTCTCTTCATCCGCGGCACACCGCCGCAACCGTTAGATCTCGGCGGCCCATTCGACCTAACGGTCGCCGACAGCGGAGTGCGGAGCGAGACGCGCGTTGCCGTCGGGGCTGTGCGCGATGCGTGGCAACGGGATACGCCCACCTTCGAGCGCCTGTTCGATGAGATTGGGGCTTGCGCGAGTCAGTCGCTGAGGGCGCTGGCGGAAGGTGACTTGGCGCAGGTCGGCCTCCTGATGAACCGCAACCAGGATGTGCTCGTGAGGCTCGGGGTTTCCACCGCTGGGCTCGAGCGAATCGTGCACGCCGCGCGCCGTGCCGGCGCGCTGGGTGCCAAACTCACGGGCGCGGGCTTGGGGGGGAACATCATTGCGCTGGGTGAGGCACACCACGCCGCGGCCATTCGGGCCGCGTGTGAAGCCGCAGGAGCGCGGTGGGTGCGCACAACGACCGTTCAACCATGAACACCCGCCGCGACCCAGCCGATTCCAAAGCTCCAACGTCGGCGCGAAGGAGTGACACGGCCACGACCCGCAAAGGCCCAAGCGGCATCTGGCTGACCGTGGCACGCCTGCTCAGCCTGGCGGCCGTGATCGGCATTACGCTCTACATCTTCTCGATTCGCGACCGCGCCGCGCAGTTGGCGGTGTACGGCTACCCCGGTATCTTCCTGCTCTCGATTCTCGCGAATGCCACCCTTTTTTTGCCCGCGCCGGGCGTGGCATTCGTCTTCAGCATGGGAGCGGTGTTTCCCCCGTTGCCGGTGGCATTGGCGGCCGGGGCAGGCGCGGCGTTAGGAGAACTTTCCGGATACTTGGCGGGGTTCTCCGGGCGCGCGGTGCTCGAGCGATCGTCACGCGTCGAGCGATTGGAACAGCTCATGCGCCGCTACGGGGCGTTGACGATCATGGTGCTGGCGCTTATCCCCAATCCGGTCTTCGACGTGGCAGGAATCATTGCGGGCATCCTGCGGATGCCCGCGCACAAATTCCTCTTCTATTGTTGGATCGGCAAGACGCTCAAGATGCTGGCGTTCGCCTTCGCCGGCGCTTACGCGGTGCAGTGGCTTACGCCCTGAAAAGGGCGCGCCGCAGCGTGGCCCGACGCAGCCGATCCCATCGCAGGTCGACGCCGATCCCCGGTCCGGTCGGGACGGTCAGCGTGCTGTCGCTGTTCAGCACGAACGGCTGCTCGATCAGGTCTTCGGCGTAGTATCGATCTGAAGCCGAGAGGTCCCCAGGGAGCCGGAAGTTGAGTAGCGTGGCGAGAGCGACACTGGCCGCGCGCCCGATCCCCGTTTCGAGCATGCCGCCGCACCATACCGGAACAGTGCGCTGCGCGCACAGGTCGTGGATGCGGCGTGCCTCACCCAACCCTCCGACTCGCGCTGGCTTGATGTTGATGATGCGGCATGCGCCCAAATCGAGTGCGGCCCCGGCACTGGCGGCATCGCCGATGCTCTCGTCCAGGCAAACCGGCGTCCGCAGTTGGGCCTGCAGACGACTGTGATCGGTCAGTTCCGTCGCCCCAAGCGGCTGCTCGATCATCGCCAAGTCGAATTCATCGAGCGCTTTGAACACCGGCAGGTCTGAAAGCGAATAGGCTGCATTCGCATCCACTTGCAGGGCGAGCCCCGGGAACGCCTTGCGCAGGGCGCGCACCTCCTCGACGTCTCGGCCCGGTTTGATTTTGACCTTGACCCGGGCGTACCCGCGGCGCACGTAGTCTTCTACGGCGCGGAGCAACGCGGGCGTGCTTTCTTGGATGCCAATGGAGACACCCACCGCTACCCGGTCGCCCGTCCCACCCAGGTAGTGGGCCAACGATTGCCCGGCTTGCTTCGCGAACAAATCCCACACTGCGGCCTCGAGCCCGGCTTTGGCCATGGGATGCCCGCGCGCTCCGTCGAGCACCCGCCGCAGTTGTTGCGGTTCCTCAACTTCGGTCGCAAGGGCGGCGGGGATAAGAAAGTCGGTCAGCACGTGCCACACCGTGCTGGTGGTCTCATAGGAGAAGTCCGGCCGCCGGCCGGCAACACACTCGCCCCAGCCGTCTGCACCCCGGGCGCAGGCTCGAACCAACACCGCCTCCCGCTCACCAGTGACACCGAAGGAGGTTTCGAACGTCTCGCGCAGGGGCATGCGGATGTGATGGAGTTCGATCGATTCAAGTCGCATGCCTGGATCCTTCCCAGCCTCGTTTCGCGGCGCACCGGGGTTTGGGACGTGTGCCGGTCTCACATTGTGGGGGCGGAGGCTCCGCTTGTCAACCGGCGGGCAGAGGCCAGCAACTCATCCAGCGGAGAGGGTCAGCGGACCGCGCCAGATGAAACGCATCAGCCCGCGCAGGCCCCGACCGTGGCGCAAGTAGTCGAGCCGATCCGCCAGCCGGGCCGGGCGAATGCCGAACCAGCGCGCCAAGGCATTCGCCTCACACGTGCGGTTCACGGCGAGGTAGTCGACCCAGTAAGGAGTTAGCGGCGAATACGGCAGGAGCGTGTCCAGCACGGCGGCGCCCAGGCGCAGGTAGGGCGGCCACACCCGCACCAGAATTCGCGAGCGGCGGCAAGCGGCCAACACCGTTTGCACTACTTCGTCAATCGTGAGGTGCTCGGGTCCACCGATCGAGAGCACCTGCCCAAAGCCTATTTCCTGGTGCAGCGCGAGGTCGATCGCCGCAACCAGGTCACCCACCCACAACGGCTGCAGCAGAGGCTGGCCCTGTGGCACGAAGAACGCCACCGGCATGGCGCTGGCGGCCATGGCGATCACGTTGGTGAATGAATCCTCGGGGCCGAAAACCGAGGAGGTGCGCAAGATACAGGTGGGAAGCCCGCTCTCGAGCAGGATGTTTTCGGCGATACCCTTGGCTTGGAGGAAGGGGAAGGCCGAAATGCGGCTGGCACCGATGTGGCTGAGGTAGACCACTCGCCGGACGCCGGCCAAGCGGGCCTGCTCGACAAGCAGCGCCGTTCCCTCCACATCGGTGGCAAGCAGGTCGCGCCGCCGGCGCTCGCCTTCGGCCGAGGCCAGGTGAATGACGGTCTGGACGCCCACCAACGCCGCTCGCAGAGAGCGGGCATCGGCAAGCGAGGCGACCGCGACCTCCGAGCGCCCCGGCGGAAGACCCCGGATGGATCGCGAGGGCCGGAGAAGAAGGCGCAAGTCGTAGCCCCGCCGCGAAAGGACCTGGCAGATGGCCCGCCCGATGAAGCCGGTCGCGCCCGTGATCAGCAGACGTTCGGCCATCGAACGATGCCTCTGGGATTCACGCCTTGCCTACCCCATCCTGCCGATCTAACCACCCGGCGCATCCTGCTCGATGACCACGCGTTGCTCGATCGGCACTACCTTGGCAAGCATACCCTGGGCCGGGCAATACTTATCCCGCGAGAGTGCCACCGCCCGGTGTACGGCCTGCGGGTCGATGCCGTGTCCGCGCACGCGATATTCGATCACCATGCGCGTGAACACCTTCGGATGTTCGGCGGCGAGCTGCGCCTCCACCCGCACCTCGAAGGCCGTGACCACTTGCTGCTTCCTGTGCAGAATGGAAATCACATCCATCGCCGTGCACCCGGCCAAGCTGAGAGCCATGAGCTCCATCGGGCGGAACCCATCCTCGGCGCCGCCCGCGTCGGCGGCACCCCCGAGCGGGATGCGAAACCCCGAATCGGCCGTTCCTTCAAACGAGAGACCGCTCTTCCACACCGCGGCGGCATTCACGGTACGCCTCCCACATCTCCCACGCGGGCCAATGCAGCTTCCAGGTGGTCCCGGTCGATTGCCCCGAACCACGCCAGGCGCACTTGGCCCTGCGCATCCACCAAGTAAGAAGAAGGCAGCGCCGACGTGCGCAGCAGGCGCATCGCCTCCTCGTACGGGTCGAGCCCTACGACCAATGCCAGACCGGAGCGCTCGACAAAGTCGCTCACCACCGGTCGCGATTCACCTTGGTTAAGGGCCAGTACCACCAACCCTTGCGAGGCATGATCGCGGGCGGCCGCCGCCAGCACCGGCATTTCCGCAAGACACGGCGGACACCAGGTCGCCCAAAGGTTGACCAGAACCACCTGGCCGCGGAAGTCCGAAAGGGACCCTCGCCGATCGGCAAGATCGACGAAGCTCAATTCGGGCGCAGGGTAATCGGCTTCGATGGGTACGGCCGAGGGCTGCTCTTGTGATCTGGACAGGCGCCCGAGTCCGACTGCTCCAGCCACCGCCAGCAGCATCAATCCGCTGCCGAGAGCCGCGAATGAGGTCGTGCGCAGCCACGAGTGGTTCTTGACGACGCTCATCGGATGCCTGCTTTGTCGTCTCCGCCGAGGGCCACCCCGCCGACCGGCATCACGATCACTCGCCCAGCCACAACTGCGCGCGTTGCGGCAAGTCGTGCAGCGTGCCCTGTTCGATCTTGCAGTCCGGCAGCGAATTGGTGAAATAGCGGCCGTAGGATTTGGTGAGGATCCGCCGATCGAACACGACGGCCAGCCCGCGGTCGGTGCGCGTGCGTATCAGCCGCCCGAACCCCTGGCGGAAACGCAGGATGGCCTCCGGCAGCGAGTACTCCGAGAACGAGTCGTCGAAGGTTTCGGAGCGGGCGGCCACGATGGGATCACTCGGCACGGAAAACGGCAGGCGCACGATCGCCACGACCGAAAGCGCCTGACCGGGAACATCCACTCCCTCCCAGAAGGATCGTGTGCCGAGCAGCACGGCTTGATCGCTGGCGCGAAAGGTTTCGAGCAATGAGTGGCGCGAGGCGCCCTCGCCCTGCTCGAATACGGTGACCCCCGCCCGCGCCAGCGGCGCAGCGATCGCCTGATGAGTCTGGCGCAGTTGTGCATAAGAAGTGAACAGAACCAGTGCCCGTCCGCGGCTGGCCTTGCACAGCCCGATCAGCCCCTGCTCAACTCCGCGTTGATACCCGCGCGTATCGTTGGGCTCAGGGATGTCGGACACCAGATAGACCAACGCCGAGTGTTCATAATCGAAGGGCGAGCCCACAACCAGCGTATCGGCCTCATCGGCGTTCAGGCGATGGATCAGGTAGTCGAACTCGCCCGCCGCGGTAAGGGTCGCCGAGGTCATGATGATGGCCGCCTTCTGGTGCCAGAGATGGCGCTCGACCAGTGGACCCACGTGCAGCGGGGCGGCATGCAGCGACATCGTCAGGCGCTCGGATTGGATTCCCACCCAGTTGATGATCAACGGCGAAGGCTCGGCGAAGACCTGATTCATCTGGCTCATCAGAGTCTGCGCCCGCCGCGCCCATCCGAGGAAGCCGGAGGCCAGGTCGTCCCCTTCGGTGGCCCCGCCCCCGGCTCCTGTCATCCGATCGCCGAGGGCCGAGGTGATCCGCCGGACCTCGTCGAGTGCGCCGCGCAGGTTCTCCCACGCAATCTCAACTTCCTCCCACCCCGGGAGGGAGCGCGTCGACGGCAGCAACCGGTAGTCGAGGCCGTATTCGCCGATGGGCGATTCGAGCTGATTCTCGATGAAGCGCCGCAACGTCTCGAACAGCGCGCGCCCATCGCTCTGGCAGCGTTCTCCGCCCTCGGCCAGACGTTCGAGCTGCCCGCGCAAGTCGAGTTCGCCGGCCCAGACGGGAGGTCGCCGCGCCAGCGTGGCCAGCGAACCCAGCAGGCCGCTGCGCGCGGCGCCAAGCTCGCGAAGCACGCGGTCGAAATCCGGCTGCGAAAGATGGAAGGCCAGCCCGTCGGTGGCTGCGCTCTCGAGATGATGGGCTTCGTCTACGATCAGGTAGTCGTACTCAGGCAGCACCCGATTCTCTGCGGCGATATCGGCCACCAGCAGCGAATGATTCACGATCAGCACGTGGGCGCTCTCCGCGGCCACGCGCGCACGGTAGAAAGGACACGTCCCATGTCCGAGCGTCTGACACGTCTCGAGAGTGCACTGCTCATCCTGGGCCGAAAGACGGTCCCACGCCATGCGTTCGGCCGGCCCGCCCAGATTGAGTTCGCCGCGGTCGCCCGTCGTTGTCTGCCGCAACCAAACCAAGGTCTTACCCAGTACGCGCATCTCTTCGCGCGTCTCGGGGCCGCGGCGCCGAGCGACCTCAAGTTTGCGCGGGCACAGGTAGTTGGCACGGCCTTTCAGAACGGCGGCGCGGAAATCGAGGTTGAGCGCGGCTTGCAGGTCGGGGACGTCTTTGTTGATAAGCTGGTCCTGCAAGTTGATGGTGTTGGTCGATACGACAACCCGAAAGCCGTTGCGCACGGCCCAGTGAACGGCCGGAACGAGATAGGCCAGGCTCTTGCCCGTGCCCGTGCCGGCCTCAACCAGCAGGTGCCGCCCTTCGCTCAGCGCTCGGGCGACGGCTGCGGTCATCTCCAGTTGCTGGGTGCGTCGCTCGTAGCCGGGGAAACGCGAGGCGAGTGCGCCGCCGTCGTCGAGCGTGGCCACCACTTCATCGATATTCAAAGGCGAGGGTTCACTTGCCGGCGATAGGTCCGGCGACTCGGAAGGCCGCAGCGCCGGGAGGTTGAAGAGCGCGGGCGCGGTCAGCGGCCCGATCGCTTCGTGTCCTTGCAGGCGCTCACCCAGGACATCCTCCAGCGGCTGCCCGCCGCCCCATTCCAGATTCTCGCTGAGCCGTACCAGTTCGGCCAATAGGTCGAGCGGCAGTTCCGCCGCGAGTTCGAGCAGCCGCAGGAACACGGCCCGAGTGGCGCGGGCATCATCCAGGGCGCGGTGGGTGGCCGGCAAGATCACCCCGAGCGTGCTGGCCAGCGCCCCCAGGTTGTAGCGCGGGGCCGTGGGCAGGAGAACCGCAGCCAGGTCGTACGTATCGTAAGCCGGGTTGAACTTGAACAGCCCATGGCGTTGGAGAAAGCCGAGGTCGAACCCGATGCTCTGGCCGAGGATCGGCCGTTCTCCGACAAACGGCTCCAATTTGGCGAGCGCCCGGTCGAGACGCGGCGCTTCGGCCACCATCGCGTCCGTGATTCCGGTGAGGTCGGTAATGGCGCGCGGGATGGGATGCCCGGGGTTGACCAGCGTGCTCCACTCGTCCTCGACTCGCTCCCCGCGAAAGAGCACGACGCCGATTTCAATGACGGAGTCGCGCTCCGGACTGAGGCCTGTCGTCTCCAGGTCCAGACAGACGATCGATTTCGGGTTCTTCATGGGCGCAGTGCGCTCGGGCTTTCTAGGGCCGTGGGCCGGCCGAGGTAAGAAGTAAGGGTTCGATTATAGCATTCGACGTGCGGGCAGCGTGTGGTAAACTGCGCGCACTCTTCGGCGCATCGTCGCCAAGGATCGTCCGTGGGCCGACGTTTCGAGACCCGCCGAGTTGGACAACGCATCGCGTCGCTTCGTGTCGGTTATGAACGCGGTCTCACCGAGCTGGGGCGACTCCCGCTCGCCCATATTCCAAGATTAGCATCGTTGGCACACGAAATCATCCCACCTTGGAGAAACTCACGGCGAAGGAGGTTTGCATGCGACCCAAGATCACGATCATCGGCGCGGGGTTCACCGGCTCGACCACAGCGCATTGGCTGGCCGCTCAAGAGTTGGGCGATATCGTGCTCCTGGACGTCATGGAAGGCATCCCCCAGGGCAAATCGCTGGATCTGCAGGAGGCGCTGCCAATCATCTCGAGCGACGTGAGTGTACGCGGCACGAACGACTACGCCGACACGGCCGGCTCCGATATCATCGTGATCACCGCCGGGGCGGCGCGCAAGCCCGGCATGAGCCGCGAAGACCTGTTGACCACAAACGCCGCCATCGTTCGCGGTGCGGTCGACAACTCGGTGCCCCTCTCGCCCAATGCCATTCTGGTGGTGCTCACCAATCCGCTCGACACGATGGCCTATCTGGCTTACAAGCGCAGCGGTCTTCCCAAAGCGCGGGTGGTCGGTCAGGCGGGCATCCTCGATTCAGCGCGGATGCGTGCATTCGTCGCCATGGAACTCGGGGTGAGCGTCGAGAACGTCCACACCTACGTGATGGGCGGCCACGGCGATGAGATGGTGCCGCTCACGCGCCACTCCAATGTGGCAGGTGTGCCCCTTTCGGAGATGCTGGCCCCCGACCGGCTGCAGGCGATTGTTGAGCGGACGCGCAAAGGCGGGGGTGAGATCGTCAACCTGCTCAAGACCGGGAGCGCCTACTACGCCCCGGCCGCCGCCGTAGCCCAAATGGTGGATGCCATCCTTAAGGACAAGCACCTGATCGTCCCCTGTTCCGCGATGCTCGAGGGCGAGTACGGCTTGCGCGACATGTACTTTGGCGTGCCGACGCAGCTCGGCCGCTCGGGCGTGGAGCGGGTCGTCGAAGTCCCGCTGGACAAGACGGAAAAGCAGGCGTTGGCCACCTCGGCGGCGCTGGTGCGCGAGAGCCTGGCCACGCTGGAACGGTTGAGCGCCTGAGGGCCTCACCCGGACTTCGGGTCTTATCCCTATCTCGCAATGGAGCGTCTCATGACAACCTACAGTGAAGAATTCAAACTCGTGGCCCGCCCCGGCGAAATCAGTTTCTCCAAGGGGCTGGATGGAGTCATCGCGGCCGAGAGCACCAAGAGTTACGTTGATGGCCTGGGCGGCCGCCTGGTCTACCACGGACACCCGATTGAAGAGTTGGCCGAGAAATCCACATTCGAAGAAGTGTTCTTTCTTCTTCTATACGACCGGCTGCCACCGGCATCCGAGCTCGCGCAGTTCACCGGGCGCATGCAGAAGGATCGCGAGATCCCGGAGGAGGTCTATGCCCTCGTCCGCGATCTTGCCGCCCGGCGCGGAGTTCATCCGATGACCGTCCTGCGCACGGCGATCTCGGCGCTGGCAGTCTTCGACGAGCATGCCGAAGAAGACACCTCCGAGACCCATCAGGCCCAAGCGATCCAGATCACCTCCAAGATGGCTACGGTTGCAGCGGCGATCGGGCGCGTTCGGAGCGGGCAGCCGATCGTGCATCCGCGCAGCGATCTCAGCCATGCCGCCAATTACTACTACATGATGATGGGCCGCCTGCCCGACGACTTCGAAGCGCGCCTGATGGACGTGCTGCTGATATTGCACGCCGACCATGAGAGCAATGCCAGCACCTTCGCCGCACTGGTCGTCAAATCCACCCTGGCCGACATGTACTCGGCCGTGGTCGCGGGCATCGCCGCGCTGAAGGGCCCGCTGCACGGCGGGGCAAACGAGCAGGTGATGAAGATGCTCGAGAGCATCGGCCGCCCGGAGCGCGTCGCGGCCTGGCTCGACGAGGCTATGGCCCAGAAGAAGAAGATCATGGGCTTCGGCCATCGGGTGTACAAGACGATGGACCCGCGTGCCACCATCCTGCGCGGCTACGCCCGCGAGGTGACCCGCCGAGCCGGCACAGAGCACTGGCTGGTCATGGCCGAACAAATCGAAAAGACCATGGTCGAGAAGTTCGGTCAGAAGGGCATCTGGCCCAACGTGGATTTCTTCTCGGGCGTGGTCATGGCATCTCTGGGAATCGACCCCTCCATGTTCACCCCGCTGTTCGCCGTGGGGCGGAGCGCCGGCTGGGTGGCGCATGCGTGGGAGCAGCGCCAAGATAACCGCCTCTTCCGGCCGCGCTTCGTGTACGTCGGGCCCGAAAGCGAGCCTTACGTTCCGCTGGCCGAACGCAAGTAGCCGACAACCATTTCGCACAGATTGGGTGAGCCGTCCGCTGTATAATCGGATGGCTCATTCCGTTATGAGGTGAGTGCGTGAAGCCGCGCATCCTGATCGTCGAGGACGATAGCAGCCTGATTGAAGGCATGGCCCTCATCCTGGAAGATGCGGGCTACCAGGTGACGACCGCGCACAACGGCAGGGAAGGCCTGGAACGATTCCGCGGCCAGACCCCGGACCTGGTCATCTCCGACGTGATGATGGACGAGATGGACGGGTTCCATATGCTCGACCAGATGCGCAAAGAGCAGGCCGGCTCACCCCTGCCCTTCTTGTTTGTCAGCGCCCGCTCCTCGCGAGCCGACATGGACACGGCCCGCCGGCTGGGGGCCGATGATTTCCTCCCCAAACCTTTTGGTGCGCAAGAGTTGATCAACGCCGTGCGCGCGCGTCTCGACCGCTGGCGCGTGGTGCACTTGGCCGGGACTCGTGAAGCCCACCTGCAAACGGTGATCCTCTTGGCCAAGGCGGTCGAGGCGCGCGATCTCTACACCGGCCGCCATGTCGAACGCGTGCGGCGTTACGCCCTGGCGTTGGCGCGGGCCTTGGACTGGGACGACGAAGCGCTGGCGGTTCTCGACTTCGGTTCGCTGCTGCACGACCTGGGCAAGCTCTCGATCCCCGACGCCCTGCTCAACAAGACGGGACCTCTGACCGAGGACGAGTGGCTGCTGATGCGCAAACACACGGAGAACGGCGCGCACATGTTGGACCAAGTGGAACACCTGCGCCCGGCGATCCCCTACGTCCTGGCGCACCATGAACGCTGGGACGGGGCGGGCTATCCTCGCGGATTGACGGGAACCGAGATACCGATCGAGGGACGCCTCATGGCGGTAGCCGATGCGTTCGACGCGCTGACGACCTGGCGCCCCTACTCGACGCCGCACACACCGGAAGAAGCGCTGTTGAAGTTGCGCGATGGCGCCGGCTCGCAGTGGGATCCGTTCCTGGTGGAAACGTTTCGGGCGATTTTCGAACGAGGCGAACTGACCCCCATACTCGATATGATCGACGACGCGCCGGAGCGCGCTCAGGCCGCGTCCGAGAGCTGACGGCTCATCCAGCCTCAAAGCCGCTTGCCCCGCCGGCCAGCGGCGAGTGCCTCAGCTTCCTCAAGCAGGGATGAGGAAGCCTCCCACACCCAGCGCACCTCTCTTTTCGCGATCAATTGCGCAATTGCCTCCCACAATTCACGATGCCGGACCGGGCTGCCGGCGGTGGTACGCCAGCCGTTGGTGCGCCAGCGCTGCAGGCTGTGTGTCGCGCCATCCACCAGGTAACGCGCCGAGGCGTGCACCGTCAGCGGCCTATCGCTCGGCGAGTGACGCAGCGCGTAAAGCGCCGCATGCAAGAACAGCGCGTTAGCGGTCGAGCCGGACGCTTCTCCGGAGGCGGCGGTTTGCGCTCCGCGGCACTCCAGCACGGCCGCCCAACGCGCATGCAGGGTCGAGGCCGATGCTCCGAGGTACGCGTTGCATCCGCCGGCGTGGGCGCGAGCTGCGGCGGGGGGTTGCCGGTAGCGCGAAGCGGCTTTCTGTGCAAGCTGGTCGGCCGCCTCATTGAACGGGTTGCCTGCATGCCCGCGGACCCACACCCAGGTCACCGTGCGGCCTGCGAGGGCTTCCACCAATGCCTGCCACAGATCCTGGTTGGCCACCGGCTGCCGGGCGCGCGTCTTCCAGCCCGCGCTCTCCCAGTAAGCAAGATACTCGGTAATGCCCAGACGCAAATATTGCGAGTCAGTGTGCACGCGTATTTGTTTCGAGCGCGGCAGCACCAGAAGCGCCTCAAGCGCGGCGCGCAACTCCATGCGGTTGTTTGTCGTGCGGGCTTCTCCCCCAGATAGATCTCGCCGCCGACCCGCCTCGACCACGACCGCGGCCCACCCGCCAGGGCCTGGGTTAGGGGAAGCCGAGCCATCGGTGTAGATTTCGACCACGGCCGTCGGGTTCTTGCGAGGCGAACGAATCGGCACGACGGAACCTCCTGTGGACTCCCACTCTGAGCGGTGCGCCCCTGACCCCAAGTGAGAATTGCGCGCGGAGCGTTTCTGCCGTAGACTGGCGGCGCCTGCGTTCATTCGAAAGGGGGACCATGAGCGACAGGGATCAATCCTACCGCATTCGCGACCTGCCCGCGCAAGACCGGCCCCGCGAGAGACTCATCGCACTCGGCCCTCAGGCCCTCAGCCACGCGGAATTGCTGGCCCTGCTGGTGCGCGTGGGCGCCCGCGGGCGAAGCGCCATCCAGGTCGGACAGGACCTCCTGCAGCGGATCGGCGGCCTGGCGGGATTGCAGCGCGCTGTGCCGGCGGAGCTGTGCCGCCTGCCCGGCGTCGGTCCTTCCAAGGCCTGCACGCTGTTGGCGGCCATCGAGCTTGGTCGCCGGATTGCCAGCCTGCCTCCCGAGGACCGGCCCAGCGTTGCCTCGCCGGCGCAAGCCGCCGCGCTGGTCCAATACGAGATGAGCGCGCTCGATCAGGAGCATCTGCGCGTCTTGCTACTCGACACGCGCAATAGGCTCGTGCGCATCGCTGAGGTGTACCGCGGGTCTCTCAACACCTCGCTGGTGCGCATCGGCGAGGTGTTTCGCGAGGCGCTGCGCCACAACGCGGCCGGGCTGATCGTCGTTCACAATCATCCGAGCGGCGATCCCTCGCCCAGCCCCGAGGATGTAGCGCTCACCCGTTCGCTGGTCGAGGCCGGCAAGCTGCTCGACCTGCAGGTGCTCGACCACCTGATTATCGGCCAGGGGCGGTTCGTTTCCCTGCGGGAACGTGGCCTGGGATTTGCACCCTAAGGAACTGCTGCATCAGGTGCGATTTCAGCCCTTTTCGCGGGGTTTTCGATGCCCGAATACCAGATTCTGCTTCTGCCCCGCCCGGACTACTGGAATTGGGTCCGGGCCGTGCGGGATTACGTCATGGCCTTTGGCGTGGCAATTACCGGCGATGCCGAGAATGCCGGCCGCCACATGGCCCCCAGCCAGACGATCAGCGTCGTGGATGCGCCCAACGGTTACCTGGGCCACCCGGTGCATGGCGCAGTCATCCCCTGGCTCAATGAGCACTTCCCCGAGGTGCGCCTCGACCCGCTCCTGGCCAAGACACCGGCCGAACTTCAAGCGCTGCTGGCGATGCGGATCGCGGTCAACGACCGGTACGGGCGAGAGACGTATCCATTTGCGTTGCGCTGGCCGACCGACTACGCCGTGATCACGCAGGCCTTCGGCGCGAACCCCGCGATTTACCGGCGCTACGGCCTCCCGGGTCATGAAGGGGTGGATGTACGCGCTCCGATGAACGCCAATGTGTATGCCTGCGCGGAAGGAACCGTGTTCGAGGTTCACGATGGGCACGGGCGACACCTCTACGGCCGGCACGTTCGCATCCAGCATCGCGACGGGTACCAGACGGTCTACGCCCATCTCAATCGCCCGTTGGTCTCCGTCAACCAGGTGCTGGGCATGGGCGCTCGGGTGGGGCTCGCAGATTCAACCGGCAACTCGACCGGCAGCCACCTTCACCTGACGCTGAAAAGGATCGGCGCCACAGCAGCGGGCCTGACGCGCTACCCGAAGGACATTCTCGACCCGACGCCCTATCTGATCTGGCCAGGCCGAGCTGGGAATGCGAAGGGCCTGTCTGAGCTGCCTACCGCCTCCTACCCTTGGGCGGCCCAGAAGTGCCTGGTGGGCGTGCACGGGCGCATGGATGGCCCGCTGACCGAGGCCGATGTCCAGGCTGCGCGCCACGCACGCCTGGAGGCCGTCAAGTTGCTCGCAAGCGCCCCCGATGCCAGCGTGATGCAGATGCGCGCGCTCAATCCGGAGATGTTCATTCTGGTTCGCCTCGTTGGAGACTTGGCGACGCGGGCCGTGGCGGCCAGTGAGTTCGTCGAAAGCGTGCAAGCCGATCTGCAGCGCCATTACCGCATGGGTATCCGCTACTTCGAGGTTCACCACGAACCCAACCTGAGCAGCGAGGGGTGCGAGCGTACGTGGATGGACGGCGGCGGGTTCAGCCGCTGGTTCCAGGAGACAGTATCTCGCCTGCGCCAACGCTTCCCGGATGCCAAGTTCGGTTTCCCGGGCCTGGCTCCCGGTGCGACGGTGGACGGACTGCGCCAGGATGCGCTAGCCTTCCTTCAGCAGGCCGATAGTGCCGCCCTCGCCGCAGATTGGATTGGCGTGCACTGCTTCTGGACTCGCGCGGAAGAGATGCATTCGCAACAGGGGGGCAAATTCTACGAGGTCATTCGCCAGCGCCATCCAGGGAAACTGCTGATGGTGAGCGAATACAGCAATACTGCGGCCGGGGTCGACTCGCGGATAAAGGGCCAGCAGTACGTTGAGTACACGCGGTTGCTGCGCGACGAACCAGGCGTCGGAGCGGCTTTCTGTGTAGCGCTTTCCGCCTCGCGAGGATACGAGTCGGAAGTGTGGCGCTACGAAGACGGCCGGCTCAGTGAGATCCCGGCGCTGATGGGCGGCCGCGCAGCGTAACGTGTTCGATCATACGTAACGAATTCGGAAGCCGGCGAACTCCATCGTCGCGGGCTGCCATTCCACGGCCACCTGCCCCACCGAGGCCGCGCGCGGCCCGCGCTTGAGATCGCGGACCAGGGACTCGAGCGAAGCACGTTCGCCCTCGGCCATCACCTCCACACTGCCATCGAAACGATTTCGGACCCAGCCGTGCAGCGCGAGAGCCCCCGCCGTCCGCACAACAAAAACCCGGTAGCCAACTCCCTGGACGCCGCCTTCCACGATGGCGTGCAGCCGTTCGTGAGAGTGCTCCATGCTCATCCTCGTCCGCGCCGCCTCTCCGCTCTGATCTCTGGTCACCAGGCCACACTGACCGATCGTTTGCGGTAGCTGCGGTCGCGATAGGACACCTGATGGTGCGTGCGCCCATGTTCGTAAACCCGCCACGTCAACTCAACGTCCTTCTGGCAGTAATCGAGTACCTTCTCGATTTCCCCCGCGCGATACCATTGCACGGCCAAGGTTCCCTCACCGGACTTGGCCTCCCCCAATGTAGCTTCGGCCACCGAGTCCAAGGGCAGGCGAAACCCAAGCGCCCGGTGCAGATGGTCGAGCAGGTCAATCGTAGGGAGCGCGGCAAGGCCCTCACCCCCGTAAGGCTCGAGCACGCGATAGTCGAAGCGCAGGATGTTGTAGCCGATGACCAGGCCGGCGGAACGCAGGTGGTCAATCAGCCGGCCTGCATCCGCCTCAGTGTAACGGGCATACAGGCCGCTGGTCGTGTCGAGCACAACGGCCGCCGACAATCCAAGGCGGTGGATTTGGTCCCAGCCGCCTACCTCTTCGGCCAGAGACTTGGTTTCGAGATCGAAGACCAGCGTCGGGCGATCTGCAGGCATGCCGACCCACCTCGCGTGAGCTGCAGCGTGTTAGAGGAGAGCGGTTCTACCGATGCGGGTGCACGCCTCGCGACCGGCTGCGCGGCGCGGCCCGCCTCAATTGAGCGGGCCTTTGCCCGCGCCATCCACGTCGAGTAGACGAAACTCGCCCAGGCCGCTCTGAAACTCGAGGTTGTCAAGCGCCTCCTCGATCAGTTGACGCTCGCCCCCGCTGGCCGACCGCTGCAGGCGCTCAAGGGCGCGGCGCGCCCGCTCGCCCCCGATCTCGCCCAACGCCCAGATAGCCTGCTCGCGTATCTCGCGATCGCTGTCATTGAGCAGCTCGGTCAATTCTGGGACCGCACTCTTCAGCCCTAGAGATCCCGCAGCCCCTACGGCTTGGAAGCGGATGGCGGGAGACGGGTTGCGCAGCTCGCCGAGAACAGTCGATCCCCACAATCGGCTGTCGACCGTGCGCCCCATGGCCATCAAGGCACTGCCTTTCATCTCCGGCTGAGGGTCGGCTATTGCCGCGCGCAAGAGATCTGGCACTTCGGTCCGCGACGAGTAGCCCATCGACTCGACGGCTCGCCGCCGAATCGCCAGCGGGGCGGCGCTCAGGACGACGGCCATCAGCCGCGCCTCAATCCGCTGCCCAAGCTCGGGTCGCAGCTCTTCGAAATCGTGCAACATAACGAAGAGCCCCAGCGCGCTGGCCGCCTGGGCGCGTACCTCCTCGGCCGGGTCGCCGGTCAGCATGCCCAAGAAGCGCTCACCCAGTTGCGCGTCCTTGCTTTCCCACAGCGCTTCGATTCCGAGACGGCGAACCTCGCTGTCTTCATCGTCGAGCGCTGCCCGCCCGATAGCAGCAAAATCCAATTCGAAGTTGTCTTCGGCGGCCTCGGCCATCTGCTCCAGCAAGCGCCGCCGCGCGTCGAGCGGCAAGCCGCCGAAGGTCTTGCGGAAGCCGCACGCCTGGTCGGTATCCAGATCGGAAAACCAGTGCAGATGGGTCACTGGAACGCGGTGGTCGTCTGCTCCAAGTTCCCCCATGCCGGCTTCGAATCGTTCGGGGTTAGCCACAGCGAGCCTCAACGGGGGATGACCGGACGAACCAGATCCAGATAGCTGATGTAGATCATCAGCCCCAGCAACATGACAAAACCCAGCGCATGCACCGCACGCTCCCGATCCGGCGAGATGCGCCGTCCGCGCACCGCCTCGAGCAAGACAAACATCAGACGTCCGCCATCCAAAGCCGGGATGGGGAGCAGATTGCCCAGCGCCAGCGCGGTGCTGATCAGCCCCATCCATTGCACCAGAATGACCCACTGACTCGTCTGTTGCGCCGTCTCAATCGTGCGCGAGGTCAGGTCGTAGAGGCCGACGATACCGATCGGTCGCGCCTCACTGGCGCTGATCGATCCCTGAATGAGGCGGGCCGGCAGCGTAAGCAGCAACCAGGCTTGCTCTGCGATCGTCTGAACGGATCGTCCGGCCGACTGGAACCAGGTATACGTACCCACCACCTGGGCCTGCATCTCGATGCCCATCGGGCCCTGGCCTTCCGGCCAGGCGGTGCGCGGGGTCACCTCGAACGACAACTGTTCCTGGTCGCGCTCGATCACGAGCACAAGCGGTTGACCGAGGTGCTGGTAGGTCGCATCGGCCAAATCCGCGCTCTGGTGCACCTGGCGCCCATTCACCGTGAGCACCATATCGCCTGTCTGCAGGCCGGCCGTCGCAGCCGGCGCTTCCGGCACGACAGAGCGAATCACCACCCGGTCCGGCCAGCCGATCTTGAATCCGATCGTGAACACGATGAGCGCAGTAAGCAAGTTGGCGCCAACCCCGGCCAGCAAGACAGCGGCGCGAACACGTTTGCTCGCGCTGGCCAGGCCGCCAGCGATGCTCGGATCATCCTCCCCCGCGGGGCGGACAAAGCCTCCGAAGGGAATCGCATTGATAGTGAATTTGGTCCCGCCGAGTTCGAAGAGCGTAAACAGCCGCGGCGGGTAGCCGAAGCCGAATTCTTCGACCTTAACGCCGGTCAGCCGCGCCACGGTGAAGTGCCCCAGTTCGTGTATCAGGATGAGCGCGCCCAGCAACAAGATCGTCAACAGCCAGCCGGGTACCAGAGAGAGCATAGGTGAGTTGACCTCATTCGAAATCCGGAAACGATTGCGGGATTATATCATTCGACTTTCGGGATTCTTGGGATCGTCACGGGGTGCCCGCCGCGGATTGCTCACCATCCACTCATCCGGCAGCGTGGGAGTGCGAGAACCGATCAGGGAACCCGCACTGCGCCTGGTGCGGGGTGACAGACAATGACCTGGGTGACTTCCGGTATGTGAGAGAGACGAGAGACTACTTGCTCGAGCGAGGCGGCTTCGCACAGACAATGCACGTTCGGGCCGGCGTCGACGGTGAAGGCTGCCGCCAACCCGTGCGCGCGCCACTCGCGAACCTCATGCAGGATGCGCACCGTGGCGGGAAGCCAGTAGAGGAGAGACGGGCGTGAGGTCATCATTACCGCATGCATCATCAGGCAATCCTGCTCGACGACCTCGGCGAGTTGGAGAAAGTCCTTTTCCTGGATGGCCCGCCGGCACGCCTCAAACCGCCGCGACGCATCCTCCACGCGTGCCAGCTGAAGTGGGCTGGTCGCGGCCAAGCGGTGCCCTTCGCTCGAGCCCACCGATTTCGGCTCGCGGCTGACCAGCGCAATGCAATCGACCAGATTCCAGTGGGTGGGGGCGGCCAGGGAGTGGGCGAAGGCCTGCTCATCGTGCGCGCCCGTTTCGAGGGCGACGAACCCGTCGGGGATCGAACGCGCCGCGGACCCCGAGCCGAGGCGGGCGATGCGTGAGAGGTGATCCTCAGACAGGGATAAACCCGACGCGGCGCAGGCCGCCACGGTGAGCGAGGCAAAGGCCGAGGCGGAGGAGGCGATGCCCGTCCCGGCAGGGAAATTGCTGCGGCTGACGACGCTCGCCCGTGCGCCCTGCCCGCTCAACGCGCGAATGTGATCGAGATGACGCACCACGCGCTCGGCGGCCGGCCCCTGCGCCGCCAGGCCGTCAATCTCGATGCTGTCGGCCGCCAAACTCGGTTCAAAGGCGACGCGAGTTGTCGTCTCAAGGCCGGAAAGGTTGAAGGAAATCGATGGGTTGGCGGGCAGCCGCAAGGCGTCGTCACGGTTGCCCCAGTATTTGATGAGCGCGATGTTCGGGTGCGCGCGGGCCGTCGCGCTCAGTCCTGAATCCACGTTCCCTCTACCTCTTCGCCGAGCAGCACCCGACGGGTGGTGCCTACGCTTTCGCCAGAATAGATGAACGCGCGTAGCCCGGGCATGTTGCCCATCAGGTCGAGCATGCCCTGGACTTTGGAGGCCATGCCGCCCGTCACGTCGGCATTCATCGATCCTCCCACCTTCCCGCGCAGGGTTCCCCAATC
>DATEAT010000035.1:0-8241 GCA_035288225.1 Anaerolineales bacterium | reverse complement strand
TATTCTCTTGCCCTCGGCTACGCCCTCCGAAACACCCTCCACGACGCCCTCGCCGACGCCCAGCGAGACGCCGACCCAGACCGTAACACCCACCGCCTCGGAGACTCCGACCCCCTCCGACACACCCACCAAGACGCCCTCGCCCACGCCGAGTCTCACGCCCTCCATCTCTCCCACGCCCACCTCCACCTTACCGCCGGTGCACATCGACATCGTTGTGCCGCCGGTGTCGGGTGCCATTGTGAGCGATGTCGACGACACGCGTTTCGAGGCCCGGGCTTGGGATCCGCTGATCGGCACAAGCAACGGCGACGGCATCGACTACGTGCGCATGTGGCTCTTCAGCCCAAGCTTCGCGCTGATAGATGTGAACGACCAATTCTTTGTGCGCTACTGCCTGTATGACGGCACGGTGGTCTGCAACCGCATGCCTGGCGGGCAATTCAGCGCCCTGACGAACGGCACCTACACGATCTACGCCATGGCCTGGGCCACCGACGGGCGCACCTCGGCCATGGCCTCCAAGACCTTCGTCATCGCTTGGCCGACCGCCACGCCGTCGAAGACGCCCACGCCCACCAAGACCTATACGCCATCGCCCGTGCCGCCGCCGACGGATACGCAGCCGCCGACCAATACCTTCACACCCAGCCACACGCCCACCCACACCGCGACCTTCACCCCGAGCCGGACGCCGACGGCAACCTTCACGCCCAGTGAGACGCCGACGCCCTCCAACACGCCGACGCCCTCCAATACCTTTACGCCGACCTTCACCCATACGCCCTCGCGGACGCCGAGCCACACACCACCCGCGACCTCGACCTTTACGCCAACACCTACGCCGCCGCCCTCGCCGACCCAAACCCAGTGCTTCGACTGCTGAGCGCGGCGCCCTGCTGCATGCCCACGCACGATGACCACCGGGCCGGCTCATTCGCCGGCCCGGTGGCTCATTATCTTGCACATATCTTGCAGCGCTCTCTTCCATGGTCCACCATCCGCTGGATGGCGCTGGCTCTGCATACGGCAAGCCTGGGCACCTTGAGGCGCAGATCTCAGCCGGCGACCGGCTTGCCCCAACTATTCGGCAAGAATCCTGTCTGCGCCTGGTGGAAGGCCGGACGTAGAATCCTGCTGAGGCACGGGGCCTCTGTATCCGTATTTCTCGAGTTAGTTCATCAATTAACGGGGATCGCATGGAAACGCGCGTCACCACAGGGAAAGCTATGTCCACATCACCACCCTCCAGGGTCCGGCCGCTCATTCACAACCCGCTGCGCCTGCTCACCGAGCGCTACCCACGTTTGCGGCGGGCGCAGGGTTTGGTGGAGTTTGCACTCGTCCTGCCGGCGCTGCTCATGGTGCTGTTCGTTATCATCGATTCTGCGCGCACGTTCCAAGCCTACCTGGTGGTCGACAATGCGGCACGCATGGCGATGCGCTTCGCCGTCACCGGCGATTTCGACAACTCGAACTGCGTCGACCTGGACGGCCCGCCGTCTGACCCGTGTGCTGGCGATGAGCGCCGCGCTGAGGAAGACGCGGCCCGTATGGCGACCATGTTCGAACTGGCCGAGGGATCGCTGGTCGGCATCATGCGCGACCCGACCGCCACCTGGGGTCAACCGGGATACTTCCACATTTCGGTGTGCTCGACGCGCACTGGCAACGTATGGGACCCGCTGCTGCGCGATTCCGACACCGTGACCGGCCACGACTCGCGCTGCCTGCCGCACGACGACGCGGGCAGCCCGGACGAAGGCGTGGCACGGGTGATCGTCGGCGTAACTTTCGAGAACCCGATGATCATGCCCTTGCTCTCGGGCTTCATCCCTTCGGTGACGCTGCACTCGGAGCGCTCGGGTATTCTCGAGCAGTACCGCGTGGCGCGCGTCATCGGCCTGCCGCCGGATATCGTCCTGCCCTCGGCCACGCCCTCCAACACGCCCACCGCCTCGCTGACGCCGACCAATACGCCGACGCCCACCGACACGCCGACGCCCACGCCATCGGATACGCCGACGCCTTCCGACACGCCGACGCCGAGCAATACTCCTTCGGCTTCGCCAACCTTTACCCCGACGGCGTCCATGACGCCGTCCAAGACGCCGACCAACAGCCCCACGCCCAGTAAGACTCCATGCAAGGTCCCGCCCAAAGCGGTCATCATTCAGCCAGGCGGTGGCAGCTACTCGACCACATTGCCCGCGCAGGTGACTGCTTTCGACCCGGACAACGTTGACCCGCTGACCTGCGCCGCGGGCAGTGGTGCAGATGGCACCGGCATCAACCGGGTGACGATGAACTTCCAGCGCTGGACCGGCAGCGCCTGGTCAACGGTCTACTCCGTGACCGACACCGTCAAGCCCTACTGCGGCTTCGGCGGTGCGTGCAGTTCGCTCAATATCCTGGCCGGTAAGTGGCCCAACGGGGTCAATATCCTCACCGGCTCGTACCGGCTGCGCGCCCGCGCACGCGACGACGAAGTCGTGTGGGGCAGCTACGTCTACCAAAACTTCAGTATCGTCGCTCCCAGCACGCCCACCGCGTCGCTGACGCCGACGCCAACCAATACGCTCACGCCCTCGCCCATTCCGCCGCCGTCGAGCACGCCGCTCCCGACGGCGACCCGCACCAATACGCCGACGCGCACCAACACGCCGACCCGCACGCCGACGCCAACCAAGACGCCGACCAAGACGCCGACGATCACGCTCACGCCGTCGATCACGCCAACGCCGTCGAAGACGCTCACGCCATCGACCACACCGACGCCGTCGAAGACACCGACCCCGTCGAAGACACCCACCGCGACCTCGCCCTTCACGCCGACGCCCAGTAAGACGCCGACGCCGACCTTGTCGCCCACGCCGACCGCGACCAATACGGCCACCCAGTGCTTCGACTGTTAGGTCGCGCGAATTGCCACTCCCGTCACTACCCTAGGCCAGCGTGCGCTGGCCTAGGTGCTTCTCAGCCGCGGCGAGTTGGGCAAGCCGGCAGCGAGTGTAGAATGGAAGAGCAGCCAGGATCGATCACCCGCCCCGGCGGGCCACCCCAGCAGGCGACTCCGACATGCGTGCGATACACCGCCCCACCGTTCTTCACCGGCTGACCGTCAGGCCCATTGCCCTGGCCTGGCTGGTGTGGGCCGTGGGCTACCTCGGCCGCAGCCTGACCCTCAAGCGCCCAGAGGCGGGAGCCCTGGCAGGGTTGCTGCTGCTCTTGTGGCTGCCCGCACTCACGGCCTCGGCGCTCTTCTTCAATCGCGCCCTGCGCGCCTCCCCCGGCCAGCGGCGCCCGGCCCTCGCTCTGGGGATCGCCTTCACGCTGTGGACCGCGGCCGAGATCCTGTGGTCGCTGAGCCTGCTCTTCCCCGCCGCCGCCATTCCGGCCACGCTCGCTGATTGGCTGCACCTGGCAGGCTATCCCGCGGCGTTCGCCGGCCTATGGCTGCATCCGGCACCACCGCGCGAGGCGCTGCAGCGGCTGCGCTTCGAACTGGATGTCGCCATCTACGGCGGCTCGTGGGGGCTCCTGCTGTGGGCTATTCTCATTTTTCCAATGTTGCAGCAGGTGGTGCGCGACCCGCACGACCTGTTCTGGGCCGCGACCTTCCCCACCCTGGACCTGGTCCTGCTGCTACTCATCATCTGGTGGCAGCGCCAGACGCCGCGCTCGTTGCCCAGCCTGTGGTTCCTGGCGGGCGGCGTCTTCTTCTCGGCCGCACTTAATCTCACGCGTGGGTCGCTTGGCGTGCAGGACGTGCGTCAGATCGGCACGCCGCTGGACGTCTTGTGGATCGCCGCCTTCGGCCTGCTCGCGATGGCCGCCGTAACGCACGACCCCGCCTGGCCGACGGCGCCGCCAGCCCAACCGCTTCCGCCCCGCCAAATGTGGCAGCGCCGATGGCAGCGCGCCGAGGGCCGCCTCTTACCGCTGGCGACCGCCATGGCGTTGATTGTGTACGTCCTGGTCGAGTGGCAAGGCTACGGCCGCGTCGACCCGATCGCCCTGTGGGGATCGCTGACCATCTTCATCCTGGTCATCCTGCGCGAGGGTGTCTCGGCCGGACAGGCAGAGCTGCGGGGTTATGCAACTCTCGTGCAGCACATCTCCGACCCGGCCTTCATCTGCGACGAGAACGGGCGAGTGATTCTTGCCAACCCGGCCCTGGGCCGCGCCCTGGGAGGCACCCTTCCCGGCGCGCTGGCCGACGTGATACTGCGGCCGGGTGCCCTGACGGAGGCGGCCACCCTGCGCGCGCCGCTCCCGCCCGTGCTGCTGCAGAACGCGCTGGAGCGGGGCTGGGAAGGGGAGGTGTGGATTCGCCCCGCAGGTATCGGCGAGGCCGCCGGGTTCCCCGCCTGGCTCACGCTGCGCCCGCTGCCGCACGGTGAGGGGGAGGCCCGCCGGCTGGCCGGGCTGCTGCACGACCTGACCCCCCAACGCCTGCACGAGCGGGAACTGCGCGAGGCCTACGAGCAGGCCGAGCAGGCACGCCAGGCGCTCGTGGCGCTCAGCTCTACCCTTGAGCAGCGCGTGCGTGAGAAGACAACCGATCTCTCGCATGCCTTGACCCAACTCGAGGAACAAAACCGCGCGCTGCGCAGCCTCGATCAGCTTAAGTCGGAGTTTGTCGCCCTCACCTCGCATGAGTTGCGCACGCCGCTCTCCTCGATCCGCGCCGGACTGGAGCTCATGTTGAGCGACCCGACGCCCGTGCCCGATACCGCGCGCACCATGCTCGACCTGGTGCATCGCGAAACGCAGCGCCTGGGGCGCTTTGTCGAGAGCATCCTCAACCTCTCGGCGCTGGAGGCCGGGCGACTGCCACTGCAACTTGCGCCGACCAACCTGGCCCAGTGCGTGGAGGGCGTCCGCGCCTCGCTGGCCGCCAGCCACGGCGGCAGCCTCAGCCCGGCGCTCGAGCGCCTGGAGGTGAGCCTGCCGCCGGATCTGCCCGAGCTGTGGGCCGACGACCAGATGCTGGGGAGCGTCCTCTTCCATTTGGTGGATAATGCCATCAAGTACGCACCCGAGGCGCCCATTCGCCTCACCGCCCGGGCGCAGGACCAGCACGTAGAAATCTTCGTCGCCGACCTTGGTCCGGGCGTGCCACCCGATGCCCAGGGGCGTCTCTTGCAGATGTTCTCACGCCTGGAGAGCGCCGATGCGCCGCGCGTCGCAGGCTACGGCCTGGGTCTGTATGTCTCGCGCCGTTTCGTGGAGGCCATGGGCGGCGAGATCGCCGTGGACTCGACTCCCGGGCAGGGGATGACCGTGCGTGTGCGCCTGCCGGTCGCGAGGGAGAGCGAATGACAAGCCGCGTGCTGATCGTTGACGATGACGAGTCGCTGCGCGCCGTTCTGATGCAGTTTCTCGAACGCGAGGGCTATACGGTGTCCTCCGCCGCCACCGGGCCCGAAGCGCTGCGCACCTTCTACCGCGAGCGGCCCCAGGCGGTTCTCCTGGATCTCATGCTGCCCGGCATGGACGGCTGGGAAGTGTGCGCGCGGCTGCGCGAACTGTCGGACGTGCCGATCCTCATGCTCAGCGCACGCACCGCGCAAACCGACAAGCTGCGCGGCTTCCGCCTGGGCGTGGACGATTACATTTCCAAACCCTTCAGCTTGGCGGAACTGGCCGCCCGCCTGCAGGCCGTTCTGACTCGCACCGAACGCACGCGCCGTGAGCCGCGCACGACCTGGGCCTGGCAGGATTTGGTGGTGGACGAGGACCGGCGCCAGGTGCGGCGCGCCGGGCAGGTGCTGGATCTCACACCCACCGAATTCCGCCTGCTGCTTGCGCTCATCCAGCGCCAGGGGGCGCTCGTCTCCGAGGATGAATTGCGCGAGGAGTTGTGGGGCCGCGAGCGGGCGGTGGATGCCTCCGCCTTGCGCCGCTACATTTGGCTCCTGCGGCGCAAGGTCGAGGAGGATCCGGCCCACCCGAAGCGTGTGGTGGCCGTGCGCGGCGAGGGCTACCGCCTGGGCACGGGGCCCCTCGCGCCACCGCCCGAAGACCCCGGCCCAGACCCGCAACCCTAGCCCGCGCGGCTCCGCCCCACGCAAACGAAAGTCTAACGCGGCGATAATGCGGCTCCGATAGCCTGCGAGTATCCTCCCAGATACGTATCGTTATCAGATGCTCAGGATTCTCTGGAGGGTGACCCATGAATAGCGTTTATGCTTTGCAGTACGCTCCGACCGCCGGCCTGCGCCGCTGGAACTGGCGCTGGACTGAACCGAGCGACCTGGCCTATCAGCCGGTGTCGGTGGATGTTCACGACGACGGCGAGGCCTTCGTTATCTCGGCTCTCATGCCCGGTGTCGCGGCGGATGATCTCAAGATCGAAATCGAGGGTGATACAATCTCCCTGCGCGGCGAGATCAAGGCCGACAAGGCCGAGGCCGAAGTCCTGTTGCGCGAGCGCTTCGTCGGCAAGGTTGGCCGCACGCTGACGATGCCCGCGGCTCTCGACTCGGAACACACTGAGGCCTCGCTGGAGGCCGGCGTGCTCACCCTGCGCGTGCCCAAGGCCGCGACGGCGCGGCGCAAGGTTATCCCCGTCAAGGGTTCGTAAGCGTCACCGGATGCGGGGACGCCACCCCCGGGTGCATCGCACGGGCCGGCCGCACACGCCGGCCCGTGCCTCATGTTCCGGGTGCCCGCCGCCGCCGGAGGCTGAGTGATCCCTCTGCGTGATAACGTCCGCCCGCGTTCCTTCCCGTGGATGACCTGGCTCATCATTCTCTCGAACGCGGCGGTTTTTGTGGTTGAACTGGGGCTGACTCCGCGCGGACTTTCCCGATTCTTCCTGGAGTATGGGCTCGTCCCGGCCGGGGTCAACTTGCGCGAGGCAGGCACTTGGGCACCTCTCGTGACCTCCATGTTCGTCCACGGTGGATGGCTGCACATCCTCAGCAACATGTGGGCCCTGCTCATCTTCGGCGATAACGTCGAGGACCGTTTGGGCCCATTGCGCTACCTGGTCTTCTACCTTTTGGCCGGGCTGGTGGCGGGCCTCTTGAACGTGTGGCTCACGCCGACCTCCGCCGTGCCGATGGTCGGCGCGAGCGGGGCCATCGCCGGGGTGCTCGGCGCATACTTCCTGCTCTACCCGCAGGGCAAGGTGCTGACCCTGGTGCCCATCTTCCTGCTTCCCTGGCTGATCGAGATCCCCTCCGTCATATACCTGGGCTTCTGGTTCGTCTCGCAGTTCTTCAACGGGTTGGCCTCTCTGGGGGGTGGCGGAATGCTGAGTGACGTCGCCTGGTGGGCGCACATCGGCGGGTTCCTGGCTGGCATCCTGATGGTGCTCATCCTGCGCCCCGCCTCCACCCGCATGCCGCACAACGATCTCCCGCTGGAGGTGGTGATCCACCCGCCCGACAACCCGCCGCTCTAGAACCGGCAGCCCTCACCTGTGCTACAATCGCGCCGTGGTCCACCACCACCTGCGTCGAGGGCATGGCCAGAGGGGGCCGATCGGGGTTCCTTCATCCATCCCTCGGCCCGGCGGCCGCAGCCCCTCTCCACGCGCCGCACTGGCACACAAACGCCTGCTCGCCCGTCTCATGCCCAGCTTGCATCCCACCCGCCTCTCGGCCTGCATCCTCCAGAGCCCGGCCGCCGGCCGAGGCATCGAGGTCACACTCGCATGATTCCCGTCGATCGCGCGCACTTGGAGGTTGTGGCCGCCACCCATCCCGGTGAAGTGCGGGCCACGAATGAGGACCGCTTTGCCGTCGGCACCTATCAATTGAGCGCCGAGGACAGCACCCTGTGCACGCTGGCCATATTGTGCGACGGCATCGGCGGGCACGCCGCGGGCGAGGTGGCCGCTCAGATCATTGTCGACCAATTCGTCCTCCAGGCGGCCAGCTTCTCCGGCCGCGACCCAACCCTCGAAGTCAGTACGGCGCTGGTGCGCGCCGGGCGGGCGGTCTACGCTCGTGCCCGCACCGATGCGGCGCTGTACGGCATGGGCGCCACGGCGGCCTCGGCCTGGGTCATTGGCCACCGCCTGTACACGGCGACCATCGGCGACAGCCGCATCTACCTCTTGCGCGCGGACGGCATGCGCCAGATCTCGGTCGACCACACCTACGTTCAGGAAGCGGTGGAGCGCGGCACCCTCACGCCCGAAGAGGCCCGCACCCATCCGTATGCCCACGTCCTGCGGCGCCACCTGGGCGGCGAGCGAGACCCGTTGCCCGACCTGCGCATCCGCCT
>DATEAT010000034.1:0-8029 GCA_035288225.1 Anaerolineales bacterium | reverse complement strand
AAGCCCGGATGCCAGTGACCCTAAACCAACAGGACTGCGATTCATGGTGCACCCTCCCCTTCGGCGCGAACTAGCGCGCTTTCTCGGACGAGTATTATTGAAGGGCTTGGCGATTGGTCGGGTGTTCTTGGTCGGAAGTCGAAGGTGAGCGGCTCTCCCCCGAAGCCGTCGCCACCATCGCTTCCGATATCAGTATAGGGCGGACGATGCCTGGTGTAAACACCAGTCGAAAGCGGGCCTGGCGCACCGAAGACAGGACGGAGTTTGGGGGCGGCGTTGCGGCGTCGAACGGCTGGAGTCTGACCGTGGGGCGTGACGAGCCCATCCAAAACAGAGGATTCTGCAGAGAATCGTGGCCCCGCCAGCCCGGCCGAGGCGAGGAAATCTCATCGCGATTCCCGTCTCCTCTGAATTGCACTACGACTACAGGCGGTGAATGCGCGCCGGGCGTCCCCTCACATCCGCGGGCCGGTTTTCGGCTGGCAAAGGTCGACGGATCGAGAGCGCACACGCCACTAGGGCAGAGGATCGACCTCACTTGGCCTTCGTCCCTTGTGAAATGAATCCGCAGCCGCGATCCTGAGGGCGTCCCACATCGACCATGATCCGGCGGGGCGTGACGCTGTCGACCTGGAAGTCGGCCATTGCGCGCATGCTGGAAATTGACAACCCACCCCTCCAGGGCATGACCTCGCCGACATTGGTCTCGTCTGCATCCCTTGGGCGGCCTGCCCCCCCGAAAGCTGGTCCAGTGCGGATGTCATAGCCTGGCTGAGCAAACTACCATGGACGTCGGGAGACAGGACAACATGCCTAGACGGGGCTACACCACGGAACAGATCATAGGCAAACTCCGAGAGGCTGAAGTGCTCATTAGCCAGGGGCAGAGGGTGGGCCAGGTTAGCCGGGGCCTGGGGATTAGCGACCACACCTGCTACCGGTGGCGGAAGGAGTATGGCGGCCTGCGAACGGACCAGGCGCAAAGCTGGAAGCCCCCTAGAGCAGGAGAACTCCCGGTTAGAGAAGCTTGTGGCGGACCTGCCCTTGGATAACGCCATCTCGCGGGAGCCGGTCTCGGGAAACACTGGACCGCCACCAGGGCGGGCTGACTAGCCCGGCATTGCGACGACGGGCGGTGGAGAACGCCCATGAGATGTTCGCCATTTCGGAACGCCGTGCTTGCCGGGCACTCGGTCAGCCACACTCTAGCGGACGCTATCTTCAGAAGCCCTCTGAAGCGGAAGAACGGATGACCGAGAGCATCGTCAGCCTGGCGACGCAGCATGGCCGGTACGGCTACCGGCGGATCATCACCCTTCTGCAGCGGGGCGGGTGGCGGGTGAACCACAAGCGGGTCGAGCGCATCTGGCGCCGGGAAGGGCCGAAAGTGCCCCAGAAGCACCCCAAGCGGGCCCGGCTGTGGCTGAACCACGGATCGTGCATCCGGCTTCGGCCTCGGCACCCGGGGCATGTCTGGAGCTATGACTTCGTGGCCGACCGCACGCACCCTGGCCAGCCCCAGGGCGGGCAACGGGCGGCCTCTTCGAATGCTGACCGTGATCGACGAGCCTGCCCAGGGCGCAGGCCTGGGTACACCCGGGAGTGCTTGGCGATCCGCGTGGGAAGGGGGCTGACGGCCGAGACGTACAGGAATGCCCCTGGACCGTCTCCAGGACGGGCTGACAGAGTCGTTTTGCTCGCGCGGGGTACCCGAGCATATCCGTCCGGACAATGGCCCGGAGTTCACATCCCAAAGGATCCGACGCTGGCTGAGCGAGCTGGGGACGCGCACGCTATTCATCGAGCCGGGGAGCCCTTGGGAGCCTGCCCGGGACGCAGTCCAGGGAACGGGTACATCGAGAGCTTCAACAGCAAGTTGAGGGATGAGCTCTTGAATCGGGAGATCTTCTACAAGCTGCAGGAAGCCCAAGTGCTGGTCGAGCGTTGGAGGAACCAGTACAATAGAAGGCGGCCTCATAGTTCGCTGGGCAACCGCCCGCCCGCGACGGAGGCGTATCCGGCCCCCTTCCTGAGGTCTCCAGTAACCGCTGCGACCGCTTTCGGACTAACATAGACTCTGGTACAGAAACTGGGGGCAGGCCGAAGTTGGTGGAGCTCACCAGCGATGGGCATCCCGCATTGAGGGGCGCTTGACCAACACCGTATCTCACCCCAATCACGACCAAGCCAACCGCGAGAAGGGCCTCGTCGCGCTCAGCTCGGTCTTTGCCGCAATCGGCCTCACCAGCATGAAGCTGGTGATCGGCCTCGCGACTGGCAGCCTGGGCATTCTTTCGGAGGCTGCCCATTCCGGTCTCGACATGGCGGCCGCTGCGGTGACGCTTCTCGCAGTGCGTATCTCGGGCCGCCCGGCCAGCGAGCGCTACACTTACGGCCACGGCAAGGTGGAAAACCTCTCGGCCCTGGTGGAGACATTGCTGCTTCTGGCCACCTGTGCCTGGATCATCTACGAAGCGGTGATGCGCCTGTTCGTGCGCCACGTGGAGGTCGAGACCAGCTTGTGGGGCTTCATCATCATGGCCGCCTCCATCGTTATCGACTTCACGCGTTCGCGCGCGTTGTACCGGGTGGCCAAGAAGTACGACAGCCAGGCGCTGGAAGCGGATGCGCTGCACTTCTCCACCGACATTTGGTCGTCGTCGGTGGTCATCATCGGCCTGGGGCTAGTGTGGCTCTCGCGGCGGCTGAACATCCCATGGCTAGCGAAAGCCGATGCGGTTTCCGCGCTGGGCGTTGCGGGGATTGTCATTTACGTCAGCGTCCAACTGGGCCGGCGCACCATCCGCGCGTTGCTGGATGGCGTCTCACCCGGGTTGCGGGACGAGGTGGCGCTGGCGTTGCATGTGCCCGGCGTGATGCAGGTCGTCCGGGTGCGGGTGCGGCAGAGCGGCCCTGAGGCATTTGTCGATGCGGCGCTGACGATCAGCCGCGATACCTCTCTGGAGGCGGCGCGCGACATCGTGGCTCGGTCCGAAGCCGCCGTGCGCCAGATTGTGCCCCATGCGGACGTGGTGGTGGAGGTGCAACCCGTCGCCCCGCAGGATGAGGACCAGATCACTGCTGTACGCATGTTGGCCGCGCGTCAAGGTCTGGGCGTACACAGCATTCGCATCTACGAGGTGGGCGGGCGGCGCACGATCGAGCTGCACTTGGAAGTGCGCGAGACTCTCGATATGCGCACGGCCCACAGCCAGGCCAGCGAATTCGAGGCCGCGCTGCGCAACGCGCTGCCCGGGTTGGGCGAAGTCATCACGCACATCGAACCCGTGGGCGAAGGTTCGGCCACGCAAGTCGCCACCCGCGAAGAAGAGCAGCAGATCAACGAGGCGCTGGCCCAGGTGCTCCAGGAGCAGCAATTGCAGTGCCATCCGCACCAGGTGCGTGTATACCGCGTAGAAGGGCAGCTCGCGGTTTCGTTTCACTGCCAGTTCGACCCCGGGGTGAAGATCACCGAGGCGCACGCCCTCACGGAGTTGGTGGAGCGCGAGTTGCGCACGCGCCTCCCGGCGATCCGCCGCGTGATCATTCACGGCGAGCCGGCGAGCGGGTAAGGTCGTCACAGACGTGTTGGCGGGACAGGATGAATGCCTCACATGGCCTGCCTGCCGCTTGACCCTAAAGTGACATTCCTTGTGCAGCCGATGGTGCCATCCGGGACCGAGGTCATCGTGGGCGTCACGGAGGACCCTCTGTTCGGTTCGGTAGTGATGTTTGGGCTGGGCGGCGTGACGGCCGAGCTGTTCAAGGACGTGGTATTCCGGATTCCCCCGCTTGACCATCCCACGGCGTTGGCGACCATTTCCTCCATCCGGGCATTTCCCCTGCTCGCTGGTTATCGCGGTCAGCCGGCGGCCGACATCGACACCCTCGCCGACATCCTGGTATCGGTGTCCGCCCTGATCACGAAGTATCCGTGTATTTGTGCGATGGATCTTAATCCGGTCATCGTTCACCCCCGCGGCGCGGATATCGTCGATGCCCGAATGGTCCTGCGACCCAACCCTCCGGGCTAACCCACGACCAGGCTCGTGATCCTCGATTCCCACTGTTTCCTTCCTCACCTCTCTAAGATTTCCAATGCACTTGCAACACCTAGCCTTGTCTCGAACTTGGGCTGCCCAAAGGTCCTTTGGGCCGAGTTGCGTTCGCACGGAGAGGCAGTGGGGTTTCTCAACCCGCCATGGCGCGGTGCCGAGGGCACGAAACAGGTCCGTCGCAGCCGTGCAACCCCGAACGTGAGAAGCGCCATCATAGCATTGAGTCGCAACGTCGGATCGGTGTTCTCTTCTGGTGTCGCCGTGCCATCCAAGTCGCCCGCGCATTCGAGCCTTGCGCAACTGCGGGTGGCCGCCGGAACGCGAAAACAATCTCTTCTGCCCCTTCCCCCGGAGCGAAACTCATGATGCGGAGTCTCCAGTCGCGCCTGCGCAACTGGAGCCACTGTCCAGGGGGCAGGCGCGGCGTGGCCCCATCGCCAACGCAAAGGACCGAGGCCATTTGAGCCTCGGTCCTTCTCATCTGGAGCCTGATCGTTCTGCTCGCAGGTTCGTTACCCTGGGGCGTACCCCGCCCCGCTTACACTCCATCCCGCTCGCTAGAGTGTCCCGTCATTGGATCCTGCGCCCCTCAATACTTTCGGACGAAGTTATCGCCAGCACACAACCCGGTGGTGCACTCTTCTCACTTCAAACCGAAAGACACGCTCACCTCGGCCTTGACGGATATCTGCCCCAGGCTGATGGGTTCGTCGCCGGCGGTGCCACTCGATCCAGAGCCGCTGGCCGCGTTCTGAACGACGTTCTGCGCCCAGTTGCCCGGGTTGCGGCCATACCACCAACCGTTGTAGTAGGACCAAGAGTTCTCGCTGATGTTCAGGGCGCAGTCGGCCTGAGCCGATGCGGCAGATGCCAGCGCCTGCGCCTTTTCGTGGGCCGCTTTCATGGCCAGGTCGCGCGCCTGGTCGCGGTACTTGCGCAATTCGCTGGTGTAGAACTCCACATTGACGACTTGGTTTGCGCCCGCCTCCAGCGCGGCTACCAGGATTGGGCCGGACTTCTTCACATCCCGCAAGGTGACGGCCACGACGTTGTTAATTCGATAGCCTTTGATGTAGAGCGAGTCGTAGTCCTCGTAAACCGGCTCAATAACGTACAGATCGGTGGCGATGTCCTTCGCGGCGACGCCGCGAGCTTGCAGCGCTTTGATCACCCTCTGAATCGCGGCTGAGTTGGCGGACTGGACCGCGGTGGGGGTCGCGCCGTTCGACTGCACCCCAAGCTGGATGAGCGCCCGGTCGGGGACGACATTGATGGTCGCCGCGCCCGTTACGTACACCGTGCGGCTGGAGTTGCACGTCACCGGAGGTTGTGGAGTCGTTGCGGGCGTGGGGAGCCGAGCGCTAACATTGGACAAGCCGACTGGAAAAACGAGGACGACCAGCAGTGCAGCCAGAACCGTGTTGAGGAGTGATGGAATTCGCTTCATGGGTAACCTCCCTTAGGACAGTCTCCCACGAAGCATAGCAATGGACGCGGTCAGGTACGTGTCAGTCGTTGGTCAGTTGGGCGGCAATCCTCGCCTGCGGGCAGAAAGAAGCGCAATATCGTCCCTTTGCCTACGCAGCTTTCGGCGTCAATGCGGCCTCCCTGGGCCACGATCAACGCCTGGGCAATGGCCAGCCCCAATCCCGCTCCGCCGCTCTGCCGGTTGCGCGATGAGTCCACACGGTAGAAGCGCTCGAAGATGTGTGGCAGGTGCTCAGCGGGGATGCCCGGTCCCTGATCATGCACAGCACATTCGCACTCGCGACACTGTCGGCGAATCTCGACCTCCACGGTCGACCCCTCCGGGCTGAGGCGGATGGCGTTGTCGAGCAGATTGTCGATTACTTGCGACACACGGTCCGGGTCCCCTAAGGCGCAGGGGACGGCCGTTGTGCTCACTGCTTTCACCACAAGCTGCACCTTGCGTCGGGCAGCCAGCGGCGCGAGATGATCACAGCGGCCGCGCGCTAATTCGGCCAAGTCGAGCGGGCGAAGGGTTAGGTTGAGCGTCCCGGCGTCGGCGCGGATGAGCACCAGCAGACCGTTGACCAGGCGGATGAGGCGGTCGGTTTCCCGATGCATGGAAGTCAGCAGCGGGCCGCGCCCAGCGGTATCCGAAAGGGCACCGTCTTCCAAGGTCTCGATCGTTCCTTTGATGACCGTCAGTGGGGTCCGGAGCTCGTGAGTGACATCGGCGACGAAGGAATTCTTGGCCTGCTCAGATTGGCGCAGACTCTCGGTCATTTGGTTGAAGGCGCGCCCGAGGCTGTCTAATTCGCGGATGCCCCCCTCCGCCGGGACGTGCTGGTTCAGATCACCCGCACACACGGCTGCCGCGGCACGCTCGAATTTCTCGACGGGGCGGGCGATGCGGCGGGCGAGCAATGAACCTGTGAGTGCAGCCAGCAACACGGCTACCAGGGCAGCCGCCGCGAGGCTCACCACCAGACTGGCAGGCAAACCGGCCGTGGGCAGCGGCATGGCTAAGTACACCAATCCGGATACGTTGCCATCGTCTGCGAGAATCGGCGCGGCAGCGTACAACACCCGCCGGTTTTGCACGGCCGGTATGCGCCGTATGGCAGTGGCCGGTAGGCCTTGCAGAGCCTGGGCGATCTCCGGCCGCTGCAGCAACTCCGTGGGGGTTGTAGACGAGGTGTTCTCCGCAGGTGGAACCAGAACCAAGCCATCCCCTTGGGTTGCGGACAGGCCCACAATCACCGCCCCTTGGTCCCCCAACACACGCGTGTGGATGCCGGGTTGAATGTTCGACGTTTGAAGATAGGGTTCGCCGGATGCCGGTGGTAGCGTCTGGCCGAGGAGCGCGGCGGCCGCCAGCTGCGCCTGCGCCAGCAAGTTCTCGCGCAGCGTGCTCTCGTATTGCGCTTCCACGGCCCGCCACGAAAGCAGCCCGACCAAACCCATTCCCAGGAGCAGGGTGGCCAAGTGATTCCAGAAGAGGCGAGTGCGCAAAGGAGCAGGCATATCAGGTGCTGAGACGGTAGCCGATGCCGCGCACGGTTTCAATGCAGTCCGTCTCAACCGAGGCGGCGCGAAGTTTGGCGCGCAGGCGCTTGATGGCGCTATCCACAGTGCGAGTGTCCCCCACGAAATCGTAGCCCCAGGCTTGCTGCAGCAGGTGCTCGCGGCTGAGCACGTGGCCAGGGTTACTGAGCAACAGGAATAAGAGGTCGAATTCCAGACGGGTGAGCGGCAGGGCAGCACCTCCCGCGGTGACCACGCGGCTCATTGTCTCCAGCCGCAATCCTCCCTTGCCACGTAAGACGTTGGAGATCTTGTTGTCGTTCTCGCTGGCCTGGCGCCGACGCAGAACGGCCTTGATGCGCGCCATCAACTCGCGAACGCTGAAGGGCTTGCAAACGTAATCATCCGCGCCAAGTTCCAGCCCAACGACACGGTCGGTTTCCTCACCCCGGGCGGTAATCATAATCACCGGGACTGAGCTGGACTTGCGCAGTTCGCGGCAGACCTCAAGCCCATCTACCTCGGGGATCATCAAGTCGAGCAGGACAAGGTCCGGCTCGGCATCGCGCGCCAGTCTGAGGGCCTCCCGTCCGTCCGCGGCGACCAGCACCTCGAAGTTGGCAGCGCGCAAATTGTAGGCGAGCAGATCGGTCACAGCGGGTTCGTCGTCGACAATGAGGATGCGAGCGGCCATGCCCCATATCATAGCGTTTTTCTGTGGCAGGTTGGTGTCAACAGCCAGGCCAATCGTCCGCGGCTGCTCCGGGCCGCTCCCTGCATCACGGGCGACAACGAACGCAGCGACACGCTCCGTGGAAGCGTTCGCATGGCACTGGCTATTGGCTGGGGTTGCCTGTCACTCGATGCAGGAGGGTGCGGTGAAAGGCACCACCGTCAGCCCGAGAGAAAGGAGCTGCTCGAAACCGGATTCGCGGACCCTATCTAACCAGATGCACTCCGGGGTCGCGAAGATCGCCGTG
>DATEAT010000033.1:0-2178 GCA_035288225.1 Anaerolineales bacterium | reverse complement strand
CGCCGTTGGCGCCGTGGAGTTGGATGGCGTCGTCGCAGACCTTCCGCACCATCTCGTTGGCAAAGAGCTTGGCCGTGGAAGCCTCGCGGGCCACGTTCTTCCCCTGGTCTGCAAGATGGGCGGCATTGTAGATGAGCAAGCGGGTCGCCTCGAGTTGCACCGACATGTCGGCCAGCATCCACTGTATACCCTGAAAGTTGCTAATCGGCTGGCCAAAGGCCTCGCGCTCTCGCGAGTACCGCAGGGCCAGATCGAAGGCGGTCTGGGCGAAGCCCAGGCACCAGGCTGCGTTCCCGAGCCGCTCGCCGTTGAATTCTTTCATCATCCGACGGAAAACGCCGCCCTCGCTGACGACCAGGTTCTCTCTGGGAATGCGACAGTCATCGAAGTACAGCTCGCTGCCCGGTTCGAGGTTGAAGCCGATGAGGTCCTCCAGCTTCCCGATAGTGAAGCCCGGGTTGTCCCGCTCCACCAGGAAAGCGCTGATACCGTCGCCCCGCTTCGAGGGATTGGTCTTGGCTACCACAAAGAAGACGTGGGCGTACTCCGCGTTGGTGATCCAGCGCTTGGTGCCATTGATGACCCACTCGTCCCCGTCCTGCACGGCCGTGGTGCGCATGGCCGGCGCGTCCGAGCCAGCGTCGGGCTCGCTCTGAGCGAAGGCGCCCAGCACGTCGCCCCGGGCCAGCCTGGGCAGCCACTCGCGCTTGAGCTCCTCGCTGCCGAACTCCGCCAGGTTCTTGCACGTGGCGCTAATGCTCGTGAGGGGAAATGGAGCCTGATAGCGGCCGCCTTCCTCGAAGAGAATGACCTGATCCACCACGCCACCGCCGGCCCCGCCATACTCCTCGGGGATGCGCAGCCCCAGCACGCCCAGCTCACCCATCTGCCGAAGGATGACTTTCTCCCACGGCCAGCACGTCGGCCCCATCTCCAGGTACTCTTCGCGATGGGGCTCCCATTCCTTCTGGCACCATTCGCGGATTACCTGACGAAACATCTTCTGATCGTCGGTAAGTAAGAGCGACTCAATCATGCAAGCATGATCCTCCCTGACGTTCCCGTTTCAGCTTCGAACCCGCACGACGGCCGCGGGGCGTGTAACAGGAGGTAACGATCGAGGCTGGAGAGGCGCGATGGCAGGTGCAAAACCGTGCCGACACACCGGCAAGACAGCCACGGCGGTAGCTGGGAAGTCTCCGCATAGTATACGCACTACCTGTGGAAAGTCAACCAAATGTGGAATGCGGAGTTCGGAATGCGGAATTGAGCCGCTAGTCGTAGGTGCATATACCGAGGGTGTTGCCCTACAGCCTTCTTGGACAGATCAATCGGACTAGCGCACCTGTCTAACACTACTTTGGCGTCTTTATGTAGGCGCCCTGGTTCTAGCTCGGATGACTGCCAGCGTCGGTATTGGCACGCGGGATTGACAGAATGGGCAGTGAACCGTGATCACTAACTGGGCTAGTAGTTGGCGACGTGCTTCCAACAGATTGGTCGTGAGGGGGAAAAACCGCCGCCACAGGATCGGCCTGCGCGGTGTCCAACAGGGCGCACGACCAGATCAAACAGACGAGAGCCAGGTGCCGATGCATTCCGGGCCAGAAACGACCCTGGTAGTCCCCCATCCCCAACACTTGCTTACCGTCTTCGTGAAAGCGCTCAATAGTCCAGCGGCGATGGGCAAACTGCAGTTGAGCAGGCAGCGCATACTGGTCCAAGTGCCAAGCAAAGTACCATTTCGCATCGTCGTCCTCGCCCCCGCCGGAGGCGGGCTCACCAATCAGCCAACCCTCTGCCCCCGTCATGTCACCAACTGCTCGATGCACCCGAATGCGACACGCCAGGCGCTGGACGGGATTCTCATCTCGATCAATGACCGTCACTGTGTCCCATTGGTTCAGTGGGATGGCATTGGTCAGGGATTGTGCGGTGTGCAAGGGCGCCACCTGTACTGGATGCGGGTGGTTGCGCGGTCGGCCAGAACGAGGAGGCGGGCCATCCGGCGTCGTGCCATCCTTACGCTTCCGTCCAGGCCACTTTGCCGGAGGAATAGGGTGCATTGCTGCGACCGCTACCTCGCCGGGCAGACGCGTTCCAAAGGTCTTGCCCACCTGGCCAATGTAGGGTTCTCGGCGCTCCTCCAAGCCAGCCAAGAAGTCCGGCACGTCCCCG
>DATEAT010000032.1:0-4979 GCA_035288225.1 Anaerolineales bacterium | reverse complement strand
GCGCAGCGTGCGCCGGAGCGCGCCGCTCGATGACCTGCAGGCCCACGCGGCGATCCACTCCGACCTCAACCTGGTGCGCAAGATCATGCGGCGCATGCAGCAACTCCTCGAGCGCAGGGCGACGCTGGATGAAACCCGCCTCGTGGCGCAACTGGCCGTGGTTGCCGCCCTCGCCCGGCAATTGCCTGCGGGGGAGAGCGGTGCCCGCCGTACGCGAGGCGCAGTACGACCGGCCTCGCTGGCGCGCCTGGCCCAACAGGCGAAGGGACTCGACTCTCAGCGATGTCTCGTGCGGCTGATTCGCTTCGCGGACTCCTCTCGCCGCACGCGAGGGAATTGAACCCCCCGTCACAGCGATCGACGCACTCCCTCGATCAATGCGAGGGGCCGCTGGCCCCAAGGGATCATGTAGACAACTCACGCGAAAGCACCCCTTGCGTCCTCGCATCATCGCAATGACGGGAGGGGCACGCTGTGACGTGCCCTAACCCGTGCCGCGGCCTACTGGCGATGAAAGTCGATGAGGTGGTGCGTGCTTGCTGTGAAATGTGAGGCGAGGAGTGCCCTAATCGGCGGCTACGCGGAGCACAGCGGCCCCCGTGAGGCGGCCGGCCTTGAGCTGGGCCAAGGCGGTGTTGGCCTCGGCCAGCGGGAACTCTGTCACTTCTGCGTGAATAGGAATCGCTTCGGCCAGCCGGATGAACTCCTGCGCGTCACGGCGGGTGGCGTTCGCGACCGTGCGCAATGTGCGCTCACCGTAGACAAGCGCATACGGCATCGAGGGCAGGGGGCTCATGTGGATGGCGTTGATTGCCAGGGTCCCTCCCTTGCGCAGACGCTCGAGCGCCAGGGGCACGAGTGCACCCGCCGGCGCGAAGATGATTGCGCGGTCGAGATCCGCGGGCGGTTTCTCGTCGGCTGATCCCACCCAGGCGGCGCCGAGCGCCTCGGCCTGCCGGCGATGGCCCTCGCCGCGAGTAAATGCATACACCTCGCAATGCCAGAAGCGGGCGACTTGGATGGCCAAGTGGGCGCTCGCGCCGAAGCCGAACAGGCCCACTCGCTCTCCCGGCTGCACCTGCGCGAGGCGCAGGGCGCGGTAGCCAATGATGCCGGCGCACAAGAGCGGGGCAGACTGGCGCGCCGCAAGTCCACGGGGCAAGCGGACGGCGAACGCCGGGTCGATGGTTAGATACTCGGCGTAGCCCCCATCGGTTGAGAGGCCGGTAAAGCGCGCGCTGTCGCACAGGTTCTCCTCGCCGCGAGCGCAGAATGCACACCGTCCGCATGCGCTATTGAGCCAGGGGACCCCGGCCTGCTCGCCGAGCTTCCACCCCGCCACCGCGGGGCCAATGCTCTCGACCTCGCCGACCACCTGATGGCCCGGTATGAGGGGCAGCCGCGGCAGGGAGAGCTCACCCTCCACCGTGTGCAGGTCGGTGTGGCACACGCCGCAGACCAGTACCCGCAAGCGGATCTCGCTGGAGCTGGGTTCGGGTCGCGCGACGGTGCGCAGCACCAACGGGCGCTGCTCAATGGGGGCCGGTTGATCGAGCTGGGCGGCACGCATCATGTGCTGCATCGAGGCAAATCCTTGGCGGGGTCGGCGAGGCGAGCATGCCCTGGCCACAGGCGACGGTCTGGGGTTGCACGATCTTCGGCCCGTCGCCGGCGCTGCGGGCCAATCGCTGGCAGGGCGAAGTACTTACTCGAGGGGGGCGGTGGCCATGCGAAAGGTGCAGGCCGGGTCGCCGCGCGCAGCGCAGGTCACTTCTTCGACGGCGAAGTGCTTGCCACCACTCAGCCAGGCCAGGCCTTCCTGGAAAGTGCCCACGAGCAGGTGGCAGCACGCGCGCTGGGTGTGCCGGCCAAAGCAGTAGGGGCAGCGCTCGTTGGTCCACAGCAGCGATCGACCCTCCGTGGCCAGCCGCACCACCTGATCGCTGTTGCGGTTAAAAACTTCCGCGAGCAGCTCGGCCCCGCGCTGGATCCGCGATTGCAGCGGCAGACTGCGCAGGCCGCGGCATTGCGGCGAGGCGGTGAGCGCTCCGGCGATCTCGCGCAGGCCTTTGCGCAGGGCGATGCGGCCGGCGCGCAAGCTCATGCCCCGCCCCGCCTGCTCGCCATACAGCGTGTCGAGAGCACCCTCCACTTGGCCGAGCGCCTCGAGCTTGAAGCGGGCGGGGAGCGGATCGGCGAGACGCACGGCCTGCAAGCCAGGGTCATCGGCCTCCCGCAGAACGCGCTCGAAGGCCTCCTTGCCCAGCACTTCTTCCCAGGCGAGCAGCACAATGCGCCCGAACCGGTAGGGGAATGAACCCGCGGGCGACGGACTTTGCAGAGCGGAGGCGGATGGGTCGGTCATAGGGGGGTTGGCCGAGGCTGGGAGCGGCCCGAGGCCTGTGTCACTCCTGAACTTCTTCGAGAATGCAGTACAGCAGCTCGAGCAGGACGTTCTTCACCTTCTCGCGCTCGGTTGCGACACACTCCAGGCATCGGACTTGCGGATCGAGACGCAAGGCAATGCGCAGGTCCTCGATCGACCAGGCATCCGGATGATCTTGTTTGTTGGCGGCCACGACGAAAGGTGTGGGCGCGTAGGCGCGGAAGGTCTCCATGATATAGCGCGCCTCGCGAAACGTCTCAGGGCGTGTGCTGTCGACCATGACCACAAAGCCGAGCATGCCCTCCGAGAGGATCTCCCACATGAAGTCGAAGCGCTTTTGGCCGGGGGTGCCGAACAAATACAGCACCAGCTCCTCGTCGACGCTGATGCGCCCAAAATCCATGGCAACCGTGGTGGTGTCCTTTATCTTTTCCGCCTGGAGCGTGATCTTGCGCTCGGTGGAAACCACATCGATCTCGCTGACCGAGTGGATAAAGGCGGTCTTCCCCGAATTGAAGGGGCCGGTCACCACCATCTTGACAGTGCGGATTGACACCCTGCGATCCTCACAAAGACCGAATGCGTGTGATCAGGCGGTTGATGAGCGACACTTGGTCTGGCCCCTTGGCCAGCGGCTGAATGACCGGCGGGCGTGGAGCGGTATCGCCCTCCAGGCGGATACTTTCGACGATGCCCGCTTGCATCAGCCCGTAGACGATGCGGCGGATCTCGATGTCGCTCAGGCGATTGGCCCGTGCGATCTGACGGATGGTGTTTTTCGGGTTGACATACGACACCACCCGCCATTCCTCGACGCTCAGGTTGATATTACGTAGCCGCGAATCCGGCCGGTCGGTGAACTTGAGTGCTACGTCCAGGTTGGGCAGCTCCTCCTGCAGGCGCTCCCACTCCTTCATACGCCGCGCGCCCTCCATGATCAGGTTCTCAAGGTCGAGGCGCACGGTGATGCGGTCTTCGGGGGGCAGCACGCCGCTGTGGAAGCGGAAGCCGCCTTCACTCCAGGTGAATAGGCGCAGCACCAACTCGGTGATGTACTTCTGCACCGCCTGCAGGATGGCGGGTTGAGTGAGGTATCCGGCGTGAATGAGCAGCAGCCCCAGCTCTTTGTCGTTCGAGGCCTGAGGTCGCGAGCGCAGGAGCTGAGCTTGTTCTTCGGAGATTTGTTTGCCGGCCAGGAGGATCGAGATCAGCGTGCCGTCGCTGGAGCGGCTCTGCCCGTAGATCAGTTTACCCTCGGCAAAGGAGAGGCTGGCGTGGTCGTTCGTTCCCTGGATAGTAAGCGTCCCCGTCTTGCGGGCCAGGTGGACCAGATTGAGAAGCTGGGTCACGCTAAAATCGTGCAGATTGCCCTGGAGGGCCATTCTTGGGAGTCCGAGGGGACGCGATTCGCCGCGAGCAATTAGGAAAGCGCTTCCCTGGGGGAAGCTCGGGGATTATAACCGCAAGCGGGAAGGGGCGTCAAACAGAAGGGCCTGACCGCTTCACGGCGCGAGATCCGCCGGTTCGAGAGAGCGGTGTGCCTTCGCCGGCCGACCAGGTTTGACTACCTCCGGCCGAGGTCGGGGTGAATCGTTTGACCGACCCATGGCCCCATGTTAGAATGCTGCGCACTAGGCGCCCGGTTGGGCGCTTGCTATCTCGGGCCCCCATCGTCTAGCGGCCCAGGACGTGGCCCTCTCAAGGCCAAAACACGAGTTCGAAACTCGTTGGGGGCACTTCTCATCTGCGACGTAGCCCATTTGACGTCCGCCTCGCTCTTCGTGGGCGGCACATCGATGAGTCAACCAGGAATCAAAGCCTGATTTCCGCCAGCAGGATTCCCCGCAACATCCGGTGTATTGTTCGGCAATCCCGTTAAAATCTCCGAACTACGCACAAGCGGGCAATGTCGGCACAATCAGCCAAGGCGCAGCCTCGAGATGCAGGCCGCGCCGACTTGATCGATGCTTTCATCGTCCAACGGCCTAGCAGCCAATCGTCTAGCCTTGGGCCTTTGCCTCGGCCTCGAGCTGATCTAGCCGTGTATAGTAGTCCCGTATCTCTTTCAAGTGCGCCCAGGCGATTTTGCCGGTAAGGATCAGGTCGTCATCCGTTACGTTGGTCTGCGGATCGCGGGAGCCGTGTTCGAGTTCCACCTCGAGCCCGCGCCGAAACTGCTGCAGGTCGGTCTTCGCCCAGTCGAGGCCGAGTCGCATTCCGGTCGAACGAGCTTCCTCAACTGCGATCTGTCGTTGGCCACGCATATTAACCTCGTCATTCGGTATTGATCTGCCTCACTCTAGGCCGGAAAGTGCTCTCGAACTTTGGCTGCGATCTGGCGATCTGTCATCTTGTCGACGGTTTCAATGGCAAGGACTTGACCTTGGAGTCCTGCGTGCTCAAGTCGTTTGGACAACTCCCCCTTGGCCTCGCCGGGCCCAAAGATCTGGATGGTATCTGCGCCGCGAACAACAGCGACAACGCTATCGTAGTAGCTATTGAGGCGGTTCCCGAATTGCCGGTCCCGCACGTCTTCCGAAGTCGAGCCGTCTTCGGATGCCGTCCCACCCGCAAAGCGGACGTGTTTCTCCAT